>JBFELT010000028.1:0-22605 GCA_041552015.1 Woeseiaceae bacterium
CAGGGATCAGTATGGCGACAAGAAAGTCGAGTCCTGGCTGACACTCGGATCGCCGCTCGGTGACCGCGCGGTGCAAAAGCGACTGCTTGGCGCCAAAGAGAAGACCGACAGCCGCTTTCCGTGCAACGTGATTTCCTGGCACAACCTGGCGGCGGAGGATGATTATTGCTGTCACGACAACACGCTGGCGGACGACTTCGGGAAAATGCTAAAGCAGCGCCAGGTCAGTGTCGTGCACGATTACCGCATATTCAACCTGGCCGTTCGCTACGGCAAGTCGAATCCGCACAGCTCCGTGGGTTACTACATACACCCCCGCACATCCAAGATTCTTGCGGACTGGCTGCAATTGTCGGACGCGGCCGCGGGCTTCAAATACACTTTGTGATCAGCTGACGTTCGACCTGTTTGGGCGAGCTAATGGTCTTGTAGAAATCGTCAAGAAATCGCTTCATTTTCTTACGATATTTCGGCTCCAGGCCTTCCTGGTTTTCGATGAGCGCATAGATTCCCTCTCGCTTGTTCATGAAAGAAGCAAGCGTCTGCTCGAGATGCTCATTATTCGTGCATCGCCCACGGTAAAGGCGCTGTTTGGCACTGCGCAATTTGAATCGCGGATTGGTGACGCCATGAGGAGCATCGACAAGTCCCGCCTGATCGAAGTCATAAGGCACTGACAGCAGCAGCGAAGCTTCTTTACCCAACAGAACATGATTGTGGCAACACTCGGAGTCGGGACCGGCTATGGGCGAGAAATCGGTGTTGCCGATCATGTAGTGGAACACCGAAATCAGGTTTGTGTACGCCGGCTGCAGCGACTTGACCGTGGTTTTTTCCAGTGCCAGCGGTTCGAGTCCGAGCCGCTTCGCCAGGCGATCCTTGTGCTCGATCAGAAAGCCGTATTGAATCCGATCCTTCTCCGGTTCATCGCTGTCAACGTAGTTGATGCGCAAAAGGCGTACGCGAAAACTGGCGTCCGTCAGCTCATTGAGAATGCGATAGGCCAGGAACTCATTCAACAATGTCTGTTCGTAACGTTTCGATTTGTCGCGACAATGCGTAACCAGCTTCAGTTTGTCCTGCTTGTGGAACAATGATTGCTTGACTTGCGACTTCTTGAAATCGAGGCGCAGAGGCGGAAACGGGCAAACGTCTTTCTTGAGGCGGGAAATACCGCGCGTACGGATGTCGATATCTATCTCGACAGGTTCGCCGGACTCGTCTGTGTAGTGGAGTTTTGCCTCGACGTCCCGCTCGTCCGAACGCTCCTCGAGTATCGCACTGATGGGGGCGACGATTCGGACTTCCAGGGTACCTGTGCCCTGGAATAAGGGATCCGGCTCATCGCTGGTCTGCGCATGTGAGCCCGCAAGCGAAAGGAACCCGATGATCCCTGCAATTGTCGAACGATACGGTGACATGAATTGCCCTTGGTCTGCCAGCGGCGATGCCATCTCCGCGAGTCTAGCACAGGCTTTTTGCGGCCATAAATTGCCGCTACGGCGCATTCTGACTACACTCACTCCCCCGAAGAACACTGCCGGACCCTGCCCTTGCCACGCGTACTGAGAACATTCCTTTTCCTGATTCTGATCGCTTTCGGTTCGGCGCAAGGCGACGAATGGCACGTCGAAGGAGCGGACAGAGTGATCGCGATATCGGATGTGCATGGTGCATTCGAGGCGATGGTCGAGACGTTGCAACAAGCCGGGGTGATTGACGAAGCGCTGGCATGGTCTGGCGAGACCGCGCACCTCGTCATCGTCGGTGACATTCTCGACCGCGGACCCCGGTCACGTGATGCGATGGATCTGTTGATGCGACTGGAAGGCGAAGCGCAGGCAGCAGGCGGCGCGGTGCACGTCGTTATCGGAAATCACGAATCGATGAATCTGATTGGCGATCTGCGCTACGTGAGCAAGGCGGAATACGCGGCGTTTGCGGCGGATGAAACGACAGCCGAGAGGGACAAGTGGTTCGATGCCTATGCCAACCGTTATGCCGGCGCGACGTCGCGCAACAGCTTGCGCGAGAAATTCGAAGAGCGGTTTCCGGCCGGCTTTTTCGCGCTGCGCCGCGCTTTCAGGCCGGATGGCAAATACGGCCGCTGGTTGCTGGGCAAGCCGGTCATCATGGTTGTCAACGGCACTGCTTTCGTTCACGGCGGGCTGTCGCCGCTGGTGGAAGAACTGGGGCTCGACGGCGTCAACGGCCGGCTCAAGGACGAGCTGCTGGCTTACGTTAACGCCCTGCAAACGCTGACGGACGCCAGGGCGCTGTTGCCGACCGACAGTCACTACGATACCCGCAAGGTGCTTAATGCCTACATGCCGGCGCTGGACGAGGCGCCGGCCGTCATCGAGGCGATAAGCACGGCGCAGCGCCTGGCGGAATCCGACCTGTTCGATTCCGAGGGCCCGCTCTGGTACCGCGGCAGCGTGTCCTGCGGCGAACTGATCGAGGAGTACCGGCTCGAAGGCGCGCTTGCGGCAATCGGCGCAACGCGCGTTGTCGTCGGGCACACTCCGACGCCCAATCGAGGCGTCCTGCAGCGATTTGACGGCCGGCTCATCGAAATCGACACCGGCATGCTCAACTTCTACTACCGCGGCAGTGGCAACGCGCTGATACTTCAGGGCGATACCGTGTCGGTGGTGAACCAGTCCGGCCGGGGGCCTGCAGACCCGCTACCCCATCCGCGCAACCTGGGCATGCGCGCTGACCTGATGTCGCCCGAAGAACTGGCGCAATTGCTGCGACAGGGTGAGGTTCAGTCCGAACGCAAAGACGAGGCCGGCCGTACGATCGTCAAGGTCAGCGACGGGCGGCGGACCGTTTCGGCCATTTTCGAGAAACGCTCGGCGCGCGGATTCTATCCGGACGTTGCGGCTTATCGCCTGGACCGGCTGCTCGAGCTGGACATGGTGCCGGTTTCTGTTATCCGCGAAGTTGACGGCGCCGATGGCTCGCTGCAGTTTCTGCCGGACAAGGCCTCGGATGAGATGAAGCGATCCGCATCCGGACAGGGTGCCGGCGCAGCCTGTCCGCTGCCGGATCAATGGGCGGCCATGTACGTCTTCGACGTGCTGATCTACAACGAAGGGCGCACCCTGCAGAGCATGCTTTACGACCCATCGACGTGGCGCCTGATGCTTGGCGGGCACTACCGGGCATTCGTCAGCAGAAAAGGCAGCCCCAAGCACCTCAGGTCGGCGCCGATCGACGTCAACCCGGGTTGGGTGAAGGCGCTCGGCGAAATCGACGATGAGGTGCTGCGCGAGCAGCTGAGTGATGTGCTGGATGGCCGTCGCCTGCGATCCCTGCAGGCGCGACGCGACGAACTGCTTCAGAGCGCTGTCGCGACGGACGGAAGCTGAGGTCAGTCCGGCCCGGTCACCACCGCAATACATTCGATTTCCACGCGCGCCCCGAGTGCCAGGCCACTTGCGCCCAGGGCGCTGCGCGCGGGCGGCTTCTTGAAGTAGGTCCTGTAGACCTCGTTCATGGCATCCCACTCGGACATGTCGGCAAGAAATACCGTGCATTTGACGACGCCGTCCATTGAAGAACCGAACTCGTCGAGTACCGCCGAGATATTGTCGAGCGTCTGGCGCGTTTCGCCCCGTATACCGCCTTCGGCCAGCGTCATCGTGCCTGGCAGGTTGCCGATGTTGCCTGAGAGGTACAGCGTGCTGTCGACGCGTACAGCAGAGGAAAACGGCAGGCCGAGTCCTTCCGTACCCGGCATATCGAGGTAGCTGACGTCGGCTGCGGTGTTGTCATCGATCTCGCAGCTGGCCAGCAGCAGTAAGGCAATCAGGAATAGCAGGCGTTTCATCGCGGAGACTCCCGTCTGGATTACGTCAGATCGGCCGATCGCACGGCGTTTTCCGGCGCAGGCAAGCTATCACAAGCGGAACAGGCACGCAGCCGCTGTGGCGTCGTATAATCGCTGACTGGTACGTAGTCAGGCGCCGTTACGGCAGGAGCGACATGGGACGGTTGAGCACACATATCCTCGATACGGCGCACGGCCGTCCGGCGAAGGGTGTCGGGATACGCCTGTTCAGGCTGGACGGCGGCAGGGAGCTCTGCGCGAGTGCCGTGTCGAACGCCGATGGCCGCAGCGACTATCCGCTGCTCGACGAAGAGGCCATGCAAACGGGTGCGTACGAGTTGGAATTCGACATCGGCGCGTACTTTGCCGCTCTGGGCGTTCGCGGCGGCGATCCGCCATTTCTCGATACGGTAGTGATTCGTTTCTCGGTCCGGAGCGATGAGAACTACCACGTGCCGCTGCTGGTGTCGCCCTGGTCCTACTCGACCTATCGCGGCAGCTAGGGGCGATGGGCGTGTCTTGTGTTCGCTTCATGCTTGACGGTCAGCTGATCGAACTCGATCACGTCGACCCTTCGCGGACCGTGCTGCAGTTCCTGCGCGAGGACCTTGGCCGCACGGGCACGAAAGAGGGCTGCGCGGAGGGCGACTGCGGCGCGTGTACCGTGGTCGTGGCGGAGCTGTGCGGCGATGAATTGTCGCTGAAGGCCATCAACTCCTGCATCCAGTTCCTGCCAACGCTTGACGGCAAGGAGCTGATTACGGTCGAAAGCCTGTCGCCGCCCGGCGCCGAGCTACATCCCGTTCAGCGCGCCCTGGCAGAGAACCACGGATCTCAATGCGGCTTCTGCACGCCGGGCTTCGTCATGTCGCTCTTCGCACTCTACAAGACGAACGCGCTTCCCGGTCGCCGGGAAATCGACGACGCGCTCGCGGGCAACCTCTGCCGCTGCACGGGATATCGGCCGATCGTCGCGGCGGCACGCGCGATGTACGAGGAATCGGCTGCTGACGATCGCGGCAACTGGCTGCGGCAGGCTTGCGGCAGCCAGCAAGAGCCCGCCAGGCGCATCGAAAACCTGCGAAAACTGGCGAGGGAAGCCGATCTCGAGCTCGAGCACGGCGATCGTCGTTACTTCGCACCGAGCGGCATCGATTCGCTTGCCGAGCAGTTTGCCCGCTATCCCGATGCGACGCTGCTTGCCGGCGGAACGGACATCGGGCTCTGGGTGACCAAGCAGCACCGGGAACTCGGCACAGTCATCTACACGGGACGGGTCGCCGAACTCCTGACCGTGTCCCGGTCACCGACGCATCTGGACATTGGGGCAGCCGTCACGCTGAGCGAGGCGATTCCTCCGATCGTCGAGCATTACCCGGGGCTGGAAGAGATTTTTCGACGATTCGCATCGCCGCCGATTCGCAATACCGGCACGCTCGGCGGCAATATTGCGAACGGCTCGCCGATCGGCGATTCGATGGCAGCGCTGATGGTTGTCGGCGCGACTCTGCTGCTACGGCGGGGCGGCGACGTTCGTGAGCTGCCGCTGGATGCGTTCTATCACGACTATCGGGTCAATGACCTGGCACCGGGCGAATTCATCGAGCGCATTCGAATACCGCTCGTCGACGAGCAGGCAGTCGTTCGAAGCCAGAAGTGGTCGAAGCGATTCGACCAGGATATTTCAGCCGTGTGCACCGCGTATTTCCTGGAGCTCGATGGCGGCAAGGTCGCGACGTTTCGCATGGCCTGCGGCGGTCTTGCCCCGATCATCAAGCGTGCGACCCATTGCGAGGCAATTCTCGTTGGCGAGGCCTGGAGCGAGCCGCAGATCGAACGTGCCTGCGTCGCGCTGCAATCGGATTTCACTCCCATCAGCGACGCGCGCGCCACGGCCGATATTCGGCTGCTTGCCGTGCAGAATCTGCTACGTCGCTTCTATCGCGAAACCGCGGGCGCCGCCGAATCGACGGTGTATCTCTATGGACGCTCCGGTTAAGGCAGGGCAACAATCCGGGCGCGCCGTGGGCCTTGGGCTGCCGCACGACAGCGCACACCTGCACGTCACGGGCAGGGCGGCCTACACGGACGATATTCCCGAGCCGCGCGAGCTGTTGCACCTTGCGGTCGGCATGAGCGAGAAGCCGCACGCGCGGATCAGGAAGATCGATCTGTGCGACGTCCTTGCCGCCCCCGGCGTCGTCGATGTCTGCGTCGCGGCCGACATACAGGGTGAAAATAATTACGGGCCGATTGTCAAGGACGACCCTGTGTTTGCCGACGCGCTGGTGCAGTACGTCGGCCAGCCGCTGTTCGCCGTTGCGGCAGGCAGCGTCGACAGCGCCCGCAAGGCGGCGCGCAAGGCCAGCATCGATTACGAGGAACTCGAGCCGATACTCGATCCCCTGACCGCCGTCGCGAAGGGCTCTTTCGTGTTGCCCAGCGAGACGCTGGTTCGCGGCAATCCGGATGACGCGCGCGAGAATTCGCCGCATCGGCTGCAGCGGCGAATTTCTGTCGGCGGCCAGGATCAGTTTTACCTCGAAGGCCAGGTTGCGATGTCGATCCCCCAGGAAGATGGCGGGCTGCTGGTCTACAGCTCGACCCAGCATCCTGACGAGGTGCAGACGATGATTGCGCATGCGACCCGGCGGTCTGCCAAGGACATCGTCGTTATTTGCCGGCGCATGGGCGGAGCCTTCGGGGGCAAGGAAAGCCAGGCGGCACTCATCGCGATCATCACCGCCATTGCCGCCGACAAGACAGGCAGGCCCTGCAAGCTTCGCCTGGATCGTGACGACGACATGATAATGACCGGCAAGCGGCACGACTTCGTGATCGACTACGATGTCGGCTTCGATGACACGGGCCGCATACGCGGTATCCAGTTCGAATTCGCTTCGCGTTGCGGCATGTCGGCGGACCTGTCCGGCCCGGTAAACGACCGTGCCATGTTTCATTGCGATAACGCCTACTTCCTGGAAAACGTGCGTATCGTGTCGCATCGCTGCAAGACCAACACGGTGTCCAATACGGCATTTCGCGGCTTCGGCGGTCCGCAGGGTATGTTTGCCATCGAATACGTCATCGATGACATCGCGCGAACGCTCGGCAAGGATCCGCTGGAAGTGCGGCGCCGGAATTTCTATGGCAAGAGCGATCGCAACGTCACGCATTATGATCAGCCGGTCGACGACAACATCATCGATGACATCTTTGACAGGCTGGTGGCGAACAGTGACTACCAGGAACGGCGTGCGGCAATCCGGCAGTTCAATGCCAGCAGCAAGGTGTTGCGGCGCGGCATCGCGATAACGCCGGTGAAATTCGGCATATCCTTTACGAATACGCTATTGAACCAGGCGGGGGCGCTGGTGCACGTCTACAAAGACGGCACCGTGCAGCTCAGTCATGGCGGCACCGAAATGGGACAGGGGCTGTATGTAAAGGTCGCGCAGGTGGTCGCCGACGAGCTCGGTGTCGGCATGGACCGCATCCGCATCATGGCGGCCGACACGAGCCGGGTGCCTAACGCGTCCGCGACGGCGGCGTCCAGTGGTTCGGACATGAACGGCAAGGCTGCACAGCGGGCGGCTGCCAAGATACGCAAACGACTGACCGAATTTGCTGCCAGGCATTTTTCGGTGCCGGAAGCCGCCATCGATTTCCACGGTGATGCGGTGCAGCTGGGCGATCGCTCGACGAGTTTTGCGGAGCTGGTTCGGCTGGCGTGGGCGGACCGGGTATCGCTGTCGGCGACCGGCTTCTACAAGACCCCGAAGATCAATTACGACAGGGCACGGTTTTCCGGCAGGCCGTTTTTTTACTTCGCGTACGGCGCCGCGGTCAGCGAGGTAGTGGTCGATATGCTGACGGGTGAAAATCGGGTATTGCGCGTCGATATCCTGCACGACTGCGGCGACTCGCTGAATCCCGCCATCGATCTCGGGCAGATTGAAGGTGGTTACATCCAGGGTGTCGGCTGGCTGACGACCGAAGAGCTCTGGTGGAACGAGGCGGGCGAACTCGGCACCCACGCGCCATCGACCTACAAGATACCGACCTGTTCGGATCTCGCGCCCGATTTTCGCGTCGAGATGCTGTCGGGCAGCAGCAACCGCGAAGACACGATTTACCGGTCCAAGGCGGTCGGGGAGCCGCCGCTGATGCTGGGCCTGTCGGCCTTCCTGGCGATCCGCGATGCCATCGACCGGGGCGTGCCCGGGGGAGTGCCCCTGCAGGCACCCGCGACGCCAGAGGCTATCCTGCGTGCCGTTATGCGAGCCGGTCATGAATGAGTGGATCGACGAACTCAGCGACCTGTGCGCCGCGGACGAACCGGCTGTGCTGATCACGGTCGCCGGTATCCGCGGCTCGGCGCCGCGCGAGATCGGTGCGAAGATGATCGTTACGGCAAGCGAGACCATCGGCACGATCGGCGGCGGTCAGCTGGAGTACCAGTGCACCCGCGTCGCTGTCGGTTTGCTGAAGGAAGACAAGTCGTCGCTGCGGAGTTTCCCGCTGGGCGCATCGATGGGGCAGTGCTGCGGGGGTGTCGTGGAGATCCTGTTCGAGCCAATGGCCGGCGGCATGCCCGCGTGGTTGAGGGACCTGAAAGCGCTGCACGGCCAGCGCGAGCCGGCAATACTGCTCACGCGCATCTCGCGGAGCGCGCCGCTGAAGTTCATCGTCACGGGAGATCGCGTTTTCGGCATCGACGAAGATACGCCGTCACCGCGCCTGGTCGAGACGGCGCGATCCATCCTCGACGGCGATCGACAAGCGCATCGCAGGGTGCAGGAGTTTTACGAGCCGATCGTGGTTTCCGATCTGAACATCGCCGTGTTCGGTGCGGGACACGTCGGCACGGCGGTGGTCGACACATTGTCGCGGCTGGACTGCAATATTCGCTGGGTGGACAGTCGTCGCAATATTTTTCGGCAGGAGCCTGCCAATGTGCGCGCGATCGAAACAGCAGATCCCGCGCTGGAAGTCGCGGCGATGCCGCCTGGCAGTTACTACCTCGTGATGACGCACAGCCACGCACTGGATTTCGACATTTGCGACCGTATTCTGCGCCGCGAGGATGCGCGCTACTGCGGCCTTATCGGCTCACGATCCAAGCGGCGCCGCTTCGAGAAGCGCTATCGACAGCAGGGCATGCCGGAGGCGCTGATCGATGCGCTGACCTGCCCGATCGGCGTCGACGACATCAACGGCAAGAAGCCGGCAGAGATCGCGGTTGCAACCGCGGCGGAAATCCTGAAACACCATGGTCGCGCTGCTGAATCGTCGATTCCCCAATATCCCAGGAACGTCCACCCGATAGGCTGAACAGTCGGGAAAGGACAGGAAGACAGGTCTTAGCATGGACGCCTACATCGTCGAATGGTTGAACCTCTTGCTGCGCTGGCTGCATTTCATCACCGGCGTGGCGTGGATCGGTGCGTCGTTCTATTTCGTCTGGCTCGACAATCACCTCGAGGCGCCGAAAGACGCTGGGGACGAGGCGAAGGGCGTTGGCGGAGAACTGTGGTCGGTGCACGGCGGCGGTTTCTATCACGCGCAAAAATACCGCGTCGCGCCGCCCGCAATGCCGGACCGGCTGCACTGGTTCAAATGGGAGGCTTACACGACCTGGCTGTCGGGCATGGCCTTGCTCGCCCTGGTCTACTGGTATGGCGCCGAGGTCTACCTGATCGACGTTTCGGTCGCGGAACTTTCCGCCGCCCAGGCCGTAGCAATTGCGATCGCCTATATCGTCGGTGGCTGGATCGCCTACGATCTCCTTTGCCGGTCACCGCTGGCCGAAGACGACCGGGTCTTCGCAATTGTTCTTCTGCTGGTGGTCGCGCTGCTCGCCTGGAGCCTGTGCGAGTTGTTCGGCGGTCGCGGCGCCTACATTCATTTCGGGGCCGTACTCGGCACGATCATGGTCGCGAACGTGGCCATGGTGATTATTCCGGGGCAGCGCAAGATGGTCGCCGCGGCAGAGCGGGGGGAAACGCCCGACCCGACGCCGGGTATAAGGGCCAAGCAACGTTCGGTGCACAACACGTATTTTACCCTGCCCGTGCTGTTCGTAATGACCAGTAACCACTATGCCCTGACCTACGGACACGAGTACAACTGGGCGATCCTGATTGCTATTTCGATGATCGGGGCGCTTGTGCGCGTGTACTTCGTTGCGAGACACAAAGGGAAGGCATCACCGCTTCCGATTGTTATCGCCTTGCTGCTGCTGGCGGGGGTTGTAGCGTTACTGGCGCCGCGCACAGAAACGTCGGCCGCTGAGACGGTGAGTTTCGAGCAGGTCAGAAACGTCGTGAACGCGCGTTGCACGACCTGTCACGCCGATGCGCCGACCCATCCGGGATTTCCGGCACCGCCACTCGGCGTTGTGTTGGACAGCGATGAGCGCATACTGGCGGAGGCGGCGCGCATCCATCAACAAACGGTCGTCGCGCGCGTAATGCCGATCGGCAACCTGACCGCGATGACGGATCAGGAACGGCAGATCATCGACCGATGGTACAGGGCCCTGCAGGACCGGTAATGGAAAACAGGCAATATCCCAGGAATATGACCGGCTATGGCGAAACGCCGCCATCGGCCGACTGGCCCGAAGGCGCACGAATCGCGGTGCAGTTCGTCGTCAACTACGAGGAAGGCGCCGAGAATTGCGTACTGCATGGCGATGCGGCATCCGAGGCATTCCTGTCGGAGATCGTTGGCGCCGCGCCGATACCTGCGCTGCGACACATGAATATGGAGTCGATATACGAATACGGATCGCGCGCGGGCTTTTGGCGCCTGCACCGCCTGTTCTCCGAGCGCAAGCTGCCGGTAACGGCGTTCGCCGTTGCGATGGCGCTGCAGCGAAATCCTTCGGTGGCGACGGCAATGCAGGCCAGCGGTTGGGAAATCGCCAGCCACGGGTACCGCTGGATCGACTACCAGTTCGTCGACGAGGCAACCGAGCGATCGCATCTGCTGAAAGCACTCGAGATACATGAACGCGTCTGCGGTGTGCGGCCGCGCGGCTGGTATCTCGGTCGCTGCAGTCCCAACAGCCATCGCATCGCCGCAGAGGACGGCGACTTCGACTACAACGCCGACAGCTACGCAGACGATTTGCCCTACTGGGATTACAGCTACGACAACCCCCAGCTCATGGTGCCTTACACACTCGATGCCAACGACATGCGATTTGCAACGGCGCAGGGCTTCAATTCCGGCCAGCAGTTTTTCGATTATCTGAAAGACAGCTTCGACGTGCTGCACGCCGAGGGTGGCCGCATGATGTCGATCGGGCTGCACTGCCGCCTGGCCGGCCGCCCAGGCCGAACGGCTGCGGTGGCGCGTTTCCTCGACTACCTCGCGTCGCGGGAAGGCGTGTGGATAGCAACCCGGCTTGACATTGCGAGGCACTGGCGTGAGCGTCATCCGGCGGAGGGCACTGACTGATGGATACACATGACTTCATTGCGCGCTATTCCGGCATTTACGAGCATTCGCCCTGGGTCGCGGAGCTGGTGGCACCGCTGGCCTCGGAGAACGACAGCGTGGACACACTGGCCGAGCTGATGGCCGATTGCGTCGACAACGCGGCGACCGAGAAGCAGCTGGCGCTCATTCGCGCGCATCCGGATCTTGCCGGAAAAGCAAGGCTGGCCGGCGAGCTGACGCCCGAATCCAGCGAGGAGCAGGCGAGTGCCGGTCTCGATCAGTGTTCGGCCGAAGAGTATTCGCGCTTTCAGGCGCTGAACGCCGCCTACCGGGAGAAGTTCGGTTTTCCGTTTGTCATGGCGGTTCGGGGCAGTGATCGAAAAGCCATACTCGAGGCGTTCGCCGCGCGCCTCGAAAACGACTACGCGCTGGAGTTCGAAACGGCGTTGCTGGAGATCCACAAGATCGCCCGTCTTCGACTCGACTCTATGGGAGCCAGTGAATGACCCGTTCCGTCAGTAAATGGATACAGCTCGAACAGCCGCGACTCGGAACGCGAGTCACCTACGCGACGGATGAGTTCTTCGCTGCCAAAGAGCGCATCATCGATCCGGCGGAGCCTGTCTTCATCGCCGACAAATATGACGATCACGGCAAGTGGATGGACGGCTGGGAGAGCCGCCGCCGCCGCACGCCGGGCCACGATTATTGCGTCATTAGGCTGGGCGTGCCCGGCGTCATTCATGGTTTTGACATTGACACGCGCCACTTCACCGGGAATTTCCCGCCACAGGCATCGATAGAGGCCTGCCAAAGCGATAGCGAAGTACCCGAAGAGGGCTGGATCGAATTGCTGCCCAGGACCGATCTTGGCGGCGATGCGCATCACTACCTGGATGTGCGTGACGATCGCATCTGGAGCCATGTGCGGCTGAACATTTACCCGGATGGCGGGGTTGCACGGCTCAGGATATTCGGCGAAATCCGCGCCGATTTCACCGATGTTGACGGCTTTGTCGACCTGGCTGCGGTCGAGCACGGCGGTCGCGCCATCGCCTGCAGCGACGAGCACTATGGCAGCATGCACAACCTGACCGCGCCGGGCCGCGGTGTGAACATGGGCGACGGCTGGGAGACCGCGCGCCGTCGCGGACCTGGCAATGACTGGGTCATCATTGCGCTGGGCCAGGCCGGCGTCATTGAGCGCGCAGAAATCGATACCGCACACTTCAAGGGCAACTATCCGGATCGGGTGTCCATCGAGGCCGCGATGTTCGACAGCGATGAGCACGCCGTGCGTGCCGCTACTGAATGGCAAACCCTGTTGCCCGAATCGAAATTGAAGATGGATCAGCAGCACTATTTTGACAAGCAGCTGCAGGCGATCGGGGCTGTCAGTCATGTTCGCGTCTCCATCTACCCGGATGGCGGTGTCAGCCGCGTTCGCCTGTTCGGCCAGGTGCATGGCTGAGCGCGCGGTTGTTTCGCTCAAGCCAGAGCCGCTGACGCGCGAGCGTTTCGCGCCGTACGGAGACGTCATCGAGGCCGCGATCGACCGGTCCGAGGCAATGAACGCGGCGCGATTCCAGCGCTTCGATGATCTGTGCAATATCGACATCGCGGACGGCAGCCATACGGCCGTGAGCATCGCGCGTTGCCGAACGCCGACGTCGCTGCCGCTGCAGGTCGAGATGATGGAACGGCATCCGCTCGGGAGTCAGGCTTTCGTTCCCTTGCAGCAGTGCCGAATGGTGATCGTCGTGGCGCCGCGCGGCGAGTCTGTGGATGTCGCCGGGCTGCGTGCCTTCGCAACGAACGGCCGGCAGGGGTTCAATTACCATCGCGGCACCTGGCACATGCCGCTGATTGCCTTCGAGGCCGGGCATGAGTTCCTCATCGTCGACAGGGCCGCCAGTGAGCCGAACTGTGAGACGGTCATGCTGGACGATGTCATCATGCTGGAGGCACCCTGAGCATGATGCGGCAGGCTTTTCGTGCCTCGATTCTGCACTGCCTGTCCGATCCGGGCGAAGCGTCGCTCGAGTCGGCGTACGAGTATTTCGACGATGGCGTGCTGATCGTCGAGGATGGCCGCATCGCGGAGGCGGGCCACGCCGATCGATTGCTGGCGCAGCTGGCGGAAGACGTCTTGCTGACCGAACTGCCAGGCAAGCTCATCGTACCCGGCTTCATTGACTGCCACGTGCACTGCCCGCAGCTGGACATCATCGCGTCCTACGGTGAACAGCTGCTCGACTGGCTGAATCGCTATGCCTATCCCGCCGAAATGCGTTTCAGGGATCCGGATTATGCGCGTGAAGTCGCGAGCGTTTTCATGGACGAAATGCTGGCCAACGGCACGACAACGGCGCTGGTCTTCGGCACCGTTCACGCGCACTCGGCGGACGCTATTTTCGAGGCGGCCGAAGCGCGCGATATGCGCCTGATCGCCGGCAAGGTGCTCATGGACTGCAACTGCCCGGAGGAACTGCGGGACGATGCGAGTTCGGCTTACAGTGACAGCAAGGCGCTCATCGAGCGCTGGCACGGCCGCGGCCGTCTCGGCTACGCGATCACGCCGCGTTTCGCACTGACGTCCAGCGAAGAACAGCTCGAGGCGGCGGGAAAGCTGGCGCGGGAATATCCGGAGGTCTGGATTCACACGCATCTCGCCGAGAACAGGCAGGAGGTCGAGCAGATTGCGAGGCAGTTTCCATCGAGTCGCAGTTACCTGGATGTCTACGATCGCTTTGAACTGCTTCGCGAGCGCGCGGTGTTTGCGCACTGCCTGCACATGGACGATGAGGACCGGGCGTGCATGGCAAGGAAAGGGGGTTCCGCCGCATTCTGTCCGTCATCAAACCTGTTTCTCGGCAGCGGCTTGTTCGACCTTGCTGCCATGCGCAAGGCGAACATTCGCTGTGGCCTGGGCACCGACGTCGGCGGCGGCACGAGTCTGTCGCTGCTCAGGACGGCGGGCGATGCGTACAAGGTCCTGCATCTTCAGGATCACGCTTTGCCGCCGATGCAGGCTTTGCATCTTGCAACCCTGGGTGCCGCCGAGACGCTTTTTCTGGACGACTGTATCGGCAACTTCCTGCCGGGAAAAGATGCCGACTTCGTCGTGCTCGATCCGGACGCGACGACGCTGACTGCGCGTCGAATGGCCGCTGCGCAAACGATCGAGGAGTCGTTTTTTGCACTGCTGACGCTGGCCGACGATCGCCACGTTGCCGCAACGTACATTCGCGGTAACGCGAGGAATAACCGCGATTAGCCAATCGTTTCCCCGAAATACGGATTCGCCCGCTGTACCTCGTTTCAGTTGAAACGGTCACTTTTTCCCATTTGAGAGTTTTCGATGGCCTAAGTCCCTGAGAGAACATATATTCCTCGGCCATGCGGGAACAAGAAAATAACAAGCTAAATAAAACATTCCTGTTGTTCCTTCAACCGATTGCGCGACTCTTTCTGCGGTTCGGCCGAGGCTACCGCGAGTATTCAGAGCTGTCGAAAGCGGCGTTCGTGGCCGTCGCGTCCGAGGACTACGGCGTGCACGGCAGACCGACGAATGTCTCCCGAATTGCTGCGATGACGGGCCTGACCCGAAAGGAAATCAGTCGAATTCGAGCGCGTCTCGAAAATAACGAGGGCGCGGTAACGGAACGCGGTACGCCGCTGCAGGAAATCATTTCAGGGTGGCAGTCCAGCGATGAGTTCCTCGACGAGAACGGCGAGCCGGCCGCGCTCGGGCTCAACGGTGGTGCCGGGTCCTTCCAGTCGCTGGTCAAACGCTTCGCAGGCGATATTCCGGAAGGCGCCATGCGCAAGGAGTTACAGCGTATTGGCCGCGCCAGGGTAGTGAACGATACGCTGGTTCTCGATCCGCCCGACGAGGCCGATATCGAAGCCGAGGAAGCGATGGCGGAGCGGCTGAGGGCTGGACCGTATCCTCTGATGGCGGCACTGGCCCACAATGAGTCAGCAAAAAGGGAGAGCGAAATCTGGCCGCTGGAGAGCGTTGGCCTGAAGACGATTCGCAAGTCCGATGTCGCTCGCGTGCGCAAGCTCGTGTCCGTGCGGCTGCGCGCGGCAACCACGACGATCTCGGATCTTCTCGACGCCTACGCCACGATTCATTCGAGCGAGGGAGCGGACGAACCGACACTTGCCGTCTCCGCCGGTGTTTTCTATGCGGAAGGGCCGGTCAGCACGGATGAATGATCTTCGGTGTCCGGGCTAGCCCGGATACGCCTACCGCGCAGACTCCTGGTCAGGAAATCTCACTGCCGCAGTAAGGCGGGACGCCGCCTTGAGCGAATTCGTTATCAGGCAATGATGTTCCGCTCTTTCGACGAGCCGTTGCGCCTTGTCCTTGTCCGTATCCGCGGCCACGGTCAGCTGTACGTCGACGTCGAAGTGCGTAAATTGCGTGACGTTCTCGATCTTGTCGAGCGTTCCGGACGTCTCGCAGCTGACGGAAATCCAGTCCAGCTTGGATGCACGCGCCATCGCGCGAAAAGTCAGTACGAAGCAGTCCGCCACGGCAGCGACCAGCAGTTCCTCGGGAGACCAGAGGTCGCCCGGGCCGCCGTACTGGACGGGCCCGGCGGTCTCGAGGTCTGGCAGACCCTCCCTCGAAACCACGACGGAACTGGTGCTGTCAGCGTCGGCTGAAACCTTGTAGTAGTGCGGTAAGTCTTGCATCGCGAATCCTGGGAAGGGCGGTCAATCCTTCATGATTCGGGCGCCGGGCGCCGATAACAAGTCTCGGAAAACCGAAACGAACGCTGCGTCAACCCGCCGGCTCCTGCTTCTCGACCAGTATCGCCCTGAAGTCATTGACGTTCGTTCCCGTCGGCCCCGTAACGAGCAGGTTGCCGGTCGTCTCGAAGAACCGGTAGCTGTCGTTGTTCCGCTGCAGCTCGACCGCATCGATCGATTGCCGTTGCGCACGTGCGAGCGTGTCCGGAAAGACGAAACAACCGGCATTGTCGCCGTTTCCATCGATACCGTCAGTATCGGCAGCCAGCGCAGAAACCGAGGGATGACCGTCGAGCCGGATTGCGAGCGCGAGGGCGTACTCCCCGTTTCGGCCGCCGCGCCCTTTGCCCTTCACCTGAACCGTGGTCTCGCCGCCGGACAGAATCACGCAGGGCGGCTCCAGCGGGCCTGCGCCGCCCGCGATATCGATGGCCAGTCGGGCGTGCTGGTCCGCAAGTTCGCGCGCGTCGCCATTGAGGTCACCCAGTACGTACGGCGTCAGCTTCAGTTCCATTGCCCTCGCCGCGGCAGCCTGCAGCGCATCGTCGCTGGTGGCGAGTATCCGTACGTCGCCCTGACGAGGCGCGGCAAACGCGGCATATGCCGACTTCATGGCCGCCAGGGTCGCTGCTTCCAGATGGATGTCGTAGCGGGACAGTATCGACAGGGTATCCGCCATTGTCGTGGTGTCGGCCACCATCGGTCCCGAGGCGACGACCGAAGGATCATTGCCGGGAACATCAGAAATTATCAGCGTCATGATCTGTGCCGGCGCACAGGCGGCGGCCAGCCTGCCGCCCTTTACCGCCGAGAGCTTCTTGCGAACCGCGTTGATCTCATGGATTGCCGCGCCTGAGCGCAGCAACTGCGACGAGACTCGCTGTTTCTCGGCAAGCGCAACGCCAGGAATTGGCAAGGTCAGCAGCGACGAGCCGCCGCCTGATAGCAGGCAGACAACGGTATCGGCCTCGGCAAGTCCCGACACGCGCTCGAGCACGGCTTTCGTGGCCGCCACTGACGCCTCGTCCGGAATAGGGTGAGATGCCTCCAGGACCTCGATACTCCGGCAGGTCACGGCGTGGCCGTAGGGCACGATCACGGTACCGTCGAGCGGCTCGCCCCAGCGCCGCTCCAGCTCCAGGGCCATGCGGGCCGCGGCTTTGCCGGCACCGATTACGACGACCCTGCCCCCGGGGCGCGCCGGCAGCCAGTCGGCCATGCAGCTTGCCGGTATTGCGGCGCTCACCGCCGCATCGAACAGGGACTGCAGCCGGGCCCGGCGGTCGGTCATCGGGCTCCGGGTTTCTCGCCCGGCGGCACATGCGGCGCTAGCTTGTCCAGAAGACCGGCCATCTCCGGGCGACTCGCGCGCAGCTCCTCGATGCTGAAGCCCGACAGCTCGTAAGGAAGTACCAGCCAGTCGTTGGTCTGGTGTACGTAGTAGTCCGGCGTTTGCAGCGTTTTTTCGGTCGGTCGATACCAAACGGTCGCAATTCGGATATCGTGAGGCATGTTGCGGCGAGTCTTTTTCGCCAACTGGTCGATTACGGCCTTCACGCTGGATCCGGTGCTGTAAACGTCGTCAACGATGAGCAGTGAATGATGCGCGCATACCTTCTCGTGCAGGTATTTCATGCCGTGTACGCGTATCGAATCGGCCTTGCGAATCATTTTCGCGTAATGTGGCGCGCCCGAGTAGGAGGTGCGCAGTGCGATATGGTCCGTCGGCACGCCGAAATAATCGAGCCCTTCCTGCACGGCGATACCGACGGCGCTGCCGCCGCGCCACAGGCCTACCAGGAAATCGGGCTCGAATCCGTCTTCGAAGATATTTGCCGCGAGCTGGAAAGAATCGCGGAGCAGATCGTTGGCCGCGATAAATCGCTCATTCATTATTCTTGTACCTGGGGCGTGCTGCGCTAGAATTGGAGCCCCGCATTATAGCGACAGCGACAAGTCCGTACAGAGAAATGGATAAAACCATACTTTCCGCCCAGGATCTCCTCGAGGATTCGATCGAACTTGGCATCAAGATCCTCGAGAGTGGCTTTCGGCCGACGATGATCATCGCGATCTGGCGCGGCGGGACCCCCGTTGGCATGGCGGTGCAGGAAGTATTGAGCTACTGCGGCGTTGAATCCGATCACATTGCCATTCGCACCTCGTCGTATGTGGGCGTGGACGAGAGAGGCGCGGTTGCTGTGCATAGCCTCAACTACATTATCAAGAAGATTCGCCACGATGACCGTGTACTGATCGTCGATGATGTCTTCGATACGGGCAATACCATTGCTGCGGTGGTGGACGAGCTGTCTGCGCGCGCCAGGGGCAACACGCCGAAGGATATCCGCATCGCAGTGCCATGGTTCAAGCCGAGTCGTAACGAGACAGACCTGCTTCCGGACTTTTACCTGCACGAAACGGCCGAGTGGCTGGTTTTTCCGCACGAACTCGATGCGCTCACGCCGGAAGAGCTGCGGGAATCCCGCCCGGAAATCGCCAGGATCGTGCAGGGCGTAAAGCCGAAAGCGGCGACAGCCTGAGCTATTCATGAAGCGGGTGTGCGTCTACTGCGGGTCGAATACCGGGGTGCGGCCGTCTTACGTCGACGCAGCTCGCGATCTTGCCGACGTCCTGGTACGCCATGAGATCGAACTGGTATACGGTGGCGCTGACAAGGGCCTCATGGGCATTATTGCCGATGCCGTCCTCGAGCGCGGCGGCCAGGTTCACGGGGTCATTCCACAAATGCTCTGCGAAAAGGAAATCGCCCATCAGGGCCTGACCGAGCTGCACGTCGTTTCGTCGATGCATGCCAGGAAATCGATGATGGCCGCTCTGTCCGACGGCTTCATTGCGATGCCCGGTGGGTTCGGTACCCTCGAGGAAATTATCGAAATCATCACCTGGGGTCAGCTTCGTTTTCACGACAAACCCTGCGGCCTGTTCAATGTCGACGGTTACTTCGATCATCTGCTCAGCTACCTCGATCACGCAAGTGAAGAAGGTTTCCTGCGCGCGGAGAATCGGCGGATGCTGCTCGCGGAGAGCAGCGCGACCCGACTGATTCAGGCATTCGAGCGCTACACCGCACCACACGTCGACAAGTGGACGGACTAGCGCATGCGATGGTGGCGGCGGTGCCTCCGGCCGTGGGTCTGGCACGAATCCGCGAGGCGGTCGAGGCCCAATTCGGCCTCTTCGGTGACTACGCCCCGCTGATTAGCGAGCGAGACCAGAATTTCTGCCTGACGACTGCGGGCGGCGACAAGTATGTCGTCAAGGTGACAAGCGCCGTCGAGCCGGGCGTGGTGAGCGAATTTCAGATCGCGGCCTTGCTGCACCTGGAGAACCGGGGTCCGGGGGTACCCAGGGTGATCAGGACGATGGACGGGCGCTATTCGGGCAAGGTTGCGTGCGGCGAGGACGACTGCAGGCTTCGGGTCGTGAGTTACCTTGCCGGTGTACCGCTGGCGTCCGTGGCGATCGATCACGAGCTGGCACGTGAATTTGGCGCGGTGCTTGCACGGTTGGACGCGGGCCTCCAGGACTTCTCACACCCCGGTGACCGACCTGTGCTCCTTTGGGACCTGCAGCGAGCCGCCGAGCTGCGTGGCCTGCTGGTTCACATCAATCGTCCGGATACGCGTCGCTCAGTCGAACGGGTGCTCGATGATTTCGAGGTCGCCGTCATGCCCGCGCTCGAGGCGCTTCGCTGCCAGGTCATTCATGGCGACGCCAATCCGGGCAACGTGCTCGTGGACCCAGTCAGCCGTCGTGTCGCGGGTTTGATCGATGTCGGCGACATGCTGCGAGCACCTCTGGTCTTCGACGTGGCCATAGCGGCGAGCTACCTGCGCGGAGAAGACACGAATCCGCTTCAACAAATGATTCCGTTTTTTGCCGGCTATTGCAGCGTCATGTCGCTCAGCGACCTGGAGAAAGCACTGCTTTTCGATCTCGTCCGCACGCGCCTTGCGACAACGATCACGCTGCTCTTCTGGCGCCTGGGCGCGCGACCTGACGACGACCCCTATCGAACAAAGACGATGCGGGAGGAGGCGGACGCCATCCGGTTTCTTGGTGCCCTGGACAGTCTCGGCCGCGCCGAGTTCACGGCGAGAATTGCCGACGCGATCTGACGCGTCGCCGAGTGGTTTGACATAATCGTCAGGCCGCTGTTTCGCCGGGGAAATGCCCTTATCTGAGGCATGGTTCCTTCGAGTGTTGGCGGTCGGCAACTATCATGGGCTTCCCGAAATGATAGCCCGAGCCCGACAACCATGAACCTGGACGTCGCCCTGTCAGTCTTGCTGGTATTCAGCGCCGCCTGCTACCTCATGATGGGGTCCAGGCTGGTCGCCTCCAAGCGGGAGGTCGGCAGCATGCCGATCGGCGTGCTCTTCGTCCTGATCAGCATCTGGGTCGTCGGCGGTGGCATCGAGCTGCTCGCGGTAAATTACACCGCATTTTCCATCGGCCGCACCGGCCACTTCATCGGTACGGCCCTGGTGCCAATCGTCGCGTTCGTCGGTTTTCGCGAGTACACCGGTTCGGCAACGCCGGGCCGAATGCTGGTGATGCTGAGCATCATCCCGCTCGTTTCGGTCATCCTGGCCGCAACGAACATCGAGCACGAACTGATGTGGAGCGGCCCTATCATGAATGAAGCCGGTAGGTTCCTGACGCGACCCGAGCGTTGGGGTCCCTGGTTTCAGTTCGTGCACCTTCCTTACAGTTACGCCGTGTTTGCCGCGGCGGTGCTGACGCTGCTGTCTCACGCCACAGCGGTCGCGCCGGCACATCGCCGGGGACTCTTCCTGATGACGGGCGCCTGCGTCCTGCCGCTGGCCGCTACCGTGGCCTACGACCTCGGCTACGGGCCAGACACGATTTCTTACGTTGCGATCGTGTTTTCGGCCATGTTGCCCGTATACGCCTGGCTGATTATCGGCGAGAGGATCGTCGAGTTCACGCCGCTTGCCTACGAGGCGGTGTTCCAGAACATGCAGGATCCGGTGGTCGTCGTCGACGATCAGCGTCGGGTCATCGGCCTCAACCACGGCGCCGAAACCATGCTGTCAACCGTCGAATCGGCGGCGCTGCGCCAGCCGCTCGAAACGCTTTTCGGCGACGATGCACCCGAGGTTTTCGAGGCCTTGCAGTCGGGCGTGCCGCAGAAGATGCTCACGTCGACGGGACGATTCCTGCACATCCAGGCCTCGCGCATCGAGACCAGTCGCTCCTCGGCGCGCGGCGGCCAGGTACTGATGTTTCGCGACGTCAGCGACGTCGAGAAAGCGCAGATCGAGGTGCGCAAGAGCGAAAAGCTGCTGCGTACCATCATCGATCACTCGGTAAACGGCATTATTCGCTTTCGATGGGAGAGCCTGGACACGGGCGGCAGGGTGCTCAAGAGCATTTTCGCCAACGCGGCCGCGGGCAGATTCCTGGAGTCTGCACCGGACGATCTCGTCGAGCGCGAAGCGGCGGAACTCGTCCGCGTCGCGAGCAGCGGCATGGACAATGCATCCGCCGACGATATCGTGCGGCGTTTCGACGAAGCGGTAAGTCGCGGCGGCAGCCTGGAGCTCGAGGTCAAACTGCAGCGACAGGGCGTGGCTCGCTGGTTGCAGATGATAATCGAACCCATGGGCGACGACTACGCGGCAACGTTCGTCGACGTGACCGACACCAAGGCGAAAGAACGCAAGATGGAATCCATTGCCACATCCGATCCGTTGACCGGCGTACTGAATCGGCGCGGCTTCGAGAGACAGGCGACAGAGCGCCTGAGCGCAAGCGATGACAACGCCACCGGGGTCTTGTTGTTCATCGACCTGAACGACTTCAAGCTGATCAATGACCAGTTCGGACATGAGGTCGGCGACCAGTTGCTACAAATCGCGGCGGAGCGCCTGCGTCAGGGGCTGCGCTCCTGCGACATTATCGGCCGGCCGGGTGGCGACGAATTCGTCGCACTGGTGCCAGACGTCGATGCCGACGTCGCGCAGCACCTGGCCGTTCGACTGACGAAGGGACTGGAGGAATCGTATGTCGTTGGCGGCAGATCGCTGCGTTGTGCTGCCAGCATCGGCCTCGCCCTGTATCCAACGAATGCGAGCACCCTGACGGGACTGCTCCGCGAGGCCGACAAGGCGATGTATCGGGCCAAGGCGCGTTGCCGCGGTGTCAGCGATATACGCGGCCGCGATCTGCTCGAAAGAGCGATGTAATCTTCCGGGCCCCGGCCTGTCCATCAGAAACGACTTTCGTCGCATCGCTGGCCGTTTGGACGATAGCGACCATGGATAAATTCGTCGCCAGTCCTAAGCGCCGCGGTTTCGACGTCGTGCAGGCTATGGCTGGCCCGAGGAGAGCGGCGCGGTAATATTCCGTGCAGCAGGGCGGTCAATTGTCGAAACCAATCGGAGTTCCGCGCATGAATCGTTTTTCCTTTCGCACACTGGTGCCCGGCGTGCTGGCAATTGCCCTGTTTGCCAGCCTTGGCATCAGCACGTCGCTTCGATACGGTCACGCGGACGTCCCTGTCG
>JBFELT010000029.1:0-22407 GCA_041552015.1 Woeseiaceae bacterium
CATGGAATTTGTCGATGGTCGAATTTTCTGGGATCTGGACCTGCCGGGGCTGGAGGTAGCGGAGCGCGCGGCGATCTACGACGACGTCAACCGGACAATCGCCACGCTGCACAACATCGATTACGCCGCAGTCGGCCTGCAGGACTACGGCAAGCCGGGAAATTATTTTGCGCGCCAGATATCGCGCTGGTCGGGCCAGTACCGGGCATCCGAGACGGCCACGGTGGCAGCGATGGACGCACTCATGGAGTGGCTCCCGGCCAATATTCCGGACGATGAGTCGGCCGGCATCGTGCACGGTGATTTCCGCCTGGACAATATGATCGTGCATCCGACCGAGCCACGGGTCATCGCAGTGCTCGACTGGGAATTGTCCACAATCGGCCACCCGCTCGCCGATTTCACCTATCATCTCATGACCTGGCAAATGCCGGAAATCGGCATCGGCTCCACAGGACTGGCGGGCAAGAATTTGAAGGAACTGGGCATACCGGACGAGGAGGCTTATATCGAACGATACTGCCAGCGTACCGGTCGCAACGACGGCATCGCGAACCGGAACTTCTACTCGGCGTTCAATTTTTTCAGGCTCGCCGCGATACTCCAGGGTATCGCCGGCAGAGTTCGGGACGGAACGGCCGCCAGCGCACATGCGGCGCAAGCGGTCAACGCTGTCGAACCGCTCGCAAGTATGGGCTGGCAGTACGCAAAGAAAGGCTGACGCGCGACGCTGTCGCGCCGGCATGGACAAGCTATGGCACTGAACTACGAAGAACTCTTGGCGAAGTCGGTCTCCGATATTCCTTTCAGTTACACGGATACCGAATCCATGCTGTACGCACTGAGCGTGGGCATGGGCGCGGATCCGTTGAACAGGAAGGAACTGCCGTATGTCTACGAACAGGGTGGTGTGCTGCAAACGATGCCGACCCTGGCAACTGTGCTGGTGCCCGATATGTTTCCACCTGACCTCGGCTGGGATTACAGCCAGGTGTTGCACGCGGAGCAGCGCATGCAGCTTTACAGGCCCCTGCCGCCGTCAGCAGACCTGCTGATAAACAAGCGGGTCGTCGACGCTTTTGATCGTGGGCCGAGCCGTGGAGCCCTGATCCTGCTGGAAGCGGAGGGTCGGCTGGCGAGCGATGATACGGTGTTGTTTTCGCTGGGCTGCACGATCATGGCACGGGGCGATGGCGGCTTCGGCGGACCGTCCGGCAAGGGCCCACTGCCGCATCGAGCGCCAAAGCGAGAACCGGACCTGAGTTGCGACATCGTTACGCGCCGTGACCAGGCGCTGATGTACCGGCTGACCGGGGATCGCAATCCGCTGCATGCCGATCCGGCCACCGCCTCGGCCGTGGGCTTCGAACGGCCGATACTGCACGGACTCTGCACTTTCGGCGTTGCTTGCAAGGCGGTACTCGAGACCATATGTGACTATGACTACACCCTGATCGAAGGATTCGATGCCCGTTTTTCGGCGCCGGTCCTTCCCGGTGATACCATCACCACCGATATGTGGCAGGACGGCAATATCGTCTCTTTTCGCTGCTCGGTCAGGGAGCGCAACACCGTCGTGTTACGCAATGGCAAGTGCACGCTATCGGCATGATGCAGGGAGGAAATGGGTGAGCAAACGTTTGAATATCAGCGTGGATCAGCATGTGGCTGATGTCATGCTCGATCGACCCGACAAATACAATGCGCTGGACCTGGAGATGTTCGAGGCATTGCATGAAGCGGCCGGGAAACTCGGCAAGGATCCCACGCTGCGAGCCGTTGTCCTGCATGGTGCCGGCGGAAATTTTTGCGCCGGGATCGACGTCAGCGTTTTCACGGGTCCCAGGATGGGCATCGACGCGGCGCTAATGGAGCCTGTCGCCGGATCGCCCGCGAACCTCTTTCAGCGTGCAGCCTATGCCTGGCGCGAGCTACCGGTGCCCGTCATCTGCGCGTTGGACGGCATCTGCTACGGCGGCGGCCTGCAGATCGCTCTTGGAGCCGATCTTCGCTATGCGTCCGAGCGTAGCCGCTTCTCGATCATGGAAACCAAGTGGGGACTGATTCCCGATATGGCGATCAGTACGACACTCCGTCACATCATGCCGGTGGACAAGATCAAGGAGCTCGCCATGTCGGCGCGAATACTCGATGCCGCCGAAGCGCTCGCTCTGGGCCTCGTGACCGGACTGCACGATGACCCGCTGACGGCCGCCAGGCTGTTTGCCAGCGACTGCGCCACCCGTTCGCCCGAGGCGATCCGGGGCATCAAGCGGCTGGTAAATGAGGCGTGGGATCTGCCCGAGGCCGAAGCGCTTGCATTGGAGGCAAAGCTGCAGCAGCGCATCATGGGGTCTCCCAACCAGGTAGAAGCCGTGATGGCCAATCTCGAGAAGCGCGAGCCCAGGTTTGCCGACCATGTCTCGGAAAAAATTGAATAGCATTGCCGGAACTTACGCCGTCGCCGCGGACTCAAAGGTCCCATAGCCTATCTCATTAATGATCATGACCGCGACGACAGCTATATTTCCGCAAGGCAAGGCGCAGCGAGTGCCGTGTGGTCCATTCACATCAGCGAGCTGCAACGCAGCATTGCGGAAAGATAGCTGCCGTCCCGACGGGTTGTGGCCTGACTGGCTGCGATCCCGCGTTGCTCGTCGCTCATGTACATTCAGTACACTGCGCTCCTCACGCCTTGGCTCGCAGCCAGTCAGACCGCAACGCGGTCATGATCATTAATGAGATAGGCTCCAGTTTTGATGTCGAGACATGATCGTCGGTAAATCAAGCATAATTCGATCCCTGCTGTTGCTGGCTGTGGCGGTGCTCCTCAGTACGCCGACCCACGCCCAGCGTGCTTCCGGCTTCACCGCCGAATCGCCGGATTCGCGGACCCTGAAAGTGCAGCGAAAGGTGGATCAGCTGTTCGAGCGCGGCGACTACGATCGTGCGTATTTCATTTACCGTAACGAACTCGCGCCGCTCGGCGACAAGTACGCACAGTACATGGTCGGCTTCATGCATCTGACGGGCATGGGCGTCGACGAAGACCCTGTGGCCGCGTCCGCCTGGTACCGACTCGCTGCAGAGCGGAATACTCCGCAGTTCGTTGCGGTGCGCGACATGTTGCTCGAGGACATGAATGCGGAGCAGCGCACACAGTCTGACCGACTGTTTCTCGAAATCCGGCGCAGCTACAGCGACCTGGTCCTGCTGCTGGATTCGATCAAACGCAATGTGCGCGACGCCCGGCCGACGACCGGTTCGCGCCTGAGAAACAGCAGCCCGATGACGGTCATCGACGCGAAATCTCCGAACCAGATGCAGTCAAGTACGGTTTTTTACGGTCGCATCGAGAGCGAGCTGGAGGGAAACCTCGTGATGCTTGCACAGATTGGCGGCTTTACCGACATGGAGACAGATCCTTCTCGTTTCGACATCAATGAAGTCGAGCGGCTGGTCAATGAACGCCTCGAATCCCTTCCGGACTAGCCCGGAGCCGAGGTCCCGCGCTGCTCGCTAGCGTCGCAGCCCCCTGGTGAGGATCACCGGAAACTCCCTGGCAATTACCTGGCCCGTTGCCGGGTCGCCGTGATGCCATTTCGGAATCCAGTTGACAGATCCCATGATGGCGTTGCCGGTCATCCTGACGTCGCAGTCGGCGATGCTGCCATCATTGATGCCCGTATTGAGCATCTCCTCGAAGCGCGCGCTGTGTTGCCGCGACAGCGCAAGTACCTCTTCGCGGTGGGCGGGTTTCAGCGACGGGATCTCGCTCATGATGGCGATTGGGCCGCGCTCACCGACCATGATCTCGATGTGGTAACGAAGGTAGCGCAGCACTGTCTCCATGCCGTCCAGGCCTTCATGGAGTGCCCGTTGCATCGCTTCACGGCCAACAGCCGCGGCGCGTACGTAGCACTCGTACACCAGCTCTTCCTTGTTGCGCACGTAGTAATAGAGGGCGGCATCCGTCAAACCCAGAATTGCAGCGACGTCCTTCAGCGACGAGCCGCTATAGCCCTTTTCGTTAAAACACCTTGCGGCCGCCCGAAGCATGCGGTCTTTCTGCAGCTCGAAACGCGTTTCTTCCGCCTTTTTGGCCATGCGTTTTCCTCGTTTGCGGCCGGGCAGAGCGCGTGGGGTACTTGAGTTCTGCCGTGAACTGCATTATTTTAATCCAGATTAGAATTTTTTCAATAGCAAAACCGATTGAAAAATAACGCTTTTCTGCCATTCGGCTGGAGAGCATCGCTGTGTCTTCCTGCAGGAGGGTGTCCATGGGTACCGCCGCTAACGACTTGCCAGGTATTTCCGGGAAACGCGAAACCGCACCGCTGCGTTTCGTCACCGCAGCATCGCTGTTCGACGGCCACGACGCCGCGATCAACATCATGCGGCGCCTGATCCAGGCGCAGGGTGCCGAGGTCATCCACCTCGGTCACAACCGCAGCGTTGAGGACATCGTTCGTGCCGCGATCCATGAAGATGCGGACGGTATCGCCATCAGCTCCTACCAGGGCGGCCACAACGAGTTTTTCCGCTACATGATCGATCGCCTCGGCGAGCTCGGCGCCAGCCACATCAGGGTGTTTGGCGGCGGCGGCGGCACGATTACGCCGGATGAGATCAAATCGCTTATGGACTATGGCGTTGAGCGAATCTACCACCCGCACGACGGCATGGAGCTGGGTCTCGAGGCGATGATTGCCGACCTGATCAAACGCACGCTCGCGGCTCGGCGACCGACGGTAGCCCCGCTGAAGAGCCAGTCGTCGGTAGATATCGCGGCAACCATCTCCGCTATTGAGGAACGCGTTTTTGATGACGCCGAGCTCGTGCGCCTGCGCAAGGAATGGCGCATGCAGGCCGGGCAGGTGCCCGTAGTCGGCATCACCGGAACCGGCGGAGCCGGCAAGAGCAGCGTGACCGACGAGATACTGAATCGCTTCCTTAGCTGCTTCCCCGAGTTGCGCATTGCGGTGCTTGCGGTCGACCCCACGCGGCGCCGCACCGGCGGCGCCCTGCTCGGCGATCGGATACGCATGAATTCCCTGCGCTCCGATCGCGTGTATATGCGTTCGATCGCGACACGGCGGCAGCACCTGGCAACCAGCGAAATGCTCGGCGACCATATCCTGTTTCTGAAGTCGCAGGGATTTGATCTCGTCATCGTAGAAACCGCGGGCATCGGTCAGAGCGACAGCGAAATCGTCGATATGGTCGACTTCTCCGTATACGTCATGACCAGTGAGTACGGCGCGGCGAGCCAGCTGGAAAAGATCGACATGATCGATTTCGCAGACCTGATCGTCCTCAACAAGTACGACAAGCGAGGCGCCGAAGATGCGCTGCGCGACATACGCAAGCAGTGGAAGCGCAACCATGTCGCGTTTGCGGTCGCCGACGAGGAGGTGCCCGTCTATCCAACCATTGCCAGCCAGTTCAACGATCCCGGCGTGAGCTGGATGTTCTCGGAACTGTGCCGCCGTATGGTCGAGAAAGCCGAACTCGATTCGGGCCGATGGACGCCGAACATCGATACATCGAATCGGGAGCCGCGCTCGACGGCGATGATTCCGGGCAGCAGGATCCGCTACCTTGCCGAAATTGCCGAGCAGGGGAGAAACATCAACCGCCGTGCCGACAGCCAGGCGGAAACGGCCAGCCGGGCGCAGCACGTTTACGAGTCACTGCGGCTGCTCGAAGATCCGCAGCTGCCTGCCGAACTGGAAGCCTACAGGCCGGACGCATTGAGCGGCGGCGACGACCGCAGCCTGCTGACGCTCAGGCAGCGCTACCAGGAGGCCATCAGCGACCTGACGGCGGCATCGCTCAAGCTCCTCAAGGGCTGGCCGAAACGCAAGGCCGGCGTGCGCGCGGAGAAACACAGCTACACGGTTCGCGGCCGGGAAATCAGCGGCAAGAACTACCGCGAGAGCCTGAGCCACCAGAAAATCCCGAAGATTGCGGCACCGGATTTCAAGGACTGGGGCGAGCTGCTTAACTTCCTCACGAAAGAAAACCTGCCGGGTGGCTATCCGTACACGGGCGGCGTGTATCCCTACAGGCGCCTCGGCGAGGATCCGACGCGCATGTTTGCGGGCGAGGGCACACCGGAGCGTACCAACCGGCGCTTTCACTACCTGTCCCTGGGGCAGGAAGCCGCAAGGCTTTCGACGGCTTTCGATTCGGTGACGCTGTATGGTGAGGATCCGCACGAGCGACCCGACATCTATGGAAAGGTCGGTAACTCCGGCGTATCGATCGCGACGGTCGACGACATGAAGAAACTCTACTCGGGCTTCGACCTGTGTGCGCCGAGTACGTCGGTGTCGATGACGATTAACGGGCCGGCACCGATGATTCTTGCTTTCTTCATGAACACGGCGATCGACCAGCAAGTCGAGAAACACCTTCGCGAGACCGGCGGCTGGGAGGCCGCCCGGAGAAAGATCGACGCCTACTTCGAGGGCAGGAAAAGGCCGCGTTATGATGGCGACCTGCCGAACGGCAACGATGGCCTCGGTCTCGGCCTGCTGGGTCTGTCCGGCGAACAGGTCGTGGATGCCGAGACCTATGCGCGCATTCGCAAGGAGACGATGGCTTCCGTGCGCGGCACCGTTCAGGCGGACATCCTGAAAGAGGACCAGGCGCAAAATACCTGTATCTTCTCGACCGAGTTCGCGATGAAGATGATGGGAGACGTGCAGCAGTTCTTCATCGACAATAATGTGCGCAACTACTACAGCATCTCGATCAGCGGTTATCACATCGCCGAGGCGGGCGCGAACCCCATCAGCCAGCTGGCATTTACGCTGTCGAACGGCTTCACAATCGTCGAGTATTACCTTGCGCGCGGCATGGATATCGACAGGTTCGCGCCGAACCTGAGTTTCTTCTTTTCCAACGGCATGGATCCCGAGTATTCGGTGATCGGTCGCGTTGCACGCAGGATCTGGGCGCGGGCGATGAAAGAACGCTACGGCGCGACTGCCCGCTCGCAGATGCTGAAATACCATGTGCAAACCTCCGGACGCAGCCTGCATGCACAGGAGATCAGCTTTAACGACATCCGTACGACGCTGCAGGCGCTGTATGCCTTGTTCGATAACTGCAACAGCCTGCACACCAATGCCTTCGACGAGGCGATAACCACACCGACCGAACACTCCGTGCGGCGTGCCGTTGCAATCCAGCTGATAATATCGCGCGAGCTGGGACTCAATTTCTGCGAGAACCCCTGGCAGGGCTCGTTCATCATCAACGAGCTGACCGATCTCGTTGAAGAGGCCGTCTACCGGGAGTTCGAGCGCATCTCGGAGCGCGGCGGCGTGCTTGGCGCGATGGATACCATGTACCAGCGCGGCAAGATCCAGGAAGAGAGCCTCTACTACGAGAGCAAGAAGCACGACGGCTCGTTGCCGCTGATCGGCGTCAATACTTTCCTGCCGAAGCAAGGTCATGAGGACGAGGTACACGACCAGGAGCTGATTCGCTCGAGCGATGAAGAGAAAAACGAACAGATTCAGCACCTGCGCGCTTTCCAGGAAAATCACGCCGACGAACGACCCGAGGCTTTGCTTCGCCTTCAGGCGGTAGCCCGCGAGCGCGGCAATGTATTCGCGGAGCTCATGGAGACCGTGAAGTCGAGTTCACTCGGACAAATCTCGGCCGCGCTCTACGAAGTCGGCGGAGAGTATCGGCGCAATATGTGACGATCAGGAAACTCGGCAAGCGCGGCCTTGATTGTCCGGGTAGATGAAACTACGGATTGTCCCGCAGCAGTAGGGTGACCAGTATTGCGCTCCGTCCATTGAGGAGCCTGATGCATGAGCGCCCGACGCCTGTTTACTGGTATCACCACACTCGGGATACTTGCGTCGTTCGCTTTGCCGGTGAGTGCCGCGAATGATACGGCCGCGCATGAGGCCCGCATCAGTGAGCTGGAAGCGAAGGTCGAAAAGCTGGAAGCGTTGCTGGAGCAGCGCTATCGTGAACTCGATGAATCCTGTGCCCGCAGCGATGAGGTGGCGCGGGCCGTCGCATCCTGCGCCAGCGTCGAGCAAGTCGAAGAGGCTTTGGCGAATACGGCCGATCATCCGACAATTTACAACGAGACCCGAATCAAGGTCGGCGGTTACGTGAAGATGGACGGCCTCCTCAGCGACTACAGCAAAGCGCCGACGCGCGGGGTTGGCGAAGACCTTTTTATTCCCGAGACGATCGCGACGGCCGGTGAGCCCGGTAACCTGCGCCTGAACCTGCATGCCAAGGAAACCCGGTTCTGGCTAAAAACGTTCACACCGACAGAGCGTGGCGACATCACCACGCATTTCGAGATCGACTTCCTGCTCGGGCAACAAGGCAACAAACGCGTCAGTAATTCTTTTTCCCCGCGCGTTCGGCACGCTTCGCTGAGCTGGGATCGCTGGACCGCCGGACAAACCTGGACAAACTTCCTGAATACCTCGACGCTTCCGGAGTACCTCGATTTCGTAGGACCCGTCGGTGTGACGTTCGCCCGTCAGGCACAGGTTCGATACACAATGCCGACGCGCAATGGCGATTGGGCTATTTCACTGGAGAGCCCGGAAACTACGCTGACGCCGTATGGCGGCGGTGCCCGCATTGATGCCGACGACAGCACCTTCCCGGACCTGGTCGTGCGACGCAACTGGAGGGGAGACTGGGGCAATTTCAGTTTCGCGACCCTGGTCCGTGAATTGAAGATCGATCAGGCCGATTTCCGTGATACCGAGATTGGTGGGGCGATCGGACTGGCTGGAAAATTCATGATCGGTGAGCGCGATGACTTTCGCTGGCAACTGAACTACGGCAACGCGCTGGGGCGATACATGGGGCTGAACAGTTTTAATGTGGGTGCGCTCGATGCCAGTAACAGTATCCGTCTCACTCCGCAATTCGGCGCGCTGGCAGCATACCGTCATGTCTGGAGGGAGCGACTGTATTCTTCCTTTGGGGCTTCGTTCTCCATGGCGAATAACGATACGTCGATAAGCGGCTTTGCTGTTCCGGAGTCCTATCAGAGTGCGCATGTGGATATTATCTGGGTGCCCATCAATCGCATGAGCCTGGGCGCGGAATATATTTTCGGTCGGCGCAAAGACGAGAGCGGTGATGACGGCATACTCAATCGCCTGCAGTTCTCTGCAAAGTATTTGTACTAGTGGGTACCGTCGAGCAGCCAGGCAGTCGCTGATTGCGATGGCCGGGCAGCCGGATCATCGCCTGTGGCGAGCGGTAGCTCAAGACAGAATGCCGGCAACGAGAGCGGCACGGCTATCGTGGCTTTTACCAACATGCTTTGCGGAAAGACCGGCCTGACTTGCAGCCTGTGACGAATAAGATGGCTCCGATCTTCACACGGATGCCTTACTCAAGGCAGAGGCCATCATGGGGCAGGGCATAACCGCACAAAACCGTTGGCGCATTGTCGTCGGCGCCACGCTCATCCAGCTGGCGTTGGGCGCAATCTATGCCTGGTCGGTATTTACGGCGAGACTGACGGATGCGGCCGGCCCCTATGCATTCAGCGCCAGCCAGACCGCTTGGGTGTTTTCTGCGGGGCTGGCCACTTTTGCGATCGTCATGGTGCTGGCGGGTCGCGTCTTGCCGCGCTTTGGGCCACGGCGGCTGACGGTGGCTGGCGGCCTTCTGCTTGGCGGCGGCTATGTACTGGGTGGCCTCTATGGCAACAGCTTCTGGCCGCAGCTAATCGGCATCGGCATTGTCGGTGGCGCCGGTATCGGTGTCGCCTACGTTGTGCCCATCTCGGTTTGCGTCAAGTGGTTTCCCGACAAGAAGGGGCTGATTACCGGGCTCGCCGTCGCAGGCTTCGGATTCGGAGCGACTATCTGGGTGAAGCTTGCAGGATCATGGTTCGGTGGCCTGCTCAATACCACCAGCGTTTTTGGCCTGCCCGGCGTGCAGAGTGTCTTCGTGATCTACGGCATAGCGTTGGCGGCGCTCGTCTTGTTGGGCAGCATCGTCATGATCAACCCTCCGGATGATTACCTGCCTGCGGGCTGGACGCCGACGGTCACCGAGCACAACGACCACGAAGGGGCGGTAGAATTCCGGGCGCGCGATATGCTGCGCACACCGCAGTTCTACATGCTCTGGTCTGTTTTTATGTTCGCCGGTGTGTCGGGGCTAATGGTTATCTATTGCATCAAGCTGTTTGGAATCGACGCACTCGAGCATCATGGCGTCAGCGATGCCGGTGCAATAACCGGTACAGCCATGGCCTGGTATGCGATCTTTAACGGCGTAGGCCGCATCGCGTGGGGCAGCATATCGGACAGGATCGGTCGCAAGACGACTATCATGCTAATGGCCGCCCTGCAGGGCGTAACGATGCTGATGACATACCACGTGTTTATCAGCTTTGGTCTTGTCTCTGGTTTTATCGCGGTTGCCGCGCTGATCGGCTTCAACTACGGCGGCAGTTTTGCGTTGTTCCCGGCCATTACCGCGGACTATTTCGGCAACAGGAATGTCGGCAGCAATTACGGCTGGATGTTCACGGCTTATGGCGTTGCAGGCCTGGCGGGACCGCTGCTGGCCGGTTACTTCAAGGACGCCGCACAAGGCGCAGCTCAGCCGGCGGTCTGGATGACGCCGTTCATCATAGCAGGCGGCGTCTGCCTGCTTGGTGCGATCATCATGGCCTTCACCACCCGGCCACGCCGTGTACCGCAGCTATCCTCCGGGAGCGGCAGAAAGCTCGCCACTGAAACCACCTGATGGCCGACAGTTAAGCGGAGGCAAGCGGGTTGGCGCCCCTGCCGCCAGGCCGCTACAGCTCAATCAGCCCAGCCAGGTCCTGTCGACACTGAGCCGGCTCGGCGAACTGTATCGTTTGAATACCGAGCCTCGATGCGGCCGACAGGTTTTCTTCCAGGTCATCGATAAAGACCGTTTCGTTTGCGACCAGGCGATGTACCTTCAGCAGATGCTCGTAGATCGCGACTTCGGGTTTGACCATGCGGATACGCGAAGAGATCACGACGCCGTCGAACAAATCCCAGATGTCGTGTTGCTGTTCCAGGTAGGCAATTGACGCCACGCCCATGTTCGACAGCACGTATAGCCGGTTGTCGGTCTGGCGTATGGAGCGAATCAGGTCGATCGTACCCTGGATGGGCGTCAAGGATGGTGGCACCGCGTCGAACAGCCGCGCAACGCTATCGACGGACAGCCCGGTCCGTGCCGCGGCTCGCGCAATGGCGTCATCCAGCGCCAGCGTACCCCGGTCGAGTTCGACCCAGTCCTCGTGCCCGAGGATTCTCGCCTTTACCAGTGCCTGTGTTGCTGCGTCGGGAAAAACGCGGCCGATGAGGGCATCCGGTTGCCAGTTGAAGACGACACCACCCAGGTCGAAAACTATGTTCACTGGCTACCCTGTTCACTGTTGCAAAGGTACGATGACGGCGATGATCGAAACACAGCCACACACCGGATCCTACTACGCCGCAACGGCGAAAGAGAGTACCAGCTATCCGCCGCTCACGGGCGAGCAGCGCGCCGATGTCTGCGTCGTGGGCGCCGGATTCACGGGCATATCGACCGCGCTGCATCTCGCCGAGCGCGGCTACACGGTGCACGTGGTCGAGGCCAGCAAGGTAGGCTGGGGTGCATCCGGCCGCAACGGTGGCCAGATGATTGGCGGCATCTCGGGCGAGGACAAGCTCGCAGGCAATGACCCTGCATTGCTGAAGCTGCTCTGGGAGATGCGCTGGGCAGGCCACGGGATAATTCGGGAGCGTGTCGCTCGTTACGGCATCGACTGCGATCTCAAGTCCGGTTACCTCGATGTCGCAATCAAGCCGCGCCATATGCGTGCTTTCCAGGCGGACTTCGACAATCTCGAGCGTCACGATTTCCCCTACGAGTTCAGACTGCTGTCAGCGCGAGACACCTCGGAACTCATCGGTACCCAGGCCTACATCGGTTCGCTGCTGAACATGGGCAACGGTCACCTGCATCCTCTGAATCTGTGTATCGGCGAGGCTAAGGCGGCGGTTTCGAATGGCGCGACGATCTACGAGTCCTCGCCCGTGCTGCGAATAGAGCGCGGCGCAAAGGCCCGCGTCGTCGCTCAACACGGCAGCGTCGTCGCTGACTGGGTTGTCATTGCCGGCAACGCCTACCATGCGCTCATCCCCGAGCTCAGGGGGATACTTCTTCCGCTCAACAGCTTCATCATCGCGACCGAGCCACTCGCCAAACAACACACGGATGCGATCAACCCACGCGACCTTGCCGTTTGTGACCCGAATTTCGTGCTGGAGTACTTCCGCCTCAGTGCGGACAAACGGCTGCTGTTCGGCGGGCGCATTAACTATGCCGGCAGTGATGCGGCGTTCATCAGGAAGAACCTGCGGCCCCGCATGCTGAAAGTCTATCCGGCGCTGCGGGATACGCAGATCGACTATGCCTGGGGCGGCACGATCGGCGTACCGATCAACCGCGTGCCCCAGTTCGGCAGGGTGTCGTCCAATATCCTGTTCGCCCAGGGCTACTCCGGGCACGGCGTCAACGTGACGCACCTGGCGGGCCAGATCCTCGCCGATGTCGTAGCCGGGACGGCGGAGCGCTTCGACGTGTTTTCCAGGATCAAGCCGGTACGGCTTCCCGGCGCGCATCGATTTCGGCGCGAGCTGGCCGCGCTCGGCGTGTTCTATTACCAGCTGCGCGACAGGCTCTAGCACGGCTGGCCCGGCTATCGCCGCAGGCCCCCCGCGGCCCTTGTGCTTGGGCAGCAGCGGCGTATAATCACTTGCTTGTTGACAGCAAGTAACTCTATTCGATTGCAGCAGCCCAATTCTTCACTGACCCAGGCTGAACGCACCGCCTTGTCCGACAAGGCCATGCTGGACGCCGCCATGGCCCTTGTGCTGGAGCACGGCACCGACAAGACGACACTGGCGATGATCGGTGAGAAGGCCGGCTACAGCCGCGGACTCGCGACGTATCGCTTCGGATCCAAAGGCGGCCTCTACGATGCGTTGTGCAAATCGATCTCCCGCCACTGGCTCGAATACCTGAAGCGCGGCGTGGGGGACAAGGTCGGCATCGAGGCCATGTGCGCGGCGCTCGACACCATCTACGAGTTCGAACAGGAATCGCCACAGGAAGCCCGGGCACTGGAGATCCTGTATTGCGGGGCGGCGAGCCCCAGCGCCGAGTATCAGCAGACCGCGGTCGGCATACGGCGCCGGCAGAAATCCGACGTAGCCGAATGGGTACGGCGCGGGCAGGAAGCCGGCCAGGTGCGCGCCGGAGTCGACCCGGATGAAGTGGCCACGCAATACGTGGCTTACATATCCGGCATGACCTATCTCTGGATGATGAGTCCGGACACTTTCGATTTCTCCGTGTCCAACGAAGTGATGAAGAGACACCTGAAAGATTCGCTCGCCGCAAGCTAGCGGCGTAATCAACGCATAGGAAACGAAATGACAGACGCCTATATTTTTGACCACGTACGCAGTCCCAGGGGCAAAGGCCGCTCGAGCGGCGCATTGCACCCGGTAACACCGATCGACCTGGCCGCCCAGGTGCTGGCCGCGATACGCGAGCGCAACGACCTCGATACCAGCAAGCTCGACGACGTCGTCTTCGGATGTACCGCGCCGGTTGGCGAGCAGGGCTCGGACATTGCCCGATTGGCCGTGCTGAACGCCGATTACGATCAAAGCGTGCCGGGCAAACAGCTGAATCGTTTTTGTGCGTCGGGGCTCGAGGCCGTCAATACGGCGGCCGCACAGGTCATGTCAGGGCAGTCCGACCTCGCTATCGGTGGCGGCATCGAATGCATGTCGCGCGTACCGATGGGCTCGGACTCGGGTGCCATGCATGCCGACCCGGGTTTCGCCTACAAATCGTACTTTGTGCCGCAGGGGATCGGCGCCGATCTGATCGCAAGCCTCGAGGGGTTTACGCGCGAAGACGTCGATGCCTACGCCGTGGAGAGCCAGGCGAGGGCGGCCAATGCCTGGGAAAATGGCTACTTCAGGAACTCCGTTGTTCCCATCAGCGATCAGCTCGGCAACGTCCTCCTGGATCACGACGAGCACATGCGTCCAGGCACGACGGCCGAGGACCTGGCCGGCTTGAGGGCCGCTTTCGAAATCCCCGGGCACCAGGCGGGCTTCGACGCCGTTGCGCTGCAGAAGTATCCGCAGGTCGAAGCCATCAATCATGTACATACTGGCGGCAATTCGAGCGGCATCGTCGACGGCGCGGCGGCCGTGCTGATCGGTAGCAAGGACATGGGCAAGGCGCTGGGGCTCAAACCGCGCGCGCGAATCAAGGGCTTTGCCTCGATCGGTACCGATCCGACGATCATGCTGACCGGTCCCGCGCCCTCGGCGGAGAAGGTCCTGAAGCGCTGCGGCATGGCCGTAAAGGACATTGATCTGTTCGAGCTGAACGAGGCCTTCGCGTCAGTGGTCATGTTGTTCATGCGACAGCTCGGCATCGAACATGACAGGATTAACGTCAACGGCGGCGCAATCGCCATGGGTCATCCGCTCGGTGCGACGGGCGCAATGATCCTCGGAACCGTGCTCGATGAACTGGAGCGCCGTAACCAGGGAACAGCGCTGGTCAACCTGTGCGTTGGCGGTGGCATGGGAACGGCAACTATCATCGAACGCGTTTAGCGCCGGCACTCGAGGGACAAAAATCATGAATACACTTGAACTGAAGACTGGCAGCGACCGAATCGCGGTCATTACGATCGATCTCAAAGACCGCTCGATGAATGTCGTATCACCCGAGTTCATCGCCGACTTTGACCAGGCGATCGACCAGATAGTCGGCGACGACAACATCCGGGGTGCCGTCGTTACGTCGGGCAAGAGCTCCTTTGTCGCCGGTGCCGACCTGCTGCAGATCGTCGACGAAATCCAGCCCGGAGCTGACCCGAAAGCAGCATTTGAGAAATGGAGTGGCCTGCAGCGGCTGTATCGAAAACTCGAGACCTGTGGCAAGCCGATCGTCGCTGCGATCAACGGCACCGCGCTCGGTGGTGGCCTCGAACTGTGCCTTGCCTGTCACTACCGTGTAGCGGCAGACGATCCGAAGGCGAAACTCGGTCAGCCGGAGGTACAGGTCGGCCTGCTGCCGGGCGCTGGCGGCACGCAGCGTCTGCCGAGGATTATCGGGCTCGAGGCGTCGCTGCCGCTACTGCTGCAGGGAACGCACTTGTCGCCCGCCAAAGCTGCGGAGATGGGCATCGTCGATCGGCTGGTCGAACCCGGGCAGGAAGTCGCCGCTGCAAAGCAGTGGATTCTCGATGGCGGCGAGGCCGTGCAACCCTGGGACAAGAAAGGCTTCAAGGTGCCCGGAGGCGCCGGCCTGATGCACCCCAAAGCAATCCAGACGCAGATGTTCGGCGTTGCTTTGCTGCAGAAGACGACCAATCACAATTACCCGGCGCCGATCGCGATCATGTCGGCGGTCTACGAAGGCTCGGTGCTGCCGATCGACACGGCGCTAGAGATCGAATCCAAGTACTTTGCCGAGCTTCTGACCAATGTCGTGGCGCGCAACATGATCCGTACCCTGTTCGTCAACAAGGGGGCGGCGGATAAACTGGTGCGCCGTCCACAGGGCATCGACAGGCGCAAGGTTACAAAGCTCGGCGTGCTCGGCGCCGGCATGATGGGCGCCGGTATCGCTTTCGTGTCCGCGCGCGCCGGAATGCACGTCGTCCTGCTCGACCGCAGCAGGGACGATGCGGAGAAGGGCAAGGACTACTCGCGGCAACTACTGCAAAAACGCGTCGATCGCGGCCGCATGGAGGCCGCAGCCGCTGCCGATGTCCTCGAGCTGATTGAGACGACGGACGACTATTCGAAACTCGAAGGCTGCGAGTACGTCATCGAAGCCGTTTTCGAAGATCGCAAGATCAAGGCTGACGTCACGGCAAAGACAGAAGCCGTAATCAGCAGCGACGCAATCTTCGGCTCGAACACGTCGACACTGCCTATCACGGGTCTCGCCGAGGCTTCCGGGCGGCCGCAAAACTTCATCGGCATTCACTTCTTCTCGCCCGTCGACAAGATGCCGCTGGTGGAAGTTATCGTCGGAGAAAAGACCAGCGATGAAGCGATCGCGCGCACGCTCGACTACATCCAGCAAATTCGCAAGACGCCGATCGTCGTCAACGACAGCCGCGGTTTCTACACGAGTCGGGTGTTCAGTACCTTTACGAGGGAAGGAATTGCAATGCTGGCCGAAGGCGTTAACCCGGCGCTGATCGAGAACGTCGCGAAACACGCCGGCATGCCGGTCGGCCCGCTGGCCGTAACGGACGAGGTGTCGCTGGAGCTGGCTTACAAGATCGGAAAACAAACCAAGGCCGACCTGGGCGACGACTATGTCGAGACGCCGGCTGATGCCGTCATGGAGACCATGGTGGTCGAGCTGGATCGGCGAGGAAAACGTTTCGGCGCCGGTTTCTACGAGTATTCCGATGACGGGGGCAAGCGCCTCTGGCCGGGACTCTCGTCACAATTCCCGGTGTCCGCAGAGCAACCAACAGCGCAAGAGGTCAAGACCAGGCTGCTATACGTGCAGGCTATCGACGCGGCGCGCTGCCTGGAGGAAGGCGTGTTAACCCACCCGGCCGATGCCGACGTCGGTTCTGTTTTCGGATGGGGGTTTCCGCCCTACACCGGTGGCACCCTGTCATTCATCGAGACCGTGGGCGTCAAGGCATTCGTCGATGAAGCGAACCGGCTGGCAAAGCAATACGGCCCTCGATTCGCTGTGCCGGAGGGCCTGCGCGCCATGGCCGAACAAGGTGAAACCTACTACGGGCCGGCCGGTAACGGTGAAGCCCGCTCTGCGGCCTGAGGAAAAGCGGATGAACGACATCGTCGACTACCAGGACAAAGGCGCCGTCGCGATTATTACCCTGAATCGCCCGGAATCCATGAACGCCTTTACGACGGAGCTGTCGAACAAGCTTCAGTTGGCACTGGAACGTGCGGCAGGCGATGACGCCATACGAGTCGTTATCCTTACCGGTGAGGGCCGCTGCTTCAGCGCGGGCGCCGATCTTAAGTCGGGTTTCGAGGGGCGCCCGGTGTTCGGCAAGCTGCAGTATGAGTATCGGCCCGTGTTGTCGGCGATAGCGACCATGAGCAAGCCCGTCATTGCCGCCGTCCCCGGATCCGCCGCCGGTATCGGTATGTCGATGGCATTGCATTGCGACCTGTTGATCATGGCCGACAATGCCTTCCTGTTGTCGCCGTTTACGACGATTTCCCTGGTTCCGGACGGTGGACTCAACTGGTTGCTGGTGCGGCAGCTGGGCTACCGACGCGCGTTTCAGCTCAGCGTCGAGTCGGAACGGATTCCCGCAGCGCGCTGCGTCGAGCTGGGGCTGGCCAACAAGGCGGTGCCGGCGGCGGAGCTCAAGAGTGCGGCCCTAGAGTGGGCGGAGAGCCTCGCGAAGCGCGCACCTCGTTCGCTCGAGGCAACCAAGAAAACCATGCGCCATGCCATGGACAATAGTTGGGCGAGCACGTTTGACATGGAGGCGGACTGGCAACAGGCACTGGCCGGCAGTGATGACAACGTGGAGGGCGTCGAGGCGTTCTTCGAGAAACGCGAGCCGCGCTTTAAAGGCAAATAAGCCGCGCATATATTCAAGCGAGTAAGAATTATGGACAGATTCATTTTTGAAGAAGAGCACGACATGTTTCGCGATTCCGTGCGTAGTTTCATGAAGAATGAAATAGGGCCGCACAGCGATCGTTGGCACGAAGCCGGCATCGTCGACCGCGAGGCCTATCTGAAGGCTGGCGAGATGGGCTTCCTGCTGATGTGGGCTGACGAGAAATACGGTGGCATCGGCGTACGGGATTTTCGCTACGAGCAGATTTTGATCGAGGAGAATGCGCACCACGGTGACGCAGGTTTCTTCATGACGCTGCATAGCCGACTGGTCGCGCCGTACTTCGATGCCTTTGCGACCGACGAACAAAAGGCGCGCTGGCTGCCGAAGTGCATCAGCGGCGAGCACATCCTCGCGATCGCTATTACCGAACCCGGCGCCGGCAGTGATGTCGCCGGGATACGCACGAAAGCAGAAGACAAGGGCGATCACTTCCTGCTGAACGGCTCCAAAACCTATATCTCGAACGGCATCCTTGCCGACCTCGTCATCGTCGTTGCACGCACCGATCCCGGCAACAAGCACGCCTTGTCACTGTTCGTCGTCGAGCGCGGCATGGACGGATTCGAGCGTGGCAAAAACCTGAAAAAGATGGGCCTGAAGAGCCAGGACACGGCCGAGCTGTTTTTCAACAACGTCAAGGTACCTAAGGAAAACCTGCTCGGTGAGTTGAATCGTGGCTTTTATCACTTGATGCACGGACTTGCCGAGGAACGACTCCTAGGCGCATGCGGCTACATTGCCAGCGCCGAAGCCGCCTATGAGCTGACGCTGGAGTACGTCAACGAACGCAAGGCGTTCGGCAGGCCCATTGCGGACTTCCAGAATACGCGCTTCAAGTTGGCGGACATGCGCACGGAACTGGACGTCGGCTATGCGTTCATCGATCGATGCGTCGAAGTGCACAACGAGGGTAAGCTGACGGCCGAAGACGCGGCCAAAGCCAAGCTTTGGACCAGCGAACTGGAGGGTCGCGTGACGGACGAGTGCGTGCAGCTTCATGGCGGCGCCGGCTACATGGATGAGTACAAGGTTTCGCGCCTGTTTACCAACGCGCGAATCTCCCGGATCTACGCCGGCAGCTCCGAGATCATGCGTGAGATTATCGCGCGTTCCATCGGTCTCGACCCGCGCAAGCGCCAGAAAGCGGGCAAGCCAACCAAGGCCGATGCCGCCTGACGGAGCCAGCTATGCGAACTGCATTCATCGGACTTGGCGTCATGGGCTATCCCATGGCCGGCTTTCTTGCCAGGGCCGGCCACGATGTCGTTGTCTATAACCGCACGCAATCCAAAGCCGATGACTGGGTGCGGCAATATGGCGGCGATAGCAGAGCGACGCCGGCAGCCGCGGCGGAGGATGCAGCCATCGCTTTCTGCTGCGTCGGCAACGATGACGATGTCCGCGACGTAATCCTGGGTAGCGACGGCATTCTGAATGGCATCGCCCCGGGCGCGACCATCGTCGACCACACGACGGCCTCCGCGCAGCTCGCCCGGCAGGTCCATTGCATTGCCGCTGAGAAATCGGTCGGTTTCCTGGATGCGCCGGTTTCCGGCGGGCAGGCCGGTGCGGAGAGCGGGCAGCTGACGGTCATGATTGGCGGCGATACCGCAATCTGCCAGCAGGCAACGCCCGTGATCGACAGCTATGCGAAGGCGATCACGCATATCGGCCCAAGCGGCTCCGGTCAGCTGGCGAAAATGGTCAACCAGATATGCATCGCCGGAATCGTGCAGGGGCTCTCCGAGGGGCTGGACTTCGCGGCGCGCGCCGGCCTGGATCCGGCCGTCGTCATCGAGTCGATTTCAAGGGGCGCGGCGCAGTCCTGGCAGATGGAGAATCGCTGGCAAACGATGGTAAACGGCGAGTTCGACTTCGGCTTCGCGGTTGACTGGATGCGCAAAGACCTCGGGATCGCGTTTAGTGAAGCGCAGGGCAACGGCGCAGTGCTGGAAATGACGCGCCTCGTTGATCGTTTCTATGCTGAAGTGCAGCAGATGGGCGGCAATCGATGGGATACATCAAGCCTGATCGCGCGTCTTAAATCGTAGTAGAATCACCAATTCACAGGGGTGGTCCAGCGACCTGAGATCCTCGTCCCGACACCTGTCGGGCGCACAGGGAACCCTTAGAACCTGAACCGGATAATGCCGGCGTAGGAAGGGAATCATGCAGCAAAGACTCACCTGGCGCTTATTCACCGCCACCATCGTTCTGATAGTCGCAAACGGTTCTTTCGCATCGGCGAACGATGCCGAGGTGCTCGACGAGATCGTGGTTACCGCCAATTTCCGCCAGCGGGCGCTGCAGGAACTTCCTTCCAGCGTCACTGTGCTTGATGCGGAGTTCATCGCGGCAAACGGAGTGCAGCACTTCGAGGAGCTCATTGGCGTCGTGCCGAACCTGAACTGGTCTGGCGACGGCCACCGGGCCCGCTATTTTCAGATTCGCGGCGTCGGCGAGCTGGAGCAATACCAGGGCGCGCCCAACCCGTCGGTCGGTTTTCTGATAGACGATATCGACTTCAGCGGCATCGGCACCGTCGCAACCCTGTTTGATGTCGACTCGGTCGAGGTGCTGCGAGGATCCCAGGGCAGCCGTTACGGAGCCAACGCGCTGGGCGGGCTGATCTACGTGACCAGCGCCGCGGCAGACGGCGAACGCGATGGCCGACTCGAGCTGACGGCCGGTGATGATGACGCGTTCGGCCTCGGCCTGGCATTCGGAGGCGCGCTAAACGACAGCGAGAGTCTCGCCTTTCGCCTCAGCGCAAAGAAGTACGATAGCGACGGGTTCCGCAGCAATACCCGGCTTGGACGCGACGACACCAATGGCCGGGACGAATCCTCAATGCGACTCCGGCTGCGCTACCTGGCATCGCCGACGCTGGAAACCAGGCTGTCGTTGCTGTACAGCGATATCGACAATGGCTACGACGCGTTCTCGCTCGACAACAGCTATACGATGCTCTCGGATAAGCCGGGCAGGGACGCGCAGAGGAGTCTCGGCGCCTCGCTGCGGCTTGACTGGACTGCGCTGGAGAGGGCGACGCTAACCACGATTACCGCATTGGCGGACTCGGACATCGACTTCAGTTTTGATGCCGACTGGGGCAACGATGACAGCTGGGCGCCGGTACTCTATGACTACGTATCCGCAAGTGCGCGAACGCGCCGGACGGCCAGCCAGGAATTTCGCATCGCGTCGACAGATCGCGGACGCCTGTTTGCAGATTCTACAGGCTGGCTCGCGGGCCTTTATGTGCAGGAGCTCAGAGACGAGCTGCTTACCGTCAACCAGGGCGAGTACTACGATCCGTTCTATGATTTCGCCGACAGCCTCGACGACGCTTTCGGAAGCGACTACAAGGCCGTCAATACCGCGCTCTTCGGTCAGCTCGACGTCGCGATCAGCGACGTAAGCCGTGTCGGCTTCGGGCTGCGGGCCGAGCACCGGTCGACCGACTACCGGGATACAGCGGGCCTGAGCGTCGGCCCATCGGAGACCATGTGGGGCGGGGAACTCAGCCTGAGTCACGATCACTCGGGTCGGCTGACGAGCTTCGTCAGCCTGACGAAGGGCTACAAGGCCGGCGGCTTCAATCTTGGCGCAGTGCCTGACGGGCGCAGGGCGTTCGGCGAAGAGAGCCTCTGGGGTATTGAGGCCGGCATCAAGAGCGCGATAGCGGACGATGCCTTGCTACTCAATGCATCGATTTTTTACAGCCGACGCGTCGACCAGCAGGTACGCAGCTCAGTGCAGCTCGTTCCGGGCGACCCGGCCTCTTTCGTGTTCTTCACGGACAACGCGGCGAAAGGCGAGACACTGGGTCTCGAGGCCGATCTTCGGTGGCTGGTGTCGGATTCGGTCGAGCTCTACGCCAACGTTGGCCTGCTTGACGCCAGTTTCGATGCCTTCCTTGCGCCGCAGGGCGACCTTGCCGGTCGCGACCAGGCACATGCGCCGCGCTACACACTGGCCACCGGCATTGCCTATCGCAGCGGGCGAGGCTTCTTCGCGCGTATCGACGCGACAGCGAGAGACGAGTTCTATTTTGACGTCAGCCACGATCAGAAATCATCCGCCTATGCGCTCGTGCATGCGCGCGTCGGCTACGAGCGCGATAACTGGACGCTGCAGCTGTGGGGGCGAAACCTGTTTGACAGGCGCTACGCCGTACGCGGTTTTTATTTCGGCAATGAGCCGCCGGATTTTCCCGACACGCTGTATACGCGCCTCGGCGATCCGCGGCACCTTGGTGTGACCCTTGAAAAGAGGTTTGACTAATGAAAGTAGCAGTTGACATCAGCCTGTATCCACTCGACGCGGATTTCATTCCGCCGATCAGGAACGTCATCGAGCGCCTGAACACGCACGATGGGCTCGAGGTCTGGACCAACGCAATGAGTACGCAGATCGTTGGTGAGTTTGACGACGTCATGCAGGCGCTGAAGCAGGAAATCGGTAAAACGTTTGAACAGCTGCCCAAAGCGATTTTCGTCATAAAGATGCTGAACAACCCGTCACAAGACTAGCGGTGGACGCACTGGCAGCACGCCTGCTCGACCAGGCACATGCGTTTTCCGTGCTGGAGGTCGTTGCCGTCGTATTTGCGATTGGCTACCTGTTGCTTGCCATTCGTGAAAATATCTGGTGCTGGTTGTGCGCCGGCATCAGCACGGCCA
>JBFELT010000030.1:0-22385 GCA_041552015.1 Woeseiaceae bacterium
AAGAGCATCCTGTTCGAGGGCGCGCAGGGCAGCTTCCTCGATATCGACCATGGCACCTATCCGTTCGTCACCTCGTCGAATACGGTGGCTGCCGCGGCGAGTACCGGTACCGGTATTGGCCCGCGCAATCTCGACTACATACTCGGTATCGTGAAGGCCTACACGACGCGCGTTGGCGCCGGACCTTTTCCTACCGAGCTTTTCGATGCCCAGGGAGCGCATCTTGCGCGCGTCGGCGCAGAATTCGGCGCCACCACGGGCAGACCGCGTCGCTGCGGCTGGTTTGACGCCGTCGCATTGCGACGCTCGATCGTCAACAGCAGCGTGTCGGGCCTGTGCGTAACCAAACTCGACGTCCTCGACGAGCTGGAAACCATTCAGATTTGCACCGGCTATACCATCGATGGCAAGCCGATCCAGGGGGTTCCTGTCGTGGTCGATCGCTTCGCAGAATGCAAACCGATCTACGAGGAGTGGACGGGCTGGCAGGAGTCGACCGTTGGCATTACGGCATTCGACGAACTGCCGCAGAAGGCTCGCGACTACCTGGCGCGTATCGAGGAACTGGCCGGTGTGCCGATCGACATTATTTCAACGGGGCCAGACCGCGCGCAGACGATTGTCAAGACGCATCCCTTCGAATAAAGCGCCTTCGACCCGTCGCCAGAGCGAGCAGCGCCAGCAGCCAGGGGCCGGTGCCACCACCCCCGCCGCCACCCGAGCTTGCAGTGGCAGAACGCACCGTCACGGAGGCGATGGCCGTGTCCGACAGTCCGCCCGAATCCGTCACCTGCAGTGAAAAACGCAGCAGGGTATCCGAGGTGACAAGGGGCGCAACAAACGTCGCATTGTTGGTATCGGCATTCGCCAGCTCGACTGCCGGTCCCAGTGTCTGGGTCCACGCGTAGCTCAGGCTGTCGCCGTTCGGGTCATTCGACTGGCTCCCATCGAGCGTCACCGTTGCTCCCGACGTCACTGTTTGGCTGCGTCCTGCGATCGAGTTCGGTGCTTCGTTAAAACCGGAGCCGTCGAGGATATCGATGCGCAGCTGGGTCCTTGATCCGAGCGCCGCGCCCACGGGATTGCTCAGAGACAGCTCGATGAATTCGTCGGGCTCACCCGTGCCGTCGTCGACAATGGCGTATTCGATCCACCTGGCACCGGCGTCGCCATCTGCCCAGTCCAGGGTGCCGCTCTCCGGACCGGAGAAATCCGTCGTCGGGGATGCGCTGCCGCCGCTGATGATGTAGTCAACCGAGCTTGCGCCGGACGCGCTGCCGACGCGACTGACCACGGCAACGGCCTTTGCGAAGCCGCGCTCCGCTACCGTGAGGGTGGCGGCGAAAAACTGCAGCTCGGCCGTGGCGCCCGCGTCACTAAGGTAGACACTCGCTATATTCGGTGCCGACAAGGTTGCTCCGCCAGAGGGCGCCACCAGGCGAATCATGAATCGCTCCATGCCTTCTGCTTCGGCGTCATTGAGCGCATTGACGTCGATAACCCGGTCGCCGCTGTCGCCCGCGCCCCAGCTCAACGTGCCCCGGGAAACCGCGACGTCGTCGGCGGAAGCCGATGCGCCGATCAATTCCCAGTCAACGCTGACACTAGCCTGTGTTCCGCCGCTGCGTCTCACGATTACGCCGCCAGGCTGCGCTTCCCCGGCGGCAAATGAACGGGCCGCAAATGCAAGCGTTCCCGCGGAAACGCTCAGCGTGTTATCGGCGACAACATAAAAGCCGCTGTCGATATCGCTGATGAGGATATTGCCGCTCGGCAGAAACGGGTAGGTGCCCCAGGCGCCCGGAAAACCGACGCTGTCGGACGCCGGATAGGTATCGAAGCGGCCAACCGACGTGGGGGACGCCGGATTCGTTATATCGAGAATGGTCAAACCGCGCGCGTAGTTGGACATGTAGTAGCGATTGCCGCGAACGAAGCCGTTGTGATAGATCGCCGCGGTCGGTCCGGTCCAGGTTCCGGCAAGAACAGGCGACCGCAGGTCGGAGATCGAAAACGCCCTGAGTGTCGTTGGCAAGCCGCGGTCCCGCTCATCGGTCTCGTCTTGCACGAACAGGTGCTGCTTGTTCTCGGACCACCAGCCGGAGTGCACGTAGCCGGCGTTGCTGTAGGGCGTTCGACTCAGGCGTACCGGGTTCGCCGGCAGCGTTACGTCCCAGATATCCACGGTGGATTCGTTGAAGTCAAACAGGATCTCACAATGAGGCGAACTGCCGGCGTTCACGCACTGTGTATCCTTGCGGGCATCGGTGACGCGCATCGATGCGGCATCATGCATGTAGAGGCGGTCGCCACCCGGCTGCCCGGCCGGCGTCGCCGGCGCCGCAATAAACGCCGGCGAGCGGGGATTGCCCAGGTCGTAGCTTCGGAATCGCCCATCGCTCCTGTTGGGACCGGCGAGTATCAGGACGGGATCCTGGTCGTCCAGTGCCAGGCCGGTCGCGAATTCGATGCCGCTCAAGTAGACATTGTGGGCGGCCGCAAAGTCACTCGAGTAACTGACGCGCGAAATTCGCTGCGGGAGCTCTCGCAGATCGATAATCAGCAAGCCGTCGGAGGCGTTGTCCGCCGTAACGTAGGCGTAGGCGTCGAAGCGCTGCTCGGCGCCATTCCAGTGCTGGTAAACCTTGATGTCGCGCCAGGTCGTCGTCTGGCCATCGAGAAAGCCGACCTCGCGAGGATCGCGGGGGTCGCTGACATCGTAGACCGCCGTACCGACGCTATAGCCGACGATGGCGTACTCGCGATCGCTGTTCAGATCCACGAAGCCCCAGATATCCGCGCCGCGGGCAGTCGTCGTTCGGTCCGCAATATGCGCGAGCAGATCGACATTGCTGCAGGGAAACGCGCCGGCAAAGCCGCCGGCGCAGCTTGCCTCCGCGGCGTTCTGCGCGAGGCTTGCCTGCGAGGCGACCAGGGCTTTCATCCGGGTCGCAAGCTCCCGGTCCAGGCCCTTGCTGTCCGCAATGACGCGGAAACCCCGCTCCAGGAGCGCGTCGGCGTATTCGTCAGGGACACCGATCAGCGTCGTCTCCAGCGCGCCACGCTTCGCAAACCGGTCCCTTGCCCGAAATCCACCGCGGACGTCGATGGCGCCGCTCAACAGGTAGACAACGTCCTCTGCATTGCCCAGCTCGAAAGAGCCCTCGGCTACACGAATCTGGCCATTCTTGCCAACGCGCTTCAGTGCGTAGTCGATTGACCGGCAAGGCACGGCGGCATCCTGGCAGCTTCCCTCATCGACGCCGCCCGGCGCCACGAACAGCGGCGGCTCGTCGCCGTCCGCAACAGCGGAAACGTGGAACGCGAAGGCAGCCATCGCGAATAAGGGCGCCAGCAGGTTGCGATGCATTTGTAGAGCCGGTGTCTTGATATTGTCTCTATAATAACGACTATTCGCGCTCAGCTTCTCCCCGAAATTCCAAATCTGTGAAATGGCACTCCTTGACATTCAGAGCAGGCGCCGGTGCGCTGCGCTCCATTCGCGAGAACGGCTTTGACATATCGTCGGTCGGGACGATTGCCGGTGCTTCCGGTGGCGCCAAATGGCTGGTTCTGAGCCAGCTCGATCGGGCAATTCTCGAAAATCTCGTGCCAGGTATGAGCGGCCCGGTGCACCTGATCGGCTCGTCGATCGGCTCATGGCGCTTCGCCTGCTACGCGCAGCGCGACCCCGTCGCCGCGATCGAGCGCCTCGAATACGCCTACCTGGAGCAGACCTATACCGAGAGGCCGGACATCCACGAAATTACGGCCAAGAGCCGCGAAATTCTCCAGCACGTGCTTGGCGATACCGGCATTGCCGAGATTCTCTCCAATCCCTTGTTTCGCATGCACGTCATGGCGGTCCGTAGTCGTTACATGACAGCAACGGAGAATCGCGGGCTGTTGGCGGCCAGCCTGCTTACCGCCGCTGTGCTCAATGCGCTGAGTCGAAAAAGTCTCGGCCTGTTCTTTGAGCGCGCCCTGTTTTTCGACAAGCGGGACGTGCCGCCGTTTTTTGACCTGGCCGGTTTTCCGATTCAGCACATTGAACTTTCGTCGGCCAACCTCGCCGACGCGGTGGTCGCCACCGGTTCGATACCACTGGTTCTGTCCGGCGTACGCGATATAGCGGGCGCAGCGCGGGGTGTGTATCGCGATGGGGGCGTCATCGATTATCACCTGGATCTGCCACACAGCGCGCGCGAACGCATTACCCTGTTTCCGCATTTCTACGAACGTATCGTTCCCGGTTGGTTCGACAAGAAATTGAAGTGGCGTCGCCCGCATCCGGGCAACGTCGACCGGACTATTCTGATCAGCCCGTCTGCCGAGTTCGTCGCGACCTTGCCAAACGCCAAGATCCCGGATCGGAGCGATTTCGTGAACTATTCGCCAGAAGAGCGCGTTCGCGCGTGGCGAGCCTGTGTGGCGTCCTGTCAGCAGCTCGCCGACGAATTCAACGAGATTATGGCGACGGATCAGCTGGCGGCACGTCTGCAGCCGCTGTGGTAGTCTGACGCAAAAATTCGCTCGCAAACAACAATCAAGAGGGGGACAGGCGGTGGCAAGAACACCATCGACACTTGCCCGGGCCGGCGCCCGGCCTTACCCGGAACTCACCTGGATTGCGCTGGTCACCGGCTGGTTCATCGGCGTCATCATCGCCGTCGCGATCGGTTACGCGGCATTGATTCTCGGCTTTTCGATCGAGGGATCGGAACTGGCCGCGATACTTGGCTTCGGAATTCTGCGCGGCATGTTCCGGCGCAAGAGCATCGTCGAGAACAATATCGTGCAGACCATCGCGAGCGGCGTGAACGGAGCGTCGTCGGGAATGATGTTCTCGGTACCGGCGCTTTTCCTGCTCGGCTTCGGCGATCGTTTTGACCCGGTTGTCTTGACCTTCGGCTGTATCGCCGGCGCTTTCCTCGGTATTGCCTTCATCATCCCGCTCAGAAAGCACATGATCGACTACGAGCGGCTGACCTACCCGGGCGGTGTCGCGGTTGCGACAATTCTGAAATCTCCGGGTGCTGGCGTGAGGAAGGCGATCTTCCTGCTGATCGCCGCACTCATCAGCGCGTTCGTGCAGTTCGTCACGATCAGCACCGGTGTCGACAACTGGAATCTAGGCGCGATTATCGGCCTGCCCGATTACATGAACGGCATCTGGTACCTGTCCCTGATGACGGTGGGCGTTGGCTTTATTGCCGGCCGCGGCGGTATCGCGTTCATTATTGGCGGCTTCGTCGCCTACTGGTTCCTTTCGCCGATGCTGGCCGTAACCGGCAGCTTCCCCGTCGATGCGGCGGGCGAAACGATCAGCGCGCCGGGGCCATTGCGCCTCATGCTGTATCGTCCGCTCGGCATCGGCATGCTGATAGGCGGCGCGATAATGGGCGTAATACTCGCGTTCCCGCTCATCGTAAGCGCCATCCGTTCGATGCAGAAGGCGGCGGGCGTCTCATCCGACGTGTCAAATGACGAAATGCCGATCAAGATGCTGTACTTCGCAATCGTCGGCGCGGTGATTCTGCTGGCTGTCATGGCTATCACGTCGGTCGAGACGATGGGCCTCGGGCGTGGCATTGCGATGGCCTTGCTCGGGACGCTGTGGATATGGATGGCGGGTATCATTCTCTCGGAGGCCATCGGGCGCACCAACTGGTCGCCGCTGTCCGGAATGACCCTGGTCGGGATCACGCTGCTGATCGTTGTCACTCACGGCATGGAACGCAGCGACTCGATCATTGCGGCGCTGATGGTCGGTGCCGCGACCTGCGTCGCAATGTCGCAGGCGACGGACCTGATGCTCGATCTCAAGACAGGTTACCTGGTCGGTGCAACGCCGCGCATGCAGCAGATTGGTCAGTTCGCCGGCGCGTGGCTCGGCCCGATCGTGGTCATTGGCGTCATTTTCGTACTGAACGAGTCCTACGGTCTCGGCAGCGAACAGCTGCCGGCGCCGCAGGCACAGGCGCTTGCAAGTACCATCGACGGCATCCTCGGCGGCGACGTGCCGACCGAGAAATACATGGCAGGTGCGGTACTCGGCGGCCTGTTGTCGGCGGTGATGGGCGGCCTTGGGATCACGGTCGGGCTGGGGTTCTATTTGCCCTTCAACATCGTCTTGACGTATTCGCTCGGAACGCTCGCGCGCGAGGTTTCCAATCGTGTAAAGGGCAACGGCTGGAGTGAGGAAATCGGGATACCGATCGCAGCGGGACTCATTATCGGCGAAGCGCTGGTCGGTGTCGGCAACGCACTAATCATTGTATTCGCTTAGCGAGAAAGGAGGCAGGCGATGAAACAGTTTGGCTATTTTTTGCTCGCGGCGGGTTTCCTGGGTGGCGCGTTCGCAACCGCCCTGGATGTGCAGGAGGTCAACTGGACGATCTTTGCGGTTGCAGCCTTTGCCGCGGCAATCGGCTTGATCGTGGTGAAGCGTGCGACATCGGCGATCGCGCGCTCCGACACTGTACTGGACGTGAACAGGGGTGAACTCAAGGCGTCGATCCGAAATATCGTGCGCGACCTGGGCGACCTCAACACGACAGCTGCAAAACAAGGGGCTCAGCTGCGCGAGAAAATCGATCTCGAACTCAGAGACGACCTGCGCCGCTTCGCGGATGCCCGCGAGAGCATGGTGCATTTATTCGGCCTGCAGACCTACGCGGATATCATGAGCAATTTCGCGGCCGGCGAACGCTACATCAATCGCGTCTGGTCGGCCTCGGCTGACGGCTACGACGATGAGGCGATTACCTACCTGAAGAAAGCGGCAGTGCAGTTTTCAGAAGCGGAGGCTCTGCTGACGAAGGCTACGGAAGCCACGGCATAGTCGGAACCAGGGGAATTTCAGAGAGCGGCGCTGCCTGTTACGCGGCGGCAGCGCGCGGTCATTGCTTTCTTAAGGATATCGACGTCTTCATTCATCATGTGGTCGGTGTTGTCCTTCCAGCCGCGCAGCATACCGATGTTCCGCTCGTTGACCAGCAGGTGGTCCTCGTTGGTTTGCTCGACAATCTCCCAGCCGGGCGCCGCGATCACTGAACGGACGCGCACCTTGTGGCCGAGTAACTCGGTGAATTCCTTTTCCAGCCGCCGCGCCCTGGCGGCGATGTCGACGATCGACAGCTCATCGTCGGTGTTCGAAAACTGCAGCGCGTTGCCAATCAGTCGCACGCCGCCGCCACTTGGCGCGCGCCTTGCGACAACGTGGATCGCATACAGGCCCGCCTGCCCGATCAGCACGTGATCGACGACGCCCGAACTGGTGTCGGCGTCGTGAAAGACCTGCGTGATTCCGTTCGAAATCTGTCGAAGCTGGTGGCCTATGGCGATATTTGCATCCCGCAGGAATTTCACCTGGCGACGCGCGATGATGGTCCGGCCGAGTTTCATCGCCGCGAATGAGACTGCCAGGAAAAGAAATGCGAGCTGCATGTAGAGCTGCCAGTCGGGATAGCCGGCGAACAGCTGCTGCGCCTGTAGCGCGTAGGCTGCGGTGAACAGCACGACGAACACCAGCGCACTGCCGAGGTAGATTGATTGCGAAGCAGAGATACGATCGAGCTCGTCCCGAAAGCGCTGGGCCGCCTCGTGCATGATGCTGTCTGCAAACAGGGGGCCCGAACCGACCGTTCGTGACAGCACACTCCAGAATTTGGCGACCAGCAGGAACAGGATAGTACTGGTCAGCGCAACGGTTGCTGCACCGCTAATCGCCTCGATGTTCATTGACTTGGTCTCTTATGGGCCGCACGGTCTGAGCCTAGCCCTCCATCGGGCGCTGCACTGTGACATGCGTCACACTGCGCCGCCAATCCCGGCACGCCGATGCGCAGTTTTCAGTATCCGTTCAGGCACGGAGGTGTATCTGTGAATGTCATCACGGCAGGCGACGCAAGCTGACGGTAGCGTCGCTGGTCTCGAGGTCTCTTACATAACAGATGGAGTACGTCATGAACCGTGTCTGGAAAACGATCTGCATGGCCCTGTTGCTGCTCGGCCTGAACGGTTGTGCGTCGATGAGCAACGAGGAGTGCGCAACGGGTGACTGGGCCGCGATAGGCTACGAGGACGGCGCGCGCGGTTATACGACGGAGCGCATCACTGACCGGCGCAAAGCCTGCGCCAAGCACGGCGTCACGCTGGACTTCGCGGCCTATCAAAGCGGTCGTGAGCAAGGGCTGGTTGAATACTGCCAGCCGGGTCGAGGCTTCAGTGTCGGGTCGAACGGCGGCCGCTACGGCGGCGTATGCAGCGTTCAGCTGGAGCCGGATTTTCTCGAAGCGTACAACGCCGGTTATCATCTTTACACGCTTCGCAGCAACGTCAACCGCGCGACATCAGCGATCAATTCCAAAGATCACGAAATCGATCGCATCAAGGAAGACATGCGGCTGAAGGAAGCGGCTCTGATCAGCGCTGAAACCACGGTGGAGGAACGCGTACTGCTGCTCGTCGACCTGAAAGATCTCTCAGAAAGAATCGGCCAGCTCGATGCGGAAATCCAGGACCTGTACGAGCAGCGTGCGCATTCCCAGGCTGAACTCGATAACTACCAGGTGGCCTTGCTGGATGCCGGCTACTAGAGCTTCAGAAATTGGCGATATCGGTATTCCGGCGCCGGTCGCGCCTGTCCCGCCTCTCGACCTGAAACGAGCCGGTTCCCCCGGCGAGGGCTGCCGGATTGAAAGGGTTGCGGCGATCCTGACCGGAACGTCGGTCGCTGTGATGGGAAAAACCGCAGCGGCACTCCAGCGCGTCGCAGCCGGGTAGAGGCAGTCGGGGCGCGGCGCTCGCAAGAAAACGACGTCCGGTCATAGCTTTGGCAGCGTCGCAGGCGCTACTGGAGTATCTGAGCGAGACGGCGTGATAGGGCGAGTTTGCTTCCGCCGGTCCGGGCCTGGGCTTGCTTTCCGCGTCGCGTTCCTTGTTGTTGCGGCGAAGCCGCAAGACCAACCAGGTCACGGATAGCAGCAGTGCGAGTACCAGCAGCAGTTCCTTCATCGCGCTCCCTTGTGTGCAAGCGGCGCAGAACCTGGACGACGCGCCTCGTCACTCTTTATAGCACGGATCAAGCACGTATTTGGTCGTGGATTACCGAATGGTCCGCCTCACTCACAGTACGGCTACGCCGAACAGCGCCTGGTGAAAGTAGATCAGCGCCGCGAACGCAGCAGACCCGACGACGACCGGCAGGGCATCATTCCTGAGCGCGGCCGGGCCGGGCTTAACCCACGCGCCGTCGCGACGATTGATCAGAAAGATCTCCAGCAGCGCCCACGCGGCGAATCCGCCGAAAAGCGTGACCGAGCGGCTGTCTCCGTTGACCAGCAGGTGGGCGATACTCCAGAGCAAGGTACCGGCCATCTGGGGGTGGCGGATGTAGCGCTTGATGTTGCCCTTGAACTGGGAGGAGAAGAACAGCACCAGCCCGGCCAGCACCAGCGCAGAAATAATCGGACCGCCCGACATCGGCGCGGTGTACCACGGCCTTGGCATTGCCGCTTTCCAACCAACAACGATCAGCAGCAGCGAACCGACGATGACCAGCGAGAACAATCCCCGGTAGGGGCCGGGCCCGAGTCTTTGTTCGATCCTGCTGCGCAAGGCCGGCGCCGCTGCCTTGAGCAGGTGAGCGGCGCTCCAGAGAATGACGCCTGCGATCAGCATTGACATGGTCGATACCCCGAAAAGCCGACAGATGTCTAGCAGTATATCGTTTTGTGCTAGTGTCCTCGCTCGAAAGTTCGTACGATTTCAAATCCTGCGGGGCGGCGTAAAGGCGGAGTTACAGGTGACCACGACGAAAGAACCCAGCGGCAAGCTGATGGAAATGCTGACGGGCTACGCGGCGTCGCATCAGCACCCGTTCAATGTATTCGTGCACATGATCGGCATACCCACGATCATGCTCGGCGCACTTATTCCGCTGACCTGGGTAAGTATCGAGATCAATAACTTCGCGTTCAACCTGGCGCACGTTCTGATCGTTGCGTTCTTCCTGTTTTACCTGACGCTCGATTTTGTCTTTGCCGTGGTATTTCTGCTAGCCGCACTGCTGCTCGAGATACTGGCGGCCAGGCTCGGCAGCTTTCCCGGCAACACCGGCTGGATCATCGCCGGCACTGCATTTTTTGGTGGCTATGCGGCGCAATTCATCGGGCACGCCGTCGAGAAATCCATGCCGGTGCTGGTCAAGCACCCTGTCCAGGCGAATCTCGCCGCGCCATTCTTTACCGTCGTTGAATTGTTCAAGATCGTCGGTCTTCGCGATGAGCTCTTTCGAGAGGTCCAGAATCAGATTCAGCGGCGCCGCACGCAGGAAACTGCCTGAGAATTCAGGTACGCGGCCGGTCGACTCGGCAAAAGCGCGTCATACGATCGCCTAAGTCCGACAGACAGCTAGTTCCGGCGGCCTGTCCAGCCGGGACCGCGAACAACGCGACCCGGCGTAGCGCCGGTGTGCTCACCGTCTTTCAGCACCTGCACGCCGTTTACGAATACGTGCACCATGCCAGTGGCATACTGCTGCGGTTCCAGGAACGTCGCATGGTCCTGAATCGTGTCCGGATCGAAGACGACGACGTCGGCATAGAATCCCTGTTTCAGTTCTCCGCGTCGGTCGATCTTCATCGTTCTCGCCGGCAGTGCCGCCAGCTTGCGAATGGCTTCTTCGAGCGTCAGCACTTTTTCATCACGAACGTATTTGCCGAGCACCCGGGCGAAACTTCCGTAGGCGCGCGGGTGCGGGTTGCTCTTCAGGAATACGCCCTCGGGTGCCAGCGATGCTTCGTCCGAATTAAAACTGACCCAGGGCAGGGCGACCGCCCGGCGCACGATGTCCTCGGACTGGGTAAAGTAAACCGTACTGATGCGGCTGCCGTCTTCGACAATCAGGTCGAGAATGGTTTCCTCAGGCGTCGTGCCGCGCATGCTGGCGACTTCGGCCACGGTCTTGCCGGTCAGGGGTTTTAGCGCCTCGTTCTTGAAACCCACCATCATGATGTTGTCCGGTGAACCTGCCATCAGGAACATGTTTTCCCACTCGTCGGAAGGCGTGTTCATTTCGCGAATGATTTGCTCGCGAAGCGCAGGGTCACGCATGCGCTTCAGCGAGGCCTCGAAGCCGCCTTCCTGGACCCATGGCGGAACTGTGACGTTCAGGCCGGTCGCACCGGCCGGGTAGGTATAGACGTCCGCTGTAATCTCGAGGCCTTCCGCGCGCGCCGCCTCGATCATTTCGACCGCCGTGTCGAACAAGGGCCAGTTCGGTCGTCCGGAGGACTTCAGATGGTAGATCTCCGCAGGGATTTTCGCTTCCCTGGCAATCGTCAGCAGTTCTTCGATTGCCTCGATCATGTGGGCGCCTTCATCGCGCATGTGCGAGATGTACATGCCATCGTATTCGGCAGCGACCCTGGCTAATTCGATCAGCTCAGCCGTGTCGGCGAACAATCCGGGCGGGTACATCAACGACGAGGCAACGCCGAGGGCGCCATCCTCCATGGCAGCGCGTACCAGTCCACGCATTTCATCGAGTTCGTCGGCCGTGGGAGGACGGTCTTCGTGGCCGATCACGTAGCGGCGGGGCGTTGCCGATCCGATGAACGAGGCAACGTTCGGGGATATGCCTCGATGCACCAGGAACTCGAGATATTCATCGAGCGTCGTCCACTCGATGTCGTACCGAATATCGGACTGCAGGCTCGCCAGTTCCGTCTTCATGGAATCGTTCAGGGGACCCATGGACTCGCCCTCGCCCATGACTTCGAGCGTCACGCCCTGGCGAATATCACTCTGCGAGCGGCCATCCTGGATCAGCGATTCATTGGCCCATGACATCATGTTCACAAACCCTGGCGCCACCGCGAGGCCCGCTACGTCGATTTCGACGTCCGCCGTTCCCTTGCCGACCTTTCCCAGCGCGACGATCCTGTCGTCAACGATAGCCAGGTCGCCGACGTAGGGCGCCGTACCACTGCCGTCGTAGATCGTGCCGCCGCGCAGGACAAGATCGTATGCGGGCGGAGCCGTGCAGGCCGCCAGCCAGCAAACGCCGACTGCGGCGGTCAGCGCAACACGGTAGAAACGAAATCGAAGCTTCATGGGCAGTCCTTTTCGAGTCGATGCCTGGCACCTTGTGCGGGCAGATACAAGGTGAAAGGGTGGTTGTTCAGAAGATCGCGCGAACCAGGAGCAGGAAACCCAGCGCGGCGAGTGGGATGCCCAGCGGTGCGCCGACAACACTCATCGTGATGACGACGCCACCGATCATGATGCCAAGACCCAGGACGGCGCATAGCAGGCGGCCTAAGACGTTGAGGATAAACGTCAGCAGGCGCCAGATTGCATAGAATGGCCATAACAGTATCGGTACGCGTGTCTCATCGGGTTTGCTCATGATGCGATATTCTACTCGCCATGCCGCAGCATGACAGCACAGAGAGTCGCTTGATGAAGAGCGCGACATGAACTCGAAAGTCCATCCGGTTGTGGCCGGGCTGGTCATTCTTCTGACATTCGTCGCTGTTGGCGTCTGGATGTGGGGTTCCGGCAAGGCCGCGAATATCGGTGGACCCTCGGAGCTGCGTGTCGATCCCGCCGGCCACCTCTACATCCAGATCCAGAATCAACTCGTCGAGCACGATGCAAAAGGCGCGTTTCTGAAAACCCACGACCTCGGCGAACTGGGCGTGGACCTGTTTCTTGGCGGCTACGCATTCTTCCCGGATGGTGACGTCCTTCTGCGTCGCGGTCCCGACCCGCGCTCATTCACGGATAATCTGCGGGCCATCCAGCGCAAGACGAATCAACAATCGCTCGAACCCGTTACGCCCGACACGGGGCTGTATCGCTGCAGCCTGGAGGCAGCGAGTTGCAGGCTCTTTGGCAAGGTGGCTATCGATTTCAAGGCGGCGCACGGCATCTTCATCGACTGGCAGGCGGATGAGGTCTACATCTCCGATACGACGCGGCACGTGTTGCGCAAGTACTCGTCGGAAGGCGAGGAGCTGGCCCAGCCCGCAACCGGATTCAGGTTTCCGAACCAGTTGCTCATGTCCGGCAACAAGCTGATGATCGCGGACACGAATCACCACGTCATTCGTGTCATCGATCCCCGTACGGCATCGTTCGGTCGCCTTCTCGGCCGCAAGGATGTCGTTCCGACACAGGCTCGCGCCGCCGGCCGGAGCTGGCCAAGCCATTTCGCGCGTGTCGGCGACGAATGGTGGGTCAACAACATGTGAAGCGGCATGAACGAGGGCGGAATCTACGTTTTCGATCAGAACTGGCAGTACCGGCACAAGGTCCAGCTGCCGGAGCAAGCCGACCCGATTTCACTCGTGGTTTTCGGCGACGAGGTGCTCGTCAGCGACTGGAACAACGATCGTGTGTATCGATTCTCCTTCGGCGGCGTTCCGCTGGGGGATTTCGAGTCCGCGGGCCTCAGGCAAATCACGGTGGGCGCACAGGAAGCGCGCCGGCGCTTCGAAGCCTACAAGTACCTCGGCATCCTGTTGTTTGCCCTGCTGCTCGGTGGGCTGATGGTTCGGGCGCTGGCCGTCAGCATGTCCGGCAGCTCACGCTGATCAAGCGAGGGGAAGCCGCGGCGCAGGCGAATGGCACCATGGAGGCCGTCCTGTTCTGTCCCCAAACGCAAAGACCCCCAACGGGGGTCTTTAGGTGTTTGGTGCCGAGAAGAGGACTTGAACCTCCACAGGGTTACCCCTACTAGCACCTGAAGCTAGCGCGTCTACCAATTCCGCCACCTCGGCAGGTGCGGAACCGCGTACAATTGCAGTTCCGACGGGTGGCGCACTGTACTCAAAGCGGTCGCAATCTGTCAATCGCCGACTCAACCCATCAACCATTTCGGAGCCGAATCACTTGCCCGGTAAACCCAAGAAGACCAGAGGTGCTCGCAAGAGAGGACCCTACAAACACCCGATACCCAGCCAGAACGACCTTATAGACTTTCTAAATGAGTCGGGTAAGCCATTGAAAATAGAAGAGATACTTTCTCATTTTTCTCTAAAAGGCCAGCGCATGCGCACCCTCCTGGTGGAGCGACTCACCGGCATGGTTCGAGCAGGCCAGATTCTCGAAAATCGCCGTGGTGAGTATTGCCTGACGGCAAAACTCGACCTGGTGACCGGCACTGTCAGCGGCCACCGCGACGGCTTCGGTTTCGTGATCCGCGACGACGACGTGTCGGACGACGTCTACCTTTCCGCTCGCGAGATGCGTTCCCTGTTCGATGGCGATCGTGTCGCCATCCGCATCACCGGGCTCGATCGCCGCGGGCGTGCCGAGGGTGACCTTGTCGATGTGCTTGAACGTGGCACGCAGGAAATAGCGGGACAGTATATCCGGGAGCGCGGCATCGGCCTCGTGATACCCGATAACCCGAGAATCTCGCACCGCATACTGATCCCGAATGCAGAGGCAGGAAAAGCGAGGCCGGGTGACATGGTGGTGGTCGAAATACTCGATTTCCCGACCCGCGTCGAGCAGGCGACCGGCCGCATCGTCACCGTGATCGGCAAGCCAGGAGAGAAAGGCATCGCGACCGACATCGCCATCCATTCCCACGGCATCCCGTTCGAGTGGCCCAAATCCGTGCTCGGCGAAATCAAGGCTTACGGAACCGAGGTGCCGCGAAACGCGAAGGCCGGGCGCGAGGACCTCCGCGGCGTCAGCCTGGTTACCATCGATGGCGCCGACGCAAGGGATTTTGACGATGCGGTGTTCTGCGAGAAGTCCGGCAGCGGCTGGCGGCTGCTGGTTGCCATCGCCGATGTCTCACACTACGTTGGCGTCGCCACTGAACTGGACAAGGAGGCGACTCGACGCGGCACATCCGTCTATTTCCCGGACCGCGTCGTGCCGATGCTGCCGGAAGTGCTGAGCAATGGTTTGTGCTCGCTAAATCCGGCCGTGGATCGTCTCTGCATGGTTTGCGAGATGCGCGTGAGCGCCGAGGGCAAGGTGACACGCTCGTCGTTCTATGAGGCCGTCATGCGTTCGAAGGCGCGCATGACCTATGGCCAGGTGGCCGAATTCCTCGACGGCCGGAAGAAGAATGCCGTGCCACGGGACCTGCAGGCCTCGATATCCGAACTGCACGAGTTGTACCAGGCGTTCGCGAAGGCCCGCCGTCGGCGCGGTGCCATCGAAATCGATTTGCCACAGACCAAGTTCAAGCTGAACGAGGATGGCGAGATAGAGCGCATCGAAGTGGTGCCTCGCAACGACGCGCACCGGCTCATAGAGGAGTGCATGATTGCGGCCAACGTCGAGGCAGCGAAATTCCTGAAGAAACATCGCATACCCGGGCTGTATCGCGTGCATCCGAAGCCCGATCCCGATCGATTTGCCGAGCTGCGGCTGTACCTTACGTCCCTCGGCCTCAAGGTCGCACACCCGGATCACGTCGAACCACGGCATTTCACGCAGTTGATACGGCAGATCGAGGATCGCCCCGATGCCACGGCGATCACCATGGCGATGCTGCGATCGCTCACGCACGCAGAATATTCGCCAAAGAATGTCGGGCACTTCGGCCTTTCGCTGCAATCCTATGCACACTTCACCTCGCCGATCCGGCGTTACCCGGATCTGCTCGTGCATCGAGCGATACGCCACATCGTGCGTGGTGGCAAACCCGGCCTCTACGACTATTCGCCGAAAGACATGGAGCGGCTCGGCGCGATCACGTCCGCGCATGAGAAACGTGCTGAAGAGGCAACGCGAGACGTTGAGGCATGGCTCAAGTGCCAGTACATGGAAGGGCACCTGGGTGACGAATTCGATGGCGTCATTACCGGCGTCACCAACTTTGGCCTGTTCGTGCAGATCACCGACCTGCTCACCGACGGCCTCGTGCATGTGACGAGTCTTGCAAACGACTATTACAAGTACGATTCGGGCTCGCAGCGATTGATCGGCGAGCGCAGCGGCAGGGTCTTCAGCCTTGGCGAAGCGATGCGGGTGCGAGTTCAACGCGTGGATATGGAATCGCGCAAGATTGACTTCCGGCCCGTCGACGAAGAACCGGCAAGGTCGGGCGGGAGCCGGGCACCGGCCCGCAGGAGACGGCGCGCTTGAGCAAGTCCCGTTACGTGACGGGCCTGCGGGCGGTCGAGCAGCTGCTGAGTGGCGGTGTCGAAGGCATCCGTCAGATATTCGCGGAGTACCAGACGGAAAACCCCCGGGTCCAGGCGGTCATCGCCCAGGCACGCGAATCCGGCATCGAGATACAGGCCGCGAATCGGGCCCGACTGACGCAGATCAGCGGCGAGTCCCGGCACCAGGGCATCGTCGCCGAAGTACGGCGCAGCACGGTACTGGACGAGGCCGGCTTGCGCACATTGGTCGAGGAGCGGCTACAGCGCGATGACGCAGGCCGGGTCGTCCTGCTGCTGCTGGATGGCATTCAGGATCCGCACAACCTCGGGGCGTGCCTGCGCACGGCCGATGCGGCGGGCGTGGATGCGGTGGTCGTGCCGCGACACGGCGCCGCGGGGCTGGGCGCTACGGTGAGCAAGGTGGCGGCCGGCGCGGCCGAGCAGCTGCCGTTCGTGCCCGTCGCCAACCTGGGGAAGGTCCTGCAATGGCTCCGCGGTTACGGCGTACGCTGTATCGGCACCAGCGACAGTGCCGATACCAGCCTGTTCGATGCCGATTTCAGCGGCCCCGTCGCGCTGGTGATGGGCCGGGAGCATACCGGTCTCAGCAAGGGCATCGCCAGCCGCTGCGACCTGCTCGTCAGCCTGCCCATGCTGGGCGCGGTATCGAGCCTCAATGTTTCCGTGGCGACCGGCATCTGCCTGTACGAGATCCTGCGCCAGAACCGCTAGCGGAGATCCTTGGTATTCAGGTATTTGTGGCTTGCGTCTGCCCGGATCGTTGGGTAGGATGCGCGTCCCCGTCAAGAAGACGGCAGCTTGACCTCTTGCTGCACCGGATACGCCGGGTAGCTTTAATCCGAACGGCCAGTCTTTGCAGTTTGCGAGCGAAGCCGCTTGGATTTCATCCAGAAGGGAAGACAATGAGACATTACGAAATCGTGTTTCTGGTTCATCCGGACCAGAGCGAACAGGTTCCTGCCATGGTGGAACGCTACCAGGGCATGGTTACCGAAGCCGGCGGCACTGTGCACCGCAGCGAAGACTGGGGCCGGCGCCAGATGGCGCACCCGATCAACAAGATCCACAAGGCTCACTACGCGCTGATGAACATCGAGTGCGATTACCCGGTGCTCGCGGAAATCAAGACGGCCTTCAAATTCAATGACGCGGTGCTGCGCCACCTCGTGATTTCCCGCGACGAGGCCGTGACCGAGGCGTCACCGATGGCGGTTGCCGTGGCCGAAGAAAAGGCCAAGGAAAAGGAAGCGCAGCAGCGCCGTGACGCCAAGGCTGTCGCCGAAGCCGCGATGCGCGCCGACGCAGCTGAAAAGGAAGCGGCTGAAAAGGAAGCGGCTGAAAAGGAAGAGGCGGATGCCGCCGATGCCGAAAAAGCCGACGAAGCTGGCGATAAGCCGGAGGCGAAAGAGACTTCCGAGGTCAGCGCCGAGGCCGAGGCCGATGATGACAGTGGCGAAGACGCAGCCGCGAAGAGCGCTTAAGGAGTATTGCAATGAGTCGTTATTCACGCAGGCGCAAGTATTGCCGTTTCACCGCCGAGGGTATCAAAGAGATCGACTATAAAGATCTCAACCTGCTCAAGGCCTATGTAACGGAGACGGGCAAGATCGTTCCGAGTCGCATTACGGGTACCAAGGCTCACTACCAGCGCCAGCTGGCTACCGCGGTGAAGCGGGCCAGGTATCTTGCGCTGCTGCCGTATACCGATCGGCACTAAACGCCGCGGGCCCGGCTAGTGCAGGCGGTTGCCTCGTGGCTTGTCGCACGGCCGCAGAACGCTGTGATCGGGCTGGCAGTTACCCTGCTGTTGCCGGCACCGCAGCTCACCAGTGGCGTTATCATGGTGCTGCTGGTACTGGCGCAGGGAACGAAGCTGGCATTGATCGAGGCTTGTATCGCGGCAGCGGTGTTGCTGACGGTATCCCTGCTTTTCGGCGTGTCGGTGCCGTCGATTGTCACGTTGATGACCGGGACCTGGGTGCCCGTCATCATGCTGGCGGTCTTGCTGCTGGGCTCGAGGTCTCTGACCCTGACCGTGCAGGTTGCCGTCATTGTAGCGGCACTGGCAATGCTGGCGTTTTATATCGCCGTCGCCGATCCGGCAGCTTTCTGGCAGCCGTATATGGATACGATGGCGGAGATCGTAAGGCAGAACAATCTGCAGCTGAACCTCGAGTTGCTGACTGCCGAGGTCATGACCGTCTCAGCCGTACTGGCGTTCTGGATGCTGTACACGGTCGGGCTGTTACTTGGGTATGCGCTGTATAAGCGTTTACCGCGGGAAACCGGAGAATTCGGCCGGTTTCGGGATTTGAATTTGGGACGTGTCATTGCGGTAATCATGGCACTGACGTCGCTGTTGGCGTTCGTCGTTACCGCAACCTGGCTGCAGAACCTCGCGTTCATGCTGTTCGTGGTTTTCTGGATCCAGGGCCTGTCAATCGTGCACTGGATGCATGCTCAGGGCACGTTGCCGCTGGCGGCGTTGATCGCCGTCTATGCGCTACTGCCGTTTCTGCAGATATTGCTGATGACGGTGCTGGCAGTGTTGGGTTACATGGACGCCTGGTTTGGTTTCCGGGCTCGAATGAAAAAAGCATAGAAGGTTCGAATAATGAACGTGATTTTATTGGAAAACGTTGAAAACCTCGGCGGCATCGGCGACCTGGTGAAGGTCAAGCCCGGTTTTGGTCGCAACTTCCTGTTGCCCCAGGGCAAGGCCGCTCTGGCGACGCCCGACAACATGAAGGCGATCGAAGCACGTCGCGCAGAGCTCGAAAAAGCAGCGGCCGAGGACCTGGTGAAAGCCAAGGCAAGGGCGAAGACGATCAATGGCGTCGAACTTGTCATCTCGGCGAATGCCGGCAGCGAGGGCAAGCTTTTCGGTTCAGTCGGACCCATCGACATTGCCGAGGCACTCGAGGCGATCCAGATCGAGGTGGAACGCGCCGAGATTCGTATGCCCGATGGTCCGATTCACGACCTGGGAGATTTTACGGTTGGCGTGCATTTGCATACCGATGTCGACGCCGAAATTACCGTCAAGGTTGTCGCCGCCGACTGATTACGACCGGGATTGCCCCCGTGCCGCAGGAGCCCGCCGACATCGCTCGTTTGCGCAACTGCGGCCGGGTATTTATACCGCTCTGAGTCCTCGCGGTCGTCGGCCGTGACCCTCCTACGCAGCGGGCCGGCAATGTGTTACTTTTCCAGACGAGAAACAAGACCCCGAGGGAACTGAAAGATGGTGCGCGCTTTGGACGATGGCTATGCGGGTGGAGGCGCGGACCAGCGCCTGAAAATTCCGCCCAATTCCGTCGAAGCCGAGCAAGCACTCATCGGCGGGCTGATGCTCAACGCCCAGGCCTGGGACAAAGTCGCGGACGTTGTGCTCCCCGACGACTTCTATCGCAAGGATCATCGCCTGATTTACTCGGCGATCGGCAAGCTGATCGAAGGTGGCAGCCCTTGTGACGTCGTCACTTTGTCAGAACACCTCGACAGCCGCGGCGAGCTGGAACAAGTTGGCGGACTCGAATACCTTGCGACCCTTGCCAACGAGACGGCCGGCGCCGCCAATGCCCGGGCCTACGCCAAGATCATTCGGGAAAGGTCCACACTTCGTGCGCTGATCAATGCCGGTAATGAGATTAGCGGCAACGCGTTTGCCACTGACGGGCGTACCGCTTCCGAGGTGCTCGACGAGGCCGAGCGAATGGTCTTCGAGATCGCCGAGAAGGGCAGTCGTGGCCGCAAGGGTTTCCGCTCGTTGAAACAGATTCTGCCCGAGGCCGTTGATCGTATCGACTTGCTGCACCAGTCCGATGGCAGCATCACCGGCGTCTCCAGTGGCTACCACGAATTCGATAAAATGACGGCGGGACTGCAGGCGGGTGATCTCGTGATTATCGCCGGGCGTCCTTCCATGGGTAAGACAACGCTGGCGCTGAACATTGCCGAGAACGCGGCGATCGGCTCCAAAGTGCCGACCGCCGTTTTCTCGATGGAAATGCCGGCGCAACAGCTGGCGTTCCGCATGATTTCCTCGCTCGGCCGCGTCGATCAGACCCACCTTAGAACCGGTAATTTTCCAGACGAAGACTGGTCGCGAATCAATACTGCCGTGCAGCTGATGTCCGATGCGCCCATCTATATCGACGACACGCCGAGCCTTTCGCCAACCGAAATCCGTGCACGTGCGAGACGCCTGCACCGGGAACATGGTCTAGGCCTGATCGTCATCGACTATCTGCAGCTCATGCAGGTTGAAGGCAGCAAGGAAAACCGGGCCACCGAGATTTCAGAGATTTCGCGTGGCCTCAAGGCCCTGGCAAAAGAGCTGGAGGTACCCGTCATCGCGCTATCCCAGCTCAATCGCAGCGTCGAGCAGCGCACCGACAAGCGTCCCGTCATGTCGGACTTGCGCGAGTCCGGTGCTATCGAGCAGGACGCGGACCTGATCATCTTTATCTACCGTGAAGAAGTGTACAACCAGGACACGCCGCGCAAGGGCATCGCCGACATCGCGATCGCCAAGCAACGCAATGGCCCAATCGGCGATTTCCCGCTGACCTTCGTTGGCCGCTATACGAAGTTCGAGAATTGGGTTCCGGATGCCTACGCGGAAGAGGCCTATCCGTGAGCTTCGGAGCTCGAGCGCTAATCCGGCTCGGCGCACTCGCACATAACCTCGACATTATTCGACAGGCCGCACCGGGCTCCCGGGTCATGGCCGTCATCAAGGCGAATGCCTACGGCCACGGCATGCTGACCGTCGCGCAGCACCTCAGCGATGTCGATGCCTTTGCCGTAGCGCGTGTCCCGGAAGCCCTGCTGCTACGACAACATGGCATCGAGGTTCCCGTTATTCTACTGGCCGGCGTCATGAACGAAGTCGAACTGGCATCGGCGATCGAGCATCGATTCGAACCGGTTGTCCACTGCGTCGAACAGGTCGAATTGCTCGAAGCCACGCGCTCGGGTGCCGTCACGGTCTGGCTCAAGATCGATACGGGCATGAATCGCCTCGGTTTTTCGCCGGATTGCGCTAACGACGTTATCGACAGGCTGAGAAACATGCGCGCCGTCAGCGAATTAAAATTGATGACGCATCTCGCAAGTGCGGATGAGCTCGAGGCCGATACGACGCCTGACCAGCTGGAGCGATTCCGGCCGATTGCCGAGGGTTTCGAGGGTGCCGTCAGCATCGGTAACACGCCGGGTCTGTTCGGCTGGCCCGTGGTCTCCGAGGCACGACAAGCATTCGGTTTCCGCGGTGACAGCTGGATTCGGCCAGGCATCGCTTTGTTCGGTATTTCACCCTTCGTGGACAGAACCGGCGTCGAGCTCGGTCTCAAACCGGTAATGCAGTTCGAGGCGAGGCTTATCGCGAGCAAGCCATTGCCGAGCGGTGCGCGCGTAGGCTACAGGGGCAGCTATATCAGCGACACGAAAACGCAGCTCGGGATTATTTCGGCGGGCTACGGTGACGGATACACGCGGCACTTCCGGACGGGCACGCCGGTGCTCATCAATGGTCGAAGAGTACCGCTGATCGGAAACGTGTCGATGGACATGATCGCCGTCGATCTGGGCGCGGATTCGACAGACAAAGTCGGCGATATCGCAACGCTTTGGGGAGACGGGCTGCCGGTCGAGGAGGTCGCTCCGTTTGCTGCCGCAATTCCCTACGAACTAGTCTGCGGCGTCATGAACCGCGAAGACAGCGAGGTCGTCGACTAGGGAGCCCCTCTGCACACGTCTCGTCGCCCTAGGAGAGGAAGAACCCCATCTTGACGCCGGCAAGCTGCACGACATCGTTGTCGGAAAGCTTGCGGGCCTGCGGTCCGATTTTTTCCCCGTTCACCAGCGGATAGTCGTTTTCCTTGCCGGACTCGACATGCACGATGTAGTAACCCTCCGCCCGGCGGGTGATTGCCGCCACCTGGACACCGGGCCGGCCGAGGGTGGTCAGGGCCTTGGTCAATTCGAGTTCACGTCCCGCGAACGCGCCGCTCAGTACCTGCAGCTTCGCAAGCGGCAGGGCACTCGGCGCGCTGGCCGGGTCAATGCCCGTTTGCGTAGCGCTCGGCGGGGGAGGCGGCGCTGGTTGTTTCGGTTTTGGCGGCGGTTCGTCGTTCAGCGCGGCAGCGTCTTCAGGGTCGAGGCGCACCGCGGCAGCCGCGTCGGATTCTGCATCGCGGCCGGATTCCTGGCGTGGGG
>JBFELT010000031.1:0-22247 GCA_041552015.1 Woeseiaceae bacterium
GTGCTGTTGCACATGTTCCTGAAGCGCCACTACGGCAAGATCGACGTGGTCTTCATTCGGCATCACACCAAAGCCGAGGAGGTGGACGAACAGGAGTTCTTCTACTCACGTGAGACCGGCGGAACGGTCGTCTCGAGTGCGCTCGAACTCATGCAGACGATCATTCGGGAGCGCTATCCCACGGACAGCTGGAACATTTATGCAGCCCAGGCGTCCGATGGCGAAAACTGGCAGGACGACTCGCCGCGCTGCCGCGATCTCCTCGTCAAGAGCCTGCTGCCGCTCGTACAGTACTATGCCTATGTCGAGATCAACCCTCGCCAGCAGCAGGATCTCTGGAATACCTACACAGAGGTGCTCGAGAGATTCCCGGAACAGTTTGCGATGCGCACCGTCAACTCGGCGGCCGATATCTTCCCGGTGTTCCACGAGCTGTTCGAGAGGAAGTCCACGTGAGCAAGCGAAAGCCCATCGCCGAGGGCTCGGAGTGGACCGTGCCGGCTCTCGAGGCTTTCGAAGAGGAGATCGGTCGAATAGCTGCCGAAAAATACCGCCTCGACACCTACCCCAACCAGATTGAGATCATATCCGCCGACCAGATGATGGATGCGTACTCGTCGGTTGGCATGCCGGTCGGATACCACCACTGGTCTTTCGGCAAGCAATTCCTCAGCACCGAGCAGCGCTACCGCAAGGGGCAAATCGGGCTCGCCTACGAGCTCGTCATCAATTCGAATCCGTGTATCTCCTACCTGATGGAAGAGAATTCGCTGACGCTGCAGGCGCTTGTCATCGCGCACGCCTGCTTCGGCCATAACTCGTTCTTCAAGGGCAACTACCTGTTCCGCGAGTGGACCGATGCCGGCGCGATCATCAACTACATACTGTTTGCGAAGAATTACATCAGTGAGTGCGAAGAACGCCACGGTGTCGAGGCTGTAGAAGCATTGCTGGACTCCTGTCATGCGCTGATGAATCTTGGCGTCGACCAGTTTCGCCGTCCGCGACCGATTTCCGCCGCCGAGGAGAGGCAGCGTCAGCGCGAGCGCGAAGACTATGTGCAAAAACAGGTCAATGACCTCTGGCGCACGATTCCGAAAAAGGAAAAGAAGGCCGACGAGAAATGGCCGCGCTTTCCCTCGGAGCCGCAGGAGAACCTGCTCTACTTTATCGAGAAGAATTCACCGTTGCTCGAGCCCTGGGAGCGGGAAATAGTGCGCATCGTCCGAAAGATTGCGCTGTATTTTTACCCGCAGCGGCAGACCAAGGTGATGAACGAGGGCTGGGCAACCTTCTGGCACTACAACCTGATCAACGACCTGTATGACGAGGGGCTGATCGGTGAAGGCAATATCCTCGAATTTCTGCAGTCGCACACCGGCGTCATCTATCAGCCGGAATTCGATTCGCCATACTTCTCGGGCATCAACCCTTATACCCTCGGTTTCGCCATTTTCTCCGACATCCGCCGCGTGTGCGAGAACCCGACCGAGGAAGACAGGCGCTTTCTCCCGGAAATTGCGGGTTCAGACTGGCTGGAGACGGTTCATCACGCGATGCAGAACTTCAAGGACGAGAGCTTCATATTGCAGTTCTTGTCACCGACCGTAATCCGCAACCTCAAGTTATTCAGCATCGTGGATGACGAATCCGACGAGGCGATCCAGGTCACCGCCATTCACGACGATGACGGCTATTTGCGAGTGCGCGAGGAGCTCGCGAATCAATACAATATCAGCCAGCAGGACCCGGACATCCAGGTGTGGGAGGTGGCGTTGCGAGGCGACCGCTCGCTGACCTTGCGACACACGCAGCGGGATCGAATCCATCTCGAGGAAGAGGATGCCAAAGAGGTACTGAAGCACGTGCATCACCTGTGGCGGTTTGACGTGCATCTCGAGTCGATGCAGGACGGGGAGTTGGCGCAGAGCTTTCACTGCAACGACGATAAAGTCTGGGTCGCATCACCGGACGAGGAAAAAGAAGCTACATCGGGTTAGCCCGAATATTTCACCACTGTGACGCGCTCTCGCTGAGTCTTTGATTGCCTGAGAAATTTTCCTCCCTCGGCAATAGACACCGTTATTCCGCTCGCTCGGAAAATTTCTCAGCCAATCAAATCCTTGACCGATCTCACGCGCCAACTGGTGAAACATTCGGGCTAGATAGACCGCGTTGCGATCGCGGGCGCGACCCTGCTGGCTCTGCTGGCCGGCCCGGCCACCGCGGCCTGACCGACGAGCAACAAAGCGACAATCGCTGCAGGAATGACGTACCAGGCCAATGGCTCGAGCGCGAATGCCTCGACCATCGCCATGTTGAGTGCAACCGACAGAACGCCGCCGATGGCAAGACCGATGGCGCTGACAATGAAGTTCTCCACCATGAAGTACCGTACGATCGCCGGCTTGCTTGCCCCGAGTGCGCGCCGAATCCCTATCTGCCGGGTGCGTCGGCTTACGTTGAAGCTGGCCAGGCCAACGATGCCCAGGCCGGTAATTATCGTGAGCAGCATGACGACAAAGGTAAGAATACGGACCATTGCGGTGTCACCGAGGTAAGCGAGCTTTCGAACCTGTTCCATCGTGGTCACGTCGCTAATGATGCGGTCCTTGTTGCTGTCGGCCAGCAGCGCCTCGATCTCGGGCATGAGTGCATCGCGGTAGCCCGGCTCCGTCCTGATCACGTATCGCTGAAACTCCGAGGTGCGCCGTTGCGGCGTCAGCATGGTTCGCTCCACGCCGGTCCAGCTTGGCCACGGCGCATGCAATCGATCGATGACGCCGACGATATTCACCGGGTCGTTGTCGTTGATATAGACGGTCTTGCCGACAACCGATCCCTCTTCATCGGGAAACAGCTCCTTTGCAAGCGCTTCCGTGACGATGCCGTAGGCTGGCCAGGTATTGTCATCCTGCTGTTGCCAGGACACCTGGTTAGGCGCGAAGTTGTTGCCGTCGATGACCGTTGCGTCGAAGGTGTCGATGCCGTGCTCGTCGACGAAATAGATTGCCGTGCTGACCGAGTCCGCCGCGTTGGCGCCCGGTTCCGTCTGCAGTCCCATCGACCATCCACCCTGGCGTAACGGAAACGAGTTGCTCGCAACGGCGCTCCTGACGCCGGGCATTGCGCGGATGAGCGCGAGATCTTCATCGATCAGTGCCTTCATCAGGTCGCGGTCATACTCTGAAAAAAATGCGCTTGCCAGCGCAAAGGTATTCTCCTCGTCCATGCCGCTGTCGCGGCCTGCCTTATTGCTGCGTTCCTGCATGATGGCAAATGCATTGACCATGATTGTCATCGTCACCGCGATCTGCAGCGCGATCAGCACGAAGCCAGCCTTGTTCTTCAGCATTGCCCGCCAGATTGGTCCTATGTCCATTTCTTGTCTCCTTTGTGCCCGGGCAAACTATTGAATGCGCAGCGTGCTTGCCGGCGACAGGCTGCATGCGCGCCAGGTCGGATACAGTGCGGCTGCCAGTGCCGAGACGATTGCCAGCAACACGGCACCTAAAACCATGCTCCAGTCCATGGTGACGAGGTAGGCGATGAAGTCGTACTCGGAAAAGACGTTCTCGAGGCCTCGCAATCCGAGCCACGTCATGCCTATGCCCGCGAGCCCGCCGGCAACGCCGATCATGCCGGCCTCGACGATATATTGTGTAAACAGGGCGGACTTGCTTGCGCCGAGGGCGCGTCTGAGGCTGATATCGCTGGTACGCCGTATGACCTTGGCCAGCAGCAAACCGATGGTGTTAAGCAGGCATACGATCAGGAATAAAACGGCAAGACTGAGCAGTACATTCACGGTGTCGTCGACGACTTCCCGGTTCACCAGCCATTCGGCCGGCGTACTCAGCCGGTTGTTGAGCTCGCGCGGAAACCGGCCGAGCGACTTTTGCTCTTCGACGTAGTCGTTCAAAAACTGCAGGTAGGTATCCCTGTCGGCCGCGCTGGCGAGCTCTACCCACATCTGGATCCAGATGCATTCCGAGGCGAGGTACGCCTCGTAGCTGCCATTCTCGGAGGGCTTCCAGCAGCTGTTGTTTCCGGAGCTGCCCCATTCGCCCGATATCGCCAGCGAGAAGGGCAGAAATATCTGCTCGGGACCCTGGTAAGGGTTGTTGTTGAGATCGTAGAACGTAGGTATCGGCAGCCACTCGTCCAGCACGCCTACCACGCGATACGGCTCCTTGTTCATGGTCACCATGCGGCCGACCGAATTCTCTCCGCCATACAGGCGCCGGTTCATCTCTGCAGACAATACGACCACGCGCTCTTCCGTCTGATCGGCAACGGCGTCCCAGCCACTGCCGTACGCAAATGGCACGTCGAACATGGCGAAAAAGTCGGCCGTCGTCGCCCTCACCTCCTGCTGGAAGGGGCGGGCGTTGTCGCCGTCCGGCTGAATCACCCGATCCGATTTGAAGCTGATCGTTTGTCGCAACGCCCGGCCGGCCTGGTGCAGGGCGGTCGCGTCGAGATAGGTGACTTGTTCCGGTGGCTCGTTGGGTTCCTCGTACGGTTCATCCGGATTCCAGTTGTCGAGCTGCACGTGATAAAGAACGTCGTTCTTGTGCGCTATCGGATTGCCGCTCATCACGTGGCGAACCGTGACAATCGACATGCAGGCGCCGATGCCGATCGCGATTGCGGCCACCATGAGCGCGCTGAGTGCGGGATTCGCACGGATGCTGAGTAATCCCAGCTTGAGATAGTAGCGAAACATTCGGGTCCCTCTCAGGAATTGGCGGCTGCGGCGAAACTGAGCTCGGGCGGCCCATCGCTGACCTGGCCGTCGCGTACAAAAATATTTCTCCCGGCGCGATCGGCAAGTGTCAGTTCGTGCGTCACCATGATGATGGTCGTTCCCGACTCGTTTATTTCGGTCAGCAGATCAAGAACGCTGTCGGTCATGTGTGTGTCGAGGTTTCCGGTCGGCTCATCCGCCAGCAGAAAGCGGGGCTCGCCGGCGAGCGCACGTGCGATTGCGACACGCTGTTGTTGACCGCCTGACAACTGGGCAGGGTAGTGTTTCAGGCGCGAGGCAAGTCCTACCATTTCGAGGCATCGGCCAATGCGCCGTTTGCGTTCCTCGGCTTTCATGCCGCGATAGCGTAGCGGCACATCGACATTGTCGAATATGTCGAGCTCCGGGATCAGGTTGAAGCTCTGGAAGATAAAGCCTATTTTCTCGTTGCGAACTTTCGAGCGCTCTTTGTCGTTCAGCTTCGAAATGTCGCGACCGTCAAGTTCATAGGTACCGCTCGATAGCTCCTCGAGCATGCCGGCTATGTTGAGAAAAGTAGTCTTCCCAGAGCCCGATGGCCCGGTGACCGAGACAAACTCGCCTTCCTCGACGGTCAGGGAGAACTCCCGCAGCGCGTGCGTCTCGACCGTGTCGGTGCGATAGACTTTTGAAACCTTGTTCATCTGTAGCATGGGCTTACGCTCCTTAATCCGTCAAGAGAACCGTGTCCGCACTGCGGAACGGATCGAGATTTGATACGACGATGGTCTCGCCGGGCTCGAGGCCGCTGAGAATCTCGACAGCACCGAGGCTGCGGGCCCCCGTCTCGATCTGCCGGCGCTCAGCTGTGCCGTTCGGACTGACGACATAGGCAATACGGCCGGCGCCGCTGTCGAGAAATTGCCCGCGCTGTACCATCAGCACGTCCTTGTATTCGGCGAGCAGGATTCGCGTCGTGAGTCGCTGGTTCTGGCGAAGATTGGTCGGACCGTCGCCGACAAACCGAATTCGACTCGCAACCTGGTTATTGACGATTTCCGGGGATACCGCAACGAGCTGCCCGCCGTAACGATTGCCGCCGACCTGAATCTCGGCCTGCATGCCAATGACCAGGTCGTCCGCATAGCTCTCCGGGATCAGCGCGTCGATTTCGAAGCGAGTCAGGTCGACGACGGCCATGACCGGCATGTCCCGGGACACGGCCGATTTCTGGTCGACCAGCAGGTCACCGACGATGCCGTCGACCGGTGACTTGATCGCGAGATCATCGACCTGGCGTTGGAAATCGTCGACCAGCAACTGCTGCCGACTTACCTCGAATTCGCTGGCGCGCAGTTCGAAGGCCAGGCGTTCGTCGAAGAGATCGGCATCGGCGATCGCATGAGCATAGGCAAGCTCCGCGTTGCGCAGATCGTCCTGGGCTTTTTCGTAGTCGATTACCGGCATTACGCCACGCTCGTTGGCATCGTTCGCCCGCCGTTGTTCGCGCTTCGCGGCGACGAGTGTGACCTCGGCGAGATCGGCCGCCTGGCGTTTTTCCAGGGCCTGCTGGCGCGAATCAATGCGTTGCCGCTCCAGTTCGACCTTGCGCTGTTCGAGCGTGGATTCGGCTTGTCGCAGCGAGCTGGTGAGTTCGGGGCTGTCGACGCGCGCCAGGATCTGCCCGGCGACGACACGCTCGCCGGCCTCGACCTCGAGAGTAATGGTCCCGGACGCGGTCGCATAGAGGGTAGGGCTGACGGCCGCGACAATGCGGCCCTGCACGGATACGTCACGAATCAGGTCTCCCCTGCTGACGACAGCCGTTCGCACGCGATCAGAAGGCACGCTGATGGTGGCGCTGGCCCAGCGCTTCACCAACGGTGCGGCAAACAGGATGGACGCGAAGATAACGATGCCAAGTCCGCCGAAAACAAGCCGATTCCGGCGTGGATCTCGAGGCGCCAGCCGCACGTCTTGCGCCGATGTGTCAGGAATTCCCAGGATTCCGCCCCTTTGCCAGCAATCCGGAACAGCAATTTATTCGTTCTTGCAGGTTTAGATGCGCCGGAAGCCGACTTGGTTTAGTTCGGGTGCGAAATTCTCACCGTGATCATTATGGTGGTGTGGTTCGGTAGAAGTCTTGCGAGGTTGTCGGACCAGCCGAGGGGCCGGTCCGTTTCTCGGATGTCAGAGGTCAATAGCGCGATGCGATCCGACGCGCCAGCTAGTCGCTTTTTCCGGATTCCGAGACTTCTTTTGCCGACGCCGTTTCTTTCAATACCTGTGGTCGTCGTGTCCTCACGAGTTCATGCGTCGCGGCCGCGATGCGGGAATGATCCCAGGCGGAATTGAACTTCAGGACGTTTGACATCAATACTGCCGTATAACGTGGATCCGATGCCTGCCTGCCTTCGACGGTAGCAACGGAATTCATCAGGTTCTGTTTGTTACCCATATACTTGCCGCAGCTGAAGCCTTCCTCCGGGCTGCATGAGTAAAGTGAACCACTTTTGAAGAATACCGCTTCCTTGTTGAGTTCCGGCGCATAGCTGTAACGGTACCGACGTTTGGTCAGGTACATGTATTTCTTCATTTGCAGGCTGGACCATGCGTCAACGAGTCGGCCCTGTTCGATCCGAAACAGCAGTCGAGCCAACTCCCGCGGTGTGGCAAACGATACTATGCCCGGCACCTTGCGCTTCGAGGTACCGGTAAAAAACGAACCTTGCTGGAGATTAGTGACATCGATGCCGGCCTCGATCAGCGGCTCGGTAATGACGGCACGAGCGATGGCGCTGAGCTCGGACTTCGGCGTGCTGGCGAAGAACGCCTTGCGCGCCTCCTCACTGGCAGGATAGTCGCGACCAAAATGTCGCAGTACCATCGCTTCACGCCAGATAATTGCGCCGGCACCATTTGCAGATGCCGAAATAGCGTGGTCGATCCATTCGCTCAGTCGAAACTGGTCGTTTTCATTGAGTACCGAAAAGATATTTCGCTGAGCGGTGTCGTTCCATTTTGGGACAATATGAATTTCGTTACTTACCCAGTCGCTGGCCCTGGATACCGCGGTCCGTAGAACCATTGCGCGTTCGTCAGTATCGGGAAAGGTCTGCGCGAGGGTATGAAACAACGCGGCCATACATAACAGCTTGCCAACGCTGCCGGGATTCTGCTTCAGGTCCGGACGCAGCCCGGCCCAGCGAATGTCGCTCGCGTCGGTAAAATCGACCAGCACCATGCTGTAACTCGGATCTCTTTTTTTCAGCATGTCATTGAGCGCTGCTGCAAGAATCTCGTCCTGTTCGAGCGCATCGAAATCCGGTCCCTCATAATCACGCAGCTGCAGTTGTATTTCGTCAGTGCTCCAAAGCTGCCCCTCCGCGAGTTTTGGGCCGGATTGGCTCTGCTGCATGAGGCGATATCCCGCCAGTCTCCGAATACCGGATTCCTCTTCGCCATCCAGCGGATAAGCCGTCGCCGTGTCGCAAAGGAACACAAGCGTCAGGAACAGGCAGATCGACACGATTGCTTTCATCAATTTATCTCTGCAACAGATGCGGTCATATCCACCGTCGCATTCGCTGTCGGTTTCCGTTCTGTAGTACCGAACAGCTTGTGAATCGCAAGGTCCGCTCGCCGCGAATTCTTTTCAACCAGTGGGCGAATCTGAAACAAGGTCAGTTCTCCGTCGACGAAACCGAACTCGATGTCCCAAGGTCGTTTTTGACCGGACTGGTCGAACACGGGTTCGTATTTCTTTTCCACTTCGGCCGCCAATCCGCGTAGTTGCTCGATATCGGTTTTCATAAGGATACGTCCCGCGGCGGCGGGCAGCCATTCCACGCCCCCTTCCGCTGCAAGCTTGCGCCGATACGGCGTTTTCGCCTCGGACATCAACTGCACGGTGCCGTCCGGTTTCAGTACGATGCTTTCTGCCGCTTCACCGGCCACGGCGCCGCCAACTCCCCAGGCGGTTGACACCGTCATGCCCGCTTCCGAGGGTGTTGCCAGGTTCGTCGTGACCAGCACGCCGGACTTGTCGGACGGCACGCTCTTCATCAACAGGATGGAAGCGTAGATTTCCTCCGGGTTTGTCAGCAGGCTGGAGCGCCACGCCAGGGCACGGGGGCTGAGGACGGAGGCCCAGACTCGGGGTACGGTCCTGAATTGGGCATCAAGTCCAACGACGTTCGCGACGGTCTCCGACAATCCTGCGCCGGTGAACTGCGGCAGGTCCTCGACGTTCGTGTCAGAGCGGACGAAAACACCGTAGCTTCCGGCCGGACCAAACTCGCTTTCCATGACGGAGGCCAGTTCGCTCTTCAGCGTTTCAGACAATCCCAGGTTGGCGATCGCCTGCCGGACTTCCGAAAGCTCCAGGTCGAGCGCGGTGTTGTCGATTTTGCCCAACGCGCGGGCAGAATAGACCGATTGGATGCGCTGCCGTAGCCCATGTTCTTCCAGGTGCGATGCATATACACCAAACGGGATGGCCAGTGCCGGCGCGACGCGTCCCGGGAAAAGTCGATTGAGTTCACCCAGGTTGGCCGCCTTGGGGCCGACAACCCTGCCGGACAGGTCGCGACCAATTTCGGCAAGCGCCAGAATCGATTTTTTCTTCAAGTTGGGCGCTGGCACCGTGATTTGCTCGGCCCTGGTCTTGCTCTCGGCGGGCGCCGCCGGTTCGATAAGGTCAGCGACCTCTGACGCGGCACGCAGAGCCACATTGCCGTCAGAACTCACGATCAAAACGACTTCCTGGCCTTCCAGCGGCTTGATCAGGTCGATGGTTTCAAAATCGATCGCGACATTGGGTATGCCGAAGTTCCTGGCAAGTAACTGTACATGTGAGAGCGCGTTGCCCTCTCCCAGTGTCAAGATGCCGGCCACGGGTTTCAGTTCCGCAATGGTCTCCGGCAGCGCAATAATATCGCCCGGCGCGGGCTCAGCTGCTTCGGCAGCGTCGAGCGTTTCATAAATTCGCAGGCGCCCGCGAGCCAATCCCGGGTTGAGCGCGATCGCGCTGCCGACCAGTGTGCCGGCAATCTCGACACGACTGCCTGTTATGGTGCCGAGGTCATAGCTGAGTGTCTTGATGACGTCACCCAGAGGCCACAACGGCGACCCGCGCAGCAGGTCGTCAGAGAACCGGGCAGAGCGGGCGTCCAGCGCACCGTAATGCACCAGCGCCTCGGCAAATGTATAGCGGACGTTTCCTGCGGCCCAGCCTGGCACGCGCTTCAGCAGCCCAATGCCTGCCTGATAGCTGGCAAGGGATACCTCGGGCTCGGAAACGAACGCGAACGATTCCTTGATGACTGCGAGCTCGCCGGCCGACAAAAGGCCGGCTCCGTACACACAGTGAAGCAACGCGGAGGCATTCGAAAGTATGTCAGCCCTGGAGCGCGCCGCCCCGGTATTCATTGCGGCGGAAGCCAACAACACCTCGGTCTCGAGGCCGCCCAGCACGTCCAGCAGCATCAGCCTGTCGCTCGGCGCAAATTCAGCCAGCCTGTTTCGCCGCGCATCCGCAGTGGCCTCACAGAGGCCGACTACCTTGCTGCCATTGTCTGTGCTCAGGAGGGGCACCACGCGTTTCTGCCAGGCAGCCGTCTCCGGGCCACGCAGCTGGCTCAGCTGATGGTTCAGTCGCGCGCGGCGGCCGCGTTCGCCGTAAAGCAAATCGAGATCATCCGCCAGCGCGTTGGCGAATTCCGCGACCTGGCTGTTTCTCCTGGCTTTCGCCCAGGCCCGTATCTTCCCCGCGGTCGCCGCCGTTGGCGCCGAGTGAATTTCGGCGCGCCAGCGCTCGGCGCTGGAGTCGAGCTCGGCCAGCTCTATGGCGGATCGGCGCACCCGCCGCGCCAGATCGGAATCCTCGCCGTGTGGAATGACGCGTGCGAGTTCCCGGACGAGCAAATAGTTTTCCGCCAGCCACTTCGGGTCGGAGACCGCGTCCAGCAGGATCTTGCGGCCGGCGGCAACCTCGTCCTCGACCTGCACGCGACCGCGATAGGCCTGTGCACGGCGAAGCACCCAGCCGTCGTCGATATCGACCATGTACTGCTCGAGTGGGAGTTCGCGAAGGCGCTGGGCGCGGGGCTGTTGTTCGAGTAGTGCCTCAAACGATAGCGGGGCAAGAATCGTTCCTACAGACCATCCCAGTTCCGCCAGTCGTTCACGGTCCGGCGAGTATTCAGCGTGTTGACGCCCGCCGCCGTGCTCACGACAGGCATAGGGCGCAGGGGGCAGCACCGCACCGTCGTTGCAATACCAGCGAATGCGGCTGTAGGGGCCACGCGGATTGTCGACCATTCGCTGGACAATGGTCCGGGCCTCATTCAATACTTCGGTCGCCGGCGGATCGACCGGCCCTGCGACCGCGCTCAATGACAGCAATCCCGACGCAATAACAAGCACTCTCAGGATCTTCAAAAAGCGATGACCGAACCTTCCAAGTCCCTGGATCATTACTCCCCCTTCGAAAAGGCAATGCGGCTCTTTGCGGACGTCCGGCCGAAAGAGGGTATGACATGCTTGATTTTGATAAGCAACATATTCCTGATCCTGACAGCGTACTACCTGATCAAGCCGGTGCGTGAGGGCTGGATCGCAATTTCAGACATAAAGGGTCTCACGAAGTTAGAGGTCAAGGCGTACTCGGCGTTCGCACAAAGCCTCGTTCTCGTTGCCATATTGCCGGGCTATGCCTGGCTCGCCGCCGTGCTACCCCGGCGGCGCCTGATCCTCACAGTGGGTAGCGTGTTCGGCGCGCTGCTGGTCGTGTTCTGGTTTGCCCAGCCGGGCATGCCGCTGGCTTCTATCCCGTTCGTCGCCGTCGCGTTCTACCTGTTTGTCGGCATCTTCAGCGTAACGCTGGTTGCCCAGTTCTGGGCCTTTAGCTCTGACCTCTATGGTCCCGAGCGCGGCAAGCGACTATTCCCACTGATCGCCGTCGGCGCCGCGGGTGGCGCTGTCGTGGGCTCGTGGATAGGCGAAAACCTGATTCGCTCGCCGTCAATTGAAGCGTTCGACCTGATCCTGATTGCGCTGCTTCCGTTGGCTGCGGCACTGGGCATGGCAACGTGGTCTGACAAGCGGGGCACCTACGGCAGCCCGTCGGAGTGGACGACGACGCGCTGGGATGAGCCGGCGGCGCCAACGAACGAGGGTCCGCTGAAGCTGATATTCGGCCACAAGTATCTGCTGGCAACGGCAATGATGATCATGACGTTTAACTGGGTCGTTACCAGCGGTGACAACATCCTCTTTGGTATCGTCCAGGAAACGATTCGGGAAGACCTGACGGCTCAGGCGCTGGATACTGTGAGCTACAATGCCGCGCTCAAGGAAGCAACCACGGCGTTTTACGGCAATCTGTTTTTCTGGGTGAATCTCGTCGCCTTGCTGTTGCAGTCGTTTATCGTGTCACGAATCCTGCAGTTTGGCGGCATGCGGATGTTGTTGCTTACGACACCGTTTGTGTCACTGATTGCGTACGCGTCGATGGCCTTCGTGCCGATACTCGGACTCATCAAAGTGATGAAGGTTGCAGAAAACTCCAGCAACTATTCGGTGCAGAACACGGCCCGGCACATGCTCTGGCTGCCGACGAGCAAGGAAATGCTTTACCAGGCGAAGCCAACAATAGATACTTTCTTCGTTCGCCTGGGAGACGGACTTGCCGCATTGACGATCCTCATCGGTACGCGGGTCGTGTCCATGGATTACGTGGACTTTATCGCCGTCAACCTGGTCCTGATATGTATCTGGATAGGGCTGAGTTTTTATCTGCAACGCGAACACAGACGTTGGTCCAAAGCCAGCCAGGATAAATCGGCACTTGCCATTCCCGAGTAATCAAATCATGCGTATCTTGAAAATTCTGCTAATCGTTTCCTCCCTGCTCGTCAATTTGCCGCTGGCGGCCGAAGAGGAGTGGCAACCACTTTACAATCGCGTCGATGCGGGTTTGCAGAAGAAGCTCGAGGACCGGCTGAATGCCAACAAGGAGTGGCGCAGCCTGGTTCGGTCCAGGAAGATGGCTGTCTGCGTCGTGGATCTGAGCGACAACCCGCCGCGGTTTGCCCGCGTCAACGGCAACCAGATGATGTACGCAGCGAGCCTGCCCAAGATTGCCATACTGCTGGCTGTCCACGCGTCGTTTGAGGACGGCAGCCTTGAAGAGACCGAGGAAATCAGGAAAGACCTGGGCAAGATGATTCGGGTGTCCAGCAATCATGCCGCGACAAGAATGATGGACCTGGTCGGCATGGAGAAAATACAGAAAGTGCTGAGTGACCCGAAAAACGGCCTGTACGACGAAAAGCGTGGCGGTGGTTTATGGGTTGGCAAGCGCTATGCCAGTGACGGACCGCGAAAAGGTGATCCGCTTTACGGAATATCGCATGGCGCGACCGCAACGCAGGTGTGTCGCTTTTTCTACCTGTTGTCGGCCGGGCGATTGATCAACGAGCAGCGATCAGAGGAAATGCTCGAATACCTGGTCGACCCACGTCTGCATCACAAGTTTGTATCCCAGATCGATGAGCGCGCGCCAAAAGCCACCGTGTACCGCAAGTCCGGCAGTTGGAGCAGGTGGCATTCCGACGCGATCATGGTGAAGGGTATTCGCTGGAGAGACTATATTCTCGTCGGGCTTGTTGAGAGCGAAAACGGGGAACAGGTACTTCGTAACCTGCTGCCGGCCATGGAAGAACTCATCATTCCGCCCGAATACGCTGAAGGCGGCCACGATCGGCCGGGCGAAGGAAAGCGAAAGTGACGGGCACATCGCAGTGGGGCGAGCCGAAGCCGGGCGTTTCCTGGCGGCGCTGTTGCCCGGCCGGCGTCACCTGGCACGAAAAGCGCTTGCGCTCGATAACCCTTAAGACTTCGCCGTATTTTTACGTATAGGTCCACTGAGGCGCGGGACCTAAGATCGTCATACGGCCACTTGCCCGGTCTGGACCGGCGAGGGATGAAATGCCACCGTGATCATCATGGTGGTTTGGTTCGGCAAGAATTCAGACACCACTGCTTGATCCGGATTTTTTCGTTGATCTGGAGGTGGAGTCATGACTGCACGAAACTGGGCCGAACCCTACAAGATAAAGATGGTCGAGCTGATCAAGATGACCAGCCGCGAGGATCGTCTCAAAGCCATCCGGGAAGCCGGCTACAATACGTTCCTGCTGCACTCGGAGGACGTCTACATCGATCTTCTGACGGATTCGGGTACCGGCGCAATGAGCGACCGGCAGTGGGCCGGCATCATGATGGGCGATGAAGCCTACGCAGGCAGCCGCAATTTCTATCGCTTGCGCGATACCGTCGAGGAGTACTACAGCTACAGGTTCACCGTCCCATGCCACCAGGGGCGTGGCGCAGAAAACATCCTGAGCCAGATTCTGATTTCGCCGGGCGATTACGTACCGGGCAACATGTACTTCACAACGACCCGCCTGCACCAGGAGCTGGCTGGCGCAAGCTTTGTCGACGTTATCATCGACGAGGCGCACGACGCTGAATCGGAACATCCGTTCAAGGGAAACGTCGATTTCGACAAGCTCGATGCACTCCTTGATGAAGTCGGCGGCGGGAAGATCCCGTACGTCTGCATTGCGACCTGCGTCAACATGGCCGGCGGGCAGCCGATCTCTCTGGGCAACCTTAAACAGCTTCGCGCCTGGTGCGACAAGAACGACATCATGCTCGTGCACGACATGACTCGCGTTGCCGAGAACGCGCACTTCATTCAACAGCGCGAGGAGGGCTACCAGGACAAGACGGTCCGCGAAATCGTTTACGAAATCTGTGCTCTCACCGACGCTGCAACCATGTCGGCGAAGAAGGATGCCATGGTCAACATTGGCGGATTCCTCGCGATGAACGATGCGAAATTCTACGAAAAGGCCTGCGGGCTGGTGGTCGTTTATGAAGGGCTACATACCTACGGGGGCATGGCAGGGCGCGACATGGAAGCGCTCGCCATCGGCATCACCGAGAGCGTACAGGACGAGCACATACACGCTCGCGTTGGCCAGGTGCAGTACCTGGGTCGCCGCCTGCGGGAAGCCGGCGTGCCGATTGTCAATCCCATTGGCGGCCATGCGGTATTCCTCAACGCGACAAAGATGTTGCCGGATATTCCGCAGGACCATTTCCCGGCGCAGGCATTGTCGGCAGCACTGTACGTCGAGTCCGGCATACGCTCCATGGAGCGGGGCATCGTTTCGGCCGGTCGCGACAAAGCGACTGGCGAAAACTACAGGCCCAGGCTCGAACTGGTTCGACTGACGATTCCCCGGCGTGTATACACGCAGGCGCACATGGATGTGACCGTGGGGGCGGTTGAAGAGGTGATGGCGCGTCGCAGCGAGATCAAGGGCCTGCGCTTTACCTACGAACCCGAAGTGCTGCGCTTTTTCCAGGCTCGATTCGAACAGATCGAGCAGTGAGCGAAACGATGAAGACCATAATCGAACCGTTTCGCATCAAGATGGTCGAGCCGATAAAGCTGACGACGCGCGAACAGCGTGAACGGCTGATCGAAGAAGCCCACTTCAATCCATTCCTGCTCGCCGCGGAAGACGTCATCATCGATTTGCTCACCGATTCCGGTACCAGCGCGATGTCGTCGGAAGCCTGGGCCGCAATCATGCGCGGCGATGAGTCGTATGCCGGAGCCCGCAGCTGGTATCGATTTCGTGACGCGGTCAAGGATATTTTCGGCTTCGAACAGGTCATTCCGACGCACCAGGGGCGCGCCGCTGAGCACATCCTGTTCGGTGTGCTGGTGCAGCCCGGACAAATCGTGCCCAACAACACGCATTTCGATACCACTCGCGCGAACGTCGAATACAACGGCGGCGTGGCACTCGACTTGCCTTGTGCCGAATCCCGCAACACGGAGTCTGACTTCCCCTTCAAGGGCAACATGGATATCGAGGCGCTCGAGACAGTCGTCGCGGAAAATGGCCCTGAGAAGATCCCGTTGATCATGGTCACCGTGACGAATAATTCGGGCGGCGGCCAGCCGGTGTCGATGGCCAATATTCGCGAGATCAGTCGTATCGCGCGTTCAGCCGGCATCCCGTTCTATATCGACGCCTGCCGTTTTGCAGAGAACGCGCATTTCATCAAACGTTATGAGCCAGAGTTCGAAAACAGGGCGACCATTGATATCGCCCGCGAGCTTTTCAGTTATGCCGACGGCTGCACGATGTCAGCGAAAAAAGATGCGTTCGCGAATATCGGAGGATTTCTCTGCACCAACGATGCGGAGCTTGCGCATCGCGAACGCAACATCCTGATTCTGACCGAGGGTTTCCCGACCTATGGCGGCCTGGCCGGGCGTGACCTGGATGCGATCGCCGTCGGACTGCGCGAAATTCTCGACGAGGACTACCTCGGCTACCGGCTGGATTCGACGCGCTACGTCGTGAATCACCTGGTTGAGGCTGGAATTCCGGTCGTGACACCGGCGGGTGGACACGCCATCTACATCGACGCGGGCCGCTTCCTGCCGCACATCGAGGCTTTGCACTACCCGGGCCAGGCGCTGGCCGTGGAGCTGTATATCGAGGGCGGCATTCGCGGCGTTGAAATCGGCTCCGTGATGTTCGGGCTGGATCCGCATACGGGCGTCGAACGCCCGGCGCGCATCGAATTGTTGCGGCTTGCGGTACCGCGTCGCGTCTACACGCAGAGCCACATGGACTACCTGCTCGAGGCTATATCCCTGGTATGGGAGCGTCGCAACGACGTGCGCGGCATGCGCATCGTCGAGGCGCCGCCGTTCCTGCGCCACTTCACGGCGAAGTTCGAGCGCAGGTCATGAGTTGCAAGTAACATTGCAATCTTCGGCAATGAAAACCCTCGCTGCACTGACATTGCACGGGCTTCACCCTACAATGGGAAAACTTGGCACCTGATGTCCCGAAACCGAGTTGCGAGAGCGTTGAATTGGATGAATTTTGCCGCCCGGCCCAAAAAACGAGTCGTATGGCCTGTCGGCTTAAACCGCAGGGTCCGAGGTTGTGCCTGGTTACAGGGTGTTTGCCGGTATTACTCCTGCTCTCGGGCTGCAGTGGAGGTGGCAGTGCTGCGCAGCTCGAAGCGACCGCCGGCCCGGAAAGCCCGCACGCGGGATGCCTGCGGCTTGCAAACGACGATTCGGTAGACGGCGAAACCGGAACGAGTGTCGTGCGTTACAGCGTCCCGAGCGGGCACGTTCACGGCGGATACTTCGCCGGCACGCTGGCAGTGAGCAGGGATAATTTCTTTTTCGTTTGTGATAGCGGCGGCGGAGCAAACCTCTACCATTCGAATTCGAATCATGTGTCGGCGGTAACGGAGTTTGATGGAATCGACGTTTTTTCCGATGCGAATTTCTTCGGATCGACGCCGTACAGGACTCAGAACAGCCTCTTCTTTGCTTTCGAAAACTCCGTCTATAGTTACGACGTGTTGTCGGGAGTGACGCGGCAGGTCTTCCGCCCCGAAGACGGTCTGTACCTGTGGGCTCCTCTGTATGCCACCGCAGATGGTCGCTGGCTGTCTTTCACGGTATCCAACCGGAATGCCGATAATCCGCTCTATTTCCTGGCTCGTGTCGATGCGCTGACAGGCCAGGTCGTGATGCGCGACTCGCCGTTTACCGGAACCGACAAACCGATAGCGAATCACGTTCAGGTCAACCCGTTTGATCCCGATACCGTCTTGTTCGCGCACGAAGGCAGGTCGGTTCAGGATCGGATCTGGTTGTGGAAAGTATCGAGCGGTGAGGTCGTCCCGGTTTATCAACAAGAGCTCTTTGTTGAATGGGGTCACGAACACTGGACACCCGATGGCACGGCGATTTACGTCGTGCAATACGGAGATCCGTCACGCGCCATAGAATCGGCGTTTCATGTTCTCAGCCCTGCGGGCGAGCTTTTGAGCAGCTTCGCTACGAATGAATTCAACTTCAATCATGCGGCCATGGCTCCCGGGGGAACAGAGGTTGTCATAGACACCTTCCGCCAGGAGACCGATGGACAGCGCTGGTTGCTGCATCTCGACCTGGTCACAGGAACAACGCGACGTATCTATCCTATCGATAGCAGCTCGAATCCGGCGCATGGCCATCCGAGTTGGGCCGAAGACGGCACCGCGGTGTTCTTCAACGACTGGATCGACGGACGTATCGAGTTGCTGCGATGGTTACCTGAGTAGACAGCGAGAATCACCGGTGGAACCGCCGACGCGACCCCAGGCAAGTGCTTACCGGGGCGATTCGCACTGCCATCCGCGCGGTGCTAGATTGGCCACATAAACGAAAAACCAGAGGCCCGCCATGCCCAGGATCGCTGTTTTCCTTCTCGCCTCTCTCGTCGCCAGCGCGCACGGGCAAGACATCGTTGACGCAGCCGCGAGCACAACGCCCGATATCTACGCACGCGATAGCTACCGTGTCGAAACCTGGGTCTGCCCCTTCAAGGGGCGTATTGACTACGATCCGGGCGAAATCGAGTGCGGTCTCCTGCAGGTTCCGGAGAATCGCGAGGATCCCGATTCCCGATTTATCGAATTGCACTTCGTAAAACTGAACTCGACCTGGGACGATGAGGAAGAGGCCGACAAGGACGACGATGAAGAGGACTCGGGACTGGCGCCCGGCCGGCGTGACGATCCGGTTATCTACCTGACCGGTGGGCCCGGCGCGTTCGCCGAGGGCTACGTCAAGCGCTTTTACGATCATCGCATCCGCAGGCACCGCGACCTGTACATTCTCGAGCAGCGCGGCATCGACAATTCAGGCGATTTCTGCAGCAATTATTTCACGCGCAAACCCGAAAACTTCAATGTCGACTCGCTCGACAAGCAGGGAGAAGCGTCGCTGGCGGCCTCCCGGGACTGCGCGAACAACGCGAAAGCGGCAGGCGTTGATGTTTCAGCCTACAACACGATCGAAAATGCGCGCGACGTGAAGGCGCTCCGCAGGGCGCTGGGTTTCGAGAACTGGAACGTCTGGGGGATTTCATACGGCTCGATTCTCGGGCAGGCGTATATCAAGGAAGACCCGGAAGGCATTCGCGCCTTCGTCATCGACGCGATCGTGCCGCTCGACGCGCGCGGCAACGTCGACTCCTGGCGTGTCATGCAGTGGTATGACCGCGACCTGAAAAAGCTCAACGAGCTGTGCCAGGCTGACGATGACTGCGGAGACGCTTTCCCCGACCTTGGCGAACGCGTCAGGGATGGCGCACGCGCGGTAATGGATAACCCGATCGCGGTCGACGTCAAGGACACGGAACTCTACCCTTCCGGAAAGGCCTACATACTGAGTGACGTCGCCGCTTTCCTGCCTTTCATTTTCTTTTATGAGCAATCGAACTACCCGGTCTTGCCAGCCATCATCCATGCTTGGGCGGATGCCCTCGAGCGCCGCGACGAAACGCTGTTCAAGGCCCTCGCCATCGCGCCGGGCGGCTTCGGAGACTTAAGCCAGGGCATGTACGACGCGATCATCTGCAATGATGGCGACGCGGAGGCGATGATCGCGTCCGCAGCCGCGGATCGCGAAGCCTTTCCCGTTCTGAGTAATGCCTTCAATGTCGAAGGTACGGCCGAGAAAAGGCAGCGCAGCTGCATTGAGCTGGGCATGGTGCCGCGCGACCGGGCCGAGTATGCACCGGTGCAAAGCGACATCCCGACCTTGCTGATCGAGGGCGACATGGACCCGATCACGCCGCCGCCGCTGGCGCACGCGATCGCACCCGGCTTCTCCAACGCGACCTACGTCGAGTTCCCCTACGCCGGACACGGGCCGTCGCGTTCGGTCGAGTGCGCGGGTGACCTGTTGAACAAATTCTACGATAATCCGCGGGCCGAACCGGACCTGAGCTGCGTCGAAGAGATGGAAACGCCCGATTTGCTGGGTTCGCTGTACCGCAGCTCATTCGTGTCCAGGTTCATTATTCTCGCGTTGGAGGACAAGAAGAAGCTGCCCGGTGTGGCGGCCTGGGGTGGTCTGAGCGTTCTTCTGGTGCTCATCGCGTTCCTCGTTCTGACCTTCTCGCCGCTGGTGCGTCGCATGAACAAGCGCGAGGCAGTGCCGGCCCGGGGCGCGCGGCTTGCGAGCTGGGCGGCCTCGTTTCTGGGCACCGCCGCGCTCGCGATCTTCGGTGCCGCGGCAGCCGTCAGCTTCGAGCTCTCGGAGCTGTTGCTGATTTTCGGCATGGTGCCGTGGGCGGCAGTCGGCGCCTGGTCAGGCGTGTTGGCAGGGGTGACCGGAGTCGTTGCGATCCTGCTGAGCGCCCGTGCCCGTCGACAGTACGCCTTGCCGCCCGGAAGCCTGGTCGGTTTCCTGGCGACGGGTATTGCTGCCGTCAGCCTGAGCGCATTCCTTCTGACCTGGGGCCTGGGACCGTAGGCGCTGACGTTGTAACGGCTGTTAACAACGATGGCGGGACTATTATCTTCACCGACGAGGGGGCGCAATGGCGGCCGGGCGCGCTGCCGCGCCCGCTTTCCTGACCGCAAAGCTTGATCCATGTCTCAGAATGGAGAGATATATGTGACGTAATGCCGGGATGGGTCGGATAATCCCATCATCGCGTAAGCCACAGGCTCTCGAGGAATGGTCACGACGGACGCAGCAGCGCCCCACGAAAAGCAGCGCACAGAGGGTTATCTGGTTCTGGTCGTCTCGCAGGCCGGTTCCATAGCCAGTGTCATTGAGGCCGGCAAGGCGATTCGCGACGATCTTTCATTGAGCGGTGGCGAGCCATCGATTGATCAATTGTGGTCCGCAGAGATAACGACGAGAATCCGCGACTCGCTCAAGCGGGCGCTTCGCAGCCGAAACGCTCACAGCGTGGAACTGGAAGACGTCGACGACGGCTCGACCAGGGAATTTATCTTCGTCGCCCAGGGCCGGGATCGTGTGTTGATGATAGTTCGCGATCTTTCCGAACAGAAACAGGCGCTGTCACGCGCGCGGCGGCTAGCCTACACGGACGATGTGACCGCGCTTCCGAACCGCGAGTTCTTCTTTAACGAGCTGCAGAAAATCACGGATATTCAACGGCTCCGGGAAGGCAGGGCGGCGGTAATATGCATCCATGTAGGCCAGTTCGATGATCATGGCTACGTACTTAACTCGGCGCAGCAGGATGACGCGCTAAGGCAGCTGGCATCCCGATTGAAAAGCCATCTTCGTGGTTCGAACGACGAAAACTCCGGCGACTACGAGAGATATTCGGTCGCGGCGCGAACGGACTACAGACAATTCAGCATCGTATTGCCCAGCATCGAGAACGGCGAAGATGCCGAGGCCGTGGTTGCCAGGGTGGTCGACGATCTCAAGCAACCGATTGCGATCGGAGCACGCACGGTCGCCGTGCATGCCAGCGGCGGCGTCGCGCTCTACCCGCAGGACGGCCTCGATCCGGCGGCGTTGTTTGAGAATGCCAACGGCGCGCTGGAAGACGCTCGCACCGATCCCTCGACCCAGTACAAGTTTCACTCGGGTACCGTGCGTCTGCGGACCCTGCAACGCAACGACCTGGAAGAGGAGCTGAGATCGACACTACGGCGAAACGAGTATGCACTGAACTTCCTGCCGATCGTGGATGCGAAGACGGGCCTGCCGACCATTGCTGAAGCATTGTTGCGCTGGCCGGATACCCTGCTCGGTACGCAGCCAACTCGAAAGATCGTCCGTGTTGCCGAGCGTACCGGGCTCATCCTGTCTATCGGTGCCTGGGTGTTGAAGCATGCCTGCGAGCAGCTGCAGGCCTGGCACAGTGCGGGCCATGCTGACATGCGAGTGGCAATCAATATCTCCTCGCAAGAGCTCGTGAGCGACGGCATTGCGGAGCGAATCGAGCAAGTTCTCGACGAGACAAATACCAACCCGCGCGACCTGGACATCGAAATCAAGGAGCACATGCTGTTTCGTGAGGTGCTGACGGACTACTCGGCCTGCAACCGGCTGAAGTCCCTTGGCATGAGGATCGTGGTTGACGACTATGGCGTCGGTGCCTGCTCTTTGGCGCAGCTGTCGCAGAGTCCGGTTGATGCGATAAAGATCGACAATACGATCGTTTCCAATCTCGAAAACAACGATCGTGACAAGGCGGCATGCGCTGCCGCAATCGCGGTCGCCAACGAACTCGGCATCGATGTGGTTGCCGAGGGCGTGGAAACAGAAGGTCAGGCACGATTCCTGCGCGACCATGGCTGTCACTATCTGCAGGGCTTCCTGTTCGGCACACCGATGGCCGATGGTGAGATGCTGGCATATCTGAAGAGCCTGTCTCCCGCCCGGCAAGATGCGGAAGGTCTGCGATGAGTGAACTGAAGACCAAGAAAGGGGAGGCTCCGCCGTGCGAAGCTATCGATCTTACGCAGACGATCAAGAAGCTCTCCATTCCGGTCGAAACTGTTGACGACGCATTCGAAGAACAGGGCGGTACCGCGCTGTTACTCTGTCGTGACAGCGACTCCAGGAAATGGGGTCCCA
>JBFELT010000032.1:0-21979 GCA_041552015.1 Woeseiaceae bacterium
ACGACATGGATAGGCACTTCCTGTTTGTAGATGACAGGTTTCTCGGTCAGAGCAGGAAACGTGGAGATGGCGTCTACACGCGTCTTGATTTCGCTCAAGACCTCGTTCATGTCGGCGCCCGATGAGACCTCCGCCGTTACGGTACCCATACCCTCACTCGCGACGCCGTTGATCTTGACGATGCCCTTGACGTCCTGAATGGCCTCCTCGATCTTGATGACAACGCCTTCTTCGACCTCCTGCGGTGCCGCGCCCAGGTAGGCAACGCGCACCTGGATGGTGTTCAGTTCAAAATCCGGCGTCGTCTGCTTGCGTATCGTGAATGCCGATATCAGGCCGGCAACGATGATAAATAGCATGAGCAAATTCGCTGCAACGTGGTTTGCCGCAAACCATGCAATGAGTCCCTTCTGCCTGACGGGTTGCGGTTTTTTCACGTTCTATTGCCCCCCCTGCGTCGCGGCGCTGCTCGAAGATGGCCCGGACGCGTCGGTCGTGGTACGCACCCGCATCCCGTCTATCGGCGCCTCCAGCGCGGAAGAAACGATTCTTTCGCCGGCGACGGCGCCGCGAAAATAGGAAAACTCCGCATCGGCTCGCACGATTTCGACACGTCGAATGTGCAGTGTATTGTCGTCTTCGACGACCAGCACCTGGTCGGCACCGCGTATCGACGCATTGGGCGCCCTGAATACACCGGATACGGCGGCACCCTCGATTGTTGCGGATACGAATGTCCCCATCGGCAACACCGTTCCCTCCGAATGCAATCGGTAGGGATCGTCGACACGCGCCACCGCGTAGGTCACGCGGCTTTTCTCGTCCACGACGCCTTCGGTACGGACGATCCGTGCCGCCCATTCGGCCAGTTGCCCCTTGCGAACGGCGGACAGCACGACGGCGGGGCCCTCGACGGCGCCTGTCTCGGCGACATCGGCCGCAGCGGGCAGGTCGACGAACGCCAGGTCGAGGTCGGTGAGCGGCAGTCGAACCTCGGCATAGTCCGTCGCAAAAGTAACGCCGAGCCGCGTGCCGGGATTCACGAATTGGCCGAGGTCGGACTCCTTGCTTCGGACGATTCCTTCGTAAGGCAGGCGAATGTAGGTTCTCTCCAGGTTGCGCCGGGCGCGAACCTCTTCCGCTCTTGCACTCGCCAGCGCCGCGACCGCCGAAGCGTACTCCGTCTCTGCCCGGTAGCCCTGACTTTTCAGTTTTTTCGCGCCGTCGAATTCGATCTGTCGCTGCGCGACCAGCGCTTCTGCCTGGTCGAGAGCAACCTTGTAGTTCGTTGGATCGATGCGCATCAGGACTTCGTTGGCCTGGAAAACGCCGCCCGGGATGAACTTGGGCGATATGCTGCTTATCGTGCCGGACACTTCCGCGCTGAGAATGGTTTCGGTGCGCGGACTTACCGTGCCCTGGCTGCGAACCTCGAAATTCTTCGTCATTGGCTCGAGAACAAGCACGTCGACCAGGGGATCCAGCTCGACCCGCTCCTTCTCCGGCGGCTTTTCTCGGAGGCCCATCATCGCGAACGCGGCGAGAACGGCCAGGATAGGAATCCCGAATATCAGGAGGATGCGCATTCGTTTGGCGTCCTGTTGCCTGTTGCTTACCGGAAGGTACGAAGCCGCCTATTCTGACCGTTTTCGATCACAAAATCAGGGGTTTATTGCGTCGGGACGGGGCTCGAAGGCCGGGCGCCGTCTGCACCCCAAGGTGCATTTCTGTGACATAACTCCATGAATTCGGTCTGATTTCAAACGAAACTGCCTGTCTGGAGACAGCAAACAGACACGCAGGCCAGTGAAAAGGTGATCTAAGCGCCATGTACGAACAACATTTCGGGCTCAAAAAACGGCCTTTCAGCGTGAAAGCGACAGGCAACGAGGTCTTCGTCGGCCCGCAGACGGCAAAGACGATGGCAGGCTTTCGAAAAGCCCTCGCCGCCCAGGACGCGGTCGTGACCGTCTCCGGCGCGGTGGGTACCGGCAAGACGACGCTGGTCGAGCGTTCACTGGACGCCATCGGCAGCAAGTACAAGACGATCCGCGTGGGACGCATGCAGATGAACCCCAGCGACGTGCTCGAATCCCTGCTGATCGTGCTCGGCGTGAAAGACCGTCCCAGCGGGACGATCCAGCGATTCACGGCACTCCGCCGGAAACTCAAGGATCTTCAGGACGCCGGAACGCGGGTCTTTATCCTGGTCGAGGACGCGCTGCGTACCGGCGCCGAGACGCTGGCGGAACTGGAAGCGCTGACGGTTGCGGAGGCCGGCGAATCCGAAGGCGCCAGCATCGTGCTGATGGGCGACGAGCGCCTTTTCGAGTTCATGAAGAAAGCCGAGCTCGCGCAATTGCAGCAGCGAGTCAGGCAGCGACACCGGATCCAGCCGCTGTGCGAGGCGGAGCTGCGTGGCTACCTGAAACACTGCCTGCGACTGGCCGGCGGCGATTTCGAGCAGTTATTCGATGCCAGGTCGGCCGAGCTGCTTCACGGCCTGAGCCAGGGAATTCCGAGAGTCGCCAACACGATTGTCGACACCGTGCTGACGGCAGCGGCGTCACAGGGCGTCGATCGCGTAACGGCAACGATGATTGCGGCAGTGGCTTCCGACGAACTCGGACTCAGCGTCGAGGACTTCGACTTTTCCGAACCGGCCGCCGATGACTCGTCGGCGCCGGACGCTCCGCAGGCGCCCTCTGCAACGCCACAGCCCGTCGCTGAGCCGGAGCCGACGGCCGCAGCCGAAGCCCATGCGGCGCCGGAGCCCGTCTCCAGCATCGAGCCCTCGTCCGCCGAAAAGCTTGCAGCCCCGCCGTCGGAACCGGTCATCGTTTTTGCCGACGACAACGAAGGGGCGGACCAGGATGCGACGGATATTCCGCACCTGATCCAGGACACATTGCCCGACCTGGCGATCCTGTCGCAGCGCTACGCGACGCTGACCGAAAGCGAAGCCGCGACGGAGCAAGACATCGCGGAGCAGGCACGGCCCGACGCCAGCGCCGACGACATACCGGAGCTGAAGGCTGAGCCTTCGTGCTCGCCGGAGGCGCAGCCCGCGTCGACATCCGGGAACATCGCCGACCACGTCGCCGAGTCTCCGCAGCCTGACGGCGATTCGAAATGGGAACTGGCCGCGGAGCCCGAATTCAGACTGGTCGACGAAGTATTGCCGACGCTCGAGTCAGAGCCGCAACGCGACGCCGGGGCGGAGGCCGAGGCCACGGATGAGGACGTTCCCGAGCTTCGGGCCGAGGCGGGATCGACCGCCGTGGCCGAGGACATACCGGAACTCGCCGTTGAGCCACACGCCGTCATCCGGCCGGAGGCTGAAATGCCCGAATCGCCGCAGGCACCGGGCATAGCCGATCCCATGCCGGTCGCCGGCGTTGACCTCACAAACGACGCGGGGCCGCAACCCGAAGCCGCAGGGGATACACATGGCGAATCCGATTCGGACGCTGAGCAGGAGGAGCTGCCCGAGTGGGACCGGGATCCGACGCTGGCGCAGCTCAAACCCGATCTGGACGCACTGGAGCAGGCCATGGCGTTCACGCACGGCGAACCCTTGGTTCAGGGACGGGCCGCGCCGGAACCCGAAGATCTCGCGGATGCCGTTGCCGACGTCGACGAGATTCCGGAGATTATTCTCGACAAGTCGATCGAGACCGGCATCGAAGACCTCTCCATGGAGCAGCCTTCCGACATACTTCCGCCATCACCGCCAGTGAAGAGCGACCCGCAACTCGACCGGATCGCCGCCGATATTGCGAACGCGAAATCGCTCGAGGACATCGACGACATCATGGCGGAGACCTTGTTCGGTACCGGCATCAGCATGATCGCGGCACAGATTACCGCCAATCCGCCGCAGGACGACTCTGCAAACGATGAACTGGAGCTCGTGTCGGACGCCCCCGCTAAAGAGCCCGAAGCGCCGCCGGCTGAAACTATCCCCGATGCACCGTATAGCCGTGATCCGGAGGAAATCTCGATAGAGACGCGCCCGCCTGTCGCCAAGACCGGGCTCGACTTGTCAGCGTCACAACGGCTCAAGACGGTGCGCGCGCTGAACGCCGACCTGCACCCGTCGCTCCGCGAACCCAGGGACGAACCTGCCCAGGATGCTCCGGAATCGATCGAGGATCAGATCAACACGTCGATAACACAGACGCTCAAAGCATTGAAAGTACCGCTGCCGGGAGCGCTGGACGAGACGGACGAGGACGAACCGAAGAAGGGCTTCCTGAGCCGATTCCGCCGCTCCTAGGGAGCCTCTGCACAAGTCTCCCTGGCAGCTACTCCTCCAGCGCCCGCAGCGCCTCCAGGCGGGCGGCCTCGAACTCGTCACCAGGATTCCATGTCGGTATCTCGTCGGCATTCGCTATCGCGAGCCCGGTCCAGAAGCCCAGCAATGCATCGTCGATCATGCCGTCCAGGTTCCAGCCCGGATCGTACTCGTCCGATGGCTGGTGGTAGTTCACCTCGGTGTAGTGATCCAGCTGCTCCTTGCCCCAACCCGGCGGGCGATCGACGAAGTCCGTTCCGGTGTCCAGGTACATGGCGGGCACGCCGATTTTCGCAAAACTGAATTGATCCGAGCGGTAGAAATAGCCCTTGTCTGCAAACTGGTCCGGCTTGACGACCCGGCCCTGTTCCTCGGCGATGAGCTTCATGATCTGGTCGATGGATGATTTGCCTAGCCCGATATAGGTGACATCATGCGTATCGCCCCAGATATTGCCGCCATCGTAATTGAGGTTCGCGGCGATCTTCCCCGGGGTAAACGTCGGGTTCGCGGCGTAATACTCGGAGCCGAGCAGTCCCTGCTCCTCCGCTCCTACCAGCGCAACCAGCACCGAGCGGCGCGGCGCCACTGGCAGCGCCTTGATCGCCCTGGCGATCGCCAGGACCTGCGCAACGCCGGTCGTATTATCCATCGCACCGTTATAGATCGCGTCGCCGTCTTCGTTCGGTGTGCCGATACCCAGGTGATCGTGATGCGCGGTGTAGATGACCACTTCGTCACGGAGTTCCGGGTCACTGCCTTCAATCAGGCCAAGAACGTTTGCGGACTTGACGCGCTGCATGTCAACCGCCATGTCCAGCGACGTGCTTACGCCAAGAGGCACCGGCTCGAAGTCCCTGTTGTAGGCCGCCTCGCGCAGTTCATCGAGGTCCAGGCCCGCCATGGCCACCAGGTCGCGCGCCGCGTCTTCGGTCAGCCAGGCATTGATCTGGCTGCGAGGCTCGTCTCCGGCCGGCAGTTCGAACTGCACACCCGTCCACGACGTTTGCACGACCTGGAACGGGTAGCCTGCGGATGGCGAGGTGTGAATAATTATCGCGCCGGCGGCGCCCTGTCGAGCAGCACTCAGATACTTGTAGTCCCAGCGCCCGTACCAGAGCCTCGTCTCACCGGCGAACAGATCAGGGTCCCAGTCAGGGTCGTTGTTCATCATGAGCAGGACCTTGCCCTTCAGATCTACGCCCTTGTAGTCGTCCCAGTCGTACTCGGGTGCCTGGATACCGTAGCCGACGAACACCACCTCGGCATCGCTGAGCGTTGCGCGCTCGGCCTGTACCCCGCTGCCGACGATGAACTGCTCCCACTGCTTCAGCGTCATTGATTCGGTTTCACCGTCAAACGTCCAGGTGCTCGGCTGAGACGCGTTGATGCCCACGAGATCGAAGCTCTGCTGCCAGCTACCGTCGGCGGCGCCGGGCCGCAGGCCGAGCGCTTCCATCTGCCTGGCGAGGTATTGGCGGGCGGCTTCGTCGCCGCGGGTGCCTGGGCCCCGGCCCTCGTAACGATCGTCAGATATCTCGATGACGATCTCACGCATGTAATCGTCCCGAATTTGCTGCGCCGCCTTTTCGGCGTCGCCGTTCGCTTCCTTCGTTGTCACGGCCGTGGCGATCTCGGCGTCGGTCGATTGCTGCTTGCTGCAGCCCGCGAGTACCATTGCTACGAGTACCACGGTCAATAGGCTTGATTGCTTCACGATGATAATGTCTCCCGGGCTCATGGCCCGCTAAATAGTTCGTCCAGAAAGTTTTTCATGGCGACCCAGGACCGACGGTCGGCTGCCGCCGCATACACAGTTCCCCGGGACTCGTCATTGGCCATCGGGTTTGTAAAGGCATGCACCGTATTGCCATACGCATGCAGCTGCCAGTCCGCGCCGGCCGCTGTCAATTCCTCTGACAGCGCCAGCACGCTGTCTGGCGTCGCCAGCGGATCGTCCCAGCCGTGCAATACGAGTACCCTGGCATCGATGTTGTTATCCGGTCTGTTGTCCGGTGCATCCAGCAGTCCGTGAAAACTGACCACGCCAGCGAGATCTTCGCCAATGCGCGCCATGTCCAGGACGCAAAGACCGCCAAAACAAAACCCGATCGCTGCTGTTCGCCGTTCGTCGACCTCTGCCTGTTCCTTCAGGACGCGAAGCGATAGCGACAGGCGCCGCTGCAACGCGTCGCGATCCGCTTTCAAGGCATTCATGTGGCTGCGCGTGTTGTCCTCGCCGGTTCCTATCACGTCCCTGCCGTAGAGGTCGATGGCGAATGCGGCATAGCCAAGCCTGGCGAGCGCTTCCGCCTTGCCCTCCTCGAAGGCCGAGCGGCCGCGGATCGTGTGAACGACCAGGATTCCCGGGCGCGGCCCATCGCTGGCATCGTCCCAGGCCAGCGTGCCCTCGTAGGCTATGTTTCCATCGTCATAGTCGACCGGACGAGTCCGTATGCTCAAGTGTCACCCAAGGATAGTCTCCGACTACTGTCGGCGAATTACGAAAACCTCGTATCGGCCGTCAGGGCCGATGTACCAGGAAGCCACGGTGCTCGTAATGCTCACAATGATCGAGCCGAATACGGCCGACCAGAAACCGCTCACCGTGAAATTCTCCAGCATCGCCGCTACCAGGCCGAACATCGCGGCGTTCAGCACAAGGAGAAACAAACCCAGGGTGATAATCGTCAGCGGCAGCGTCAGGATGAACGCGATTGGACGCACGATGCCGTTGACGATTCCCAGGAGTAACGCCGCCAGGATGAAGCTGCCGGTACCGACTATGCTGACTCCCGGTAGCAACTGGGACGCCATGAATAGCCCGAGCATCGCGATAATGGTTCGAAGAATAATTCCCTGCATCGGCTCATTATGGCCAGATCCCACCCAACATAAAAGCCTCAGCGGCCGGCGATCGACGCCGGTCGGGCATCGGAGCCGATCGCATGCATCTGCACCGTGCCGATAGCCCGCTCCACGAAAGCCGCTTCGCAATAGCAGAGGTAGAACTCCCACATTCGAATAAATTCCTCGGAAAAGCCCTGCCTGCGGACCTCCGAAAGCTTGTCAAAGAAGCGTTGCCGCCAGTGCCTCAGCGTCAATGCGTAGTGCGGTCCGATGTCCTCGACGCTGATTGCACGCAGATCCGTGACGCGAGTCATCGAACTGGTCATCGCGGTCAATGAAGGGAGGAAACCGCCTGGAAACACGTATCGTTTGATGAAATCGACCGTCCTCCTGGCCTTGTCGTATCGCTGATCGCTAATCGTTATCGCCTGTAGCAGCATTTCACCGTCGGGTTTTAGCAGCGCCGCGCACTTCGCAAAGAATGTATCGAGATATTCGTGCCCGACGGCCTCGATCATTTCAATTGACACGAGCTTGTCGTACTGGCCCTGGAGGTCGCGGTAGTCGTTTCTGAGGAGGGTAATCCTGTCGCCCAGTCCCAGCGAATCGACTCGCGCCTTCGCGAACTGGTATTGCCGCTCGGAGATCGTGGTCGTGGTAACGTCGCAGCCATAATTACTGGCCGCGTGGATGGCAAAACCACCCCAGCCCGTACCGATTTCGATGACCTTGTCGCCGGGCTTCAGGTCCAGCTTGTTGCAGATCTTTTCGAGTTTCGCTACCGCTGCCTCGTCGAGTGACGCCGACGGGCTCGGAAAGAACGCACTCGAGTACATCATTTGCGTATCGAGCCAGAGCCCGTAGAAATCGTTACCCAGATCGTAATGAGCGGAAATATTCTGCCGGCTGCCGCGCCGGGTATTCCGGTTCATCCAGTGAAACAGTTTGCGAAATGGTCGCCTTAGCAGCGCCGCCCCCGAATCTATTTCGTCGAGAACGCCGCGATTCCGAAGCAGGATCTGAACGAGTGCCTCGAGCTCGGAGCATTCCCAATAGCCCTGCATGTAGGCCTCGCCGGAGCCAACGGATCCTCCGAATGCGATGTCGCTGTAGAACGCCGGCGAGTTGATTTTCACGACGACCGACACCGGGAACTCGGCGGCGTATTCCCCGAAGGTCTCCGAATTGCCATTCTCGACGAGGGTGATCTGGCCCTTCTCGATCCTGGCAAGTCGGCTACGGACAATTCGACGAGCCAGCCTGTCCAGCCAGTTTGGCGACAGCTGGCCTGCCAGGAACTCCTGCGATTCAACGGAAGCCGTTTTCATGTCTTCTGTACCACCATGGTCTTCTTCTTGTCGGGATGAACGTAGAGGGGGCAGCGCTTGAGCCACAGCCGAAGCGCCTGCCAGTAGATTGCGACAACGACCTTGACCGTCATCATCGGATACCCTGCAAGCACGCGCGCCAGGGACAGACCGCCGATCTCAACGCGCTGCATCGCGATCGCGGCGTCAAAAATGCGCCTGCCGTCTTTTGCACTGGCCATGTAGACGTTCATGCGTTGCGACGGGACGTTGAAACTCCAGTCGTAATCAACGTCCATCGGCATGAACGGTGACACGTGCATTTTCTTTTCAGGCCGGACGCGCCAGGCGGTAGTGGTGCCAACGTTCTCGCTGGCCGGCAGCACATAGGTATCCTGTTCGCCCCAGGGCGTGTTGTTGACTTCCGCAACAATCGTCTCCAGCGTGCTGCCATCGTCCGCGAAGCAGTAATAGAAACTGACGGGATTGAAGCCGTGGCCGTAATATCGAAGGTTCGTAAGCAGCCTGATCGGACCGCGTGGGCGACTGCCGGTCTCGCGCTCGACGAGCTCCCGCACAGACTCGGACAGCGGCTGTGTCGCCGGGCCCAGATGATCCGATCGGCGGAAACGTGCGATGGCCCAGCGGCGGGATGACCACAAGAAGCGTTTCGCAAACAACTGCGGCAGCTCGTCCAGATCGAGGTACATCATGAACAGCCGGTACTTGAAACGATGCAGGACCGGCGTCGTCCTCGTGTGCCTAACCTGCCCTTCGTAGATACAGCTCTGCACGTTTTAACCTCTCCTCGAAATGAGCGACTGCATTCAATGCGCTGACGACGCCGTCTTCGTGAAAGCCATTGCGCCAGTAGGCGCCGCAATAGAATGTGCGGTCCGTATTGATCTCCGCCTGCCGCGCCTGCGCAAGAACAGCCTCACGGGTATAGACGGGATGCTGGTACTGGATGCGACGAATGATCCTGTCGGGATCGATTCGGGTGTCATCATTCAGGGTCACGACATAGGTCTCTTTCGCGTTCAGCCCCTGCAGAATGTTCATGTTGTAGGACACGGCTACGTGGCGGCGGCTGTCTGCCGGGACGAAGTAGTTCCAGGCGGCCCATGCCCGTTTCCGGCGCGGCAACACGGACTGATCCGTATGCAGCACGGCCTCGTTGTCCTGATAGCCGATGGCGCCGAGCACACTGCGCTCGACCACGGTTGGATCCGATAGCATCGCAAGTGCCTGGTCGCTGTGGCAGGCCAGAAACACGAAGTCAAATGACTCCGTGCCGCTTTCGGCCGTGCACACGTCGACGCGATCGGGGAAGCGGCGGATCGACTCTACAGCCGTATTCAGTCGTATTGCCGCGCGATGCCCGCGCACCAGCCGCTTGACGTATTCCCGCGAGCCGCCCTGAATGACTCGCCACTGCGGCCGGTTTTCGAGCTGCAACAGGCCGTGGTTCTTGAAAAACCGGACGAGGAAGTCCGCGGGCATATCCAGCACCGAGCGAGGCTCGGACGACCAGATGGCGGCGGCCATCGGCACGAGGTAGTGGTCGGTAAAGTCGCTGCCGTAGTTATGCTCCGACAGGTACTCCGCGAGCGAAAGCGGCCTGTTGCTCCTGCCGATGTCCAGCAACGCTTCGCGATTGAAGCGCAGGATGTCGCGTACCATCGAGTAGAACGACGGTCGAAAAAGATTGCGTCGCTGCGCGAAGAGACCGTTCAAAGACGAGCCATTATATTCAAGACCGCCGTTCGCCGAATGAACGCTGAATGACATCTCGCTGGCTTGCGACGGCTGGCCGATGTCGTCCAGTACCTTGATGAAATTCGGATAGGTGCGGTCGTTAAAAACGATGAAACCGGTATCCACCGCGATAGAGCGCCCGCCCTCATCGACGTCGACGGTGTTGCTGTGCCCGCCCACGTAGCTTGCCGACTCGAAGACGGTTACATCACAACGATCGCGAAGCTTCCAGGCGGCGATGTTGCCCGCGATGCCGGTGCCGACTACCGCAATGCGCACGCCCTACTCCCTTGCCGCAGCCCTGCCCGCGCTACCATTGCTGCGGAACTCGCTCGATCTTGCTGACATCGTAGCCGACAGAAGCCGCCAACTCGACCAGGCGCTGATACTCTGCCTCGGGTATCTGCGGCGTCCTCGCCATGATCCAGATGAAGTCCCGCTTCTGCCTTGCGATGATCGTCATGGAATAATCGTCATCAAGGTAGATGATTCGATAATCGGCCTTGATCGGCCATACGAAGCGCATGCCCCATATAGCGTTGCTCTGCTTGTCGGTTACGAACCCTTTCGGATTGAATTCCTTCTCCTCACCATCGAAGCTGCCCTTGCGAAACGTGAACGTCGTCTGGATAGTGCCGTCATCGTTCAACGCATAGGACTCGACCGCGTTGTGCGCGCCCTTTTCGAGAAACGTCGGTATGTTCGCAATGACATACCAGTCTCCCATGAATCGTTCCAGGTCTACGTAATCGACAGTTTCCATTTGTGGTCCACGCGCCGCGCAGGCGCCCAAAGTAATGGCCAGCAGCAAGGCAGCCAGCGTTTTTCCAGGTTTCTTCATGTCAGCTAAGCTCATATCGAATTATCCGTCCGCCTTTTGCAACCGACTCGAGCGCAAGCCATTCGTCATCAGACGAGTACCAAAGTCTGATCTCGAGCTGTTTCGCGGTCAGCCTGTAGACTGACGCGTCGACTGTTTGGCCACGTACGCTGATGGGCTCCTGGCCGATGTTTTGCACCTCGACATCCAGGTATTCGCCGGACTGTGAATCCAGGAGCCTGGGTTGACGCAGGAAATCCGGGTTCCAGTAGGCGAACGTCATTACGCAGTCATCTAAGGCTTTCGTCTCCGCGCCGGCATCGACAACGAGCCGGTCCTCGACGGTGGTGCCGGTAACGGCGAGCTGCTTGCCATTCGCCTGCGTGCGCGCTTCGATCTCCCTCAGGCAGCCATCGGCCCATAGCTCCGTGGCATCATGCCGGTAACGAAAGGCATTGATGAAGAGGAAACGCACGTCGAACTTCGCTTCACTTGTGAGGCGTCGCTGGTCGCCGTCTTCGATCAGCTCGAAACGGTGATAGCCGATCGGGTCGCCGTCCAGCCTTACGGAGAAATCCCAGCTTTGCGTTGCGCCACTGCTCTTGCTGGCAGCCGGGGCAAATACCAGCAAAAGGGTGATGAGAGCTGCGGCAGCTCGTGAATAGAGTCCGATCATGAATGCGCCTCTCTGGTGCTTGCGGGGCCTCGCCGGGGTCCCGGGAAAAATGCGTTGGTACGGCGAATGTAGTCGGCGTACTTCGGGCGCCTGTCGCCGATGGTTACCAGGCAATTGCTCATTCCATAGCCTCCCGATGCCCTAGCTCTGCGGATATGCCGTCATTGCGCTCTGCGACGGCGAGCAGCAGTGGCATGAACAGGGCCCATCCGATCGCAAGGGCGATCAGGGCGGCCGAGTAGTTCACGAGCACGATGCCGCCGAGTTTCTGCCCGGCGACATACGACAGCGGGCCGCCCACAGCACCGAACAGCGCGGCAAGCAGGGGCCGACCCTTGAGCCAGCCCATCGACAGGTTCAGCGTGGTGCCAAAAAGCATCCACATGGTAATGATCCAGTACGGTGCCAGGAACTCGCTGAACTGGCCGGACGGATACGTGACCCAGCCAAACGCAACCAGCAGGCTGTCGAAAAGAACACCCACGAGTCCGCAGGCCATGACCAGTAACAACTCCGCCTGTGGCCGCCGCGCCTGCCGCAGATGGATCGCCAGCACGATCGTTAACACGAGCGGACCAAGCCAGGGCATCTGCTTGGCGGCCCCGACGACCGAGGAAAACCAGCCGATCTGGAACGCGGCGAAATTGATCAGCACCGGCATGTTATTCACCGGCTTTGCGGAACAGGTAATGGCTGACGTACCACTCCTGCCCGTTGTTGAAGCGGAATAACTCTTCGCAGGCCATGAAAAACATGCGCCAGCGCATCCACCAGCGGCCTGCCTCTTCCTGGCCATAGGTTTCGTTGAGTATTGGCATCACCGTATCGCGACGACGGTCCATGCGGCTGAGCCAGGCCCTGCAGGTCTTCGCGTAGTGCGAGCCATTCCACGCCCATCGCCGTTCCAGGCTCAGATGTTCCTGAAACAATAGCGGCAGATCGGCGCTTGGCATGATGCCACCGGAAAAAAAGTGACGGCTCATCCAGTCACCCGGTCCCTTGTCGATGTACTCATAGGGCGTAGTCCGGTGACAGAATATATGCATGAAGAATCGGCCTTCAGGCAGCAACCAGGAACCGATCCGCCGGTAAAGCTCGCGATAGTTACGCATGTGCTCGAACATCTCGATGGATACGATTCGATCGTAGCCATCGCGCGCCTCGAAATCGTTCATGTCGCAAACGATGACGTCGATATTCTCGATGCCCCGTTCCGCCGCGGTCGCCTGGATGAACTTCTGCTGCGAACGCGAGTTAGAGACCGAAGTAACTGACGCGTTCGGGAAATGCTCTGCGATCCAGAGCGAAAGCGAGCCCCATCCGCAACCAAGATCGAGAACCTTCATGCCATCCCGAATTGCCGCCCTTTCGACGGTAATTTGCAGCGCCGACTGCTCGGCCTCGCCGAGCGAAGCTGCACCGCCACCCCAGTGACAGCAGCTGTACTTGCGATTCTCGCCCAGAACTTCGACGAAAAACTCTGCGGGCACTTCGTAGTGCTGCTCGTTGGCGAGCTCGGGCACGAGCGCGATGGGTGACGCGCGCATCATGTCGGCGAAATCGTTCAACGTCCTGGAGGCGAACTCCACATCGCCGGCGCGAATCTCGGAGAGTTTGCGCTCGAGAAGCCGGCGCATGCCGCCACGTATCACCGTGTCCGGAACCAGTCCTGACTCGGTCCAGCTGATTGCTTTTGCTGCGACACCGCTCATTGTCGGCCTCCCTTGAAACAGTGCCGTTTAATATACAGAGGCCCGCGGCTACAACAACGGCAAAAGCGCTACTGTTACAATCGCTTACATGTAGACATGAATTGCAGCAGTGGCCTGGTCTGCTAGAATCCCAGCGCCGCCCCGGTAGCTCAGCAGGATAGAGCACCAGATTCCTAATCTGGGGGTCCCATGTTCGAATCATGGTCGGGGCGCCATTTCTGACGAACGGGACGGAGGCCCGTTCGTCTGGAACGCCGGCTCAGCCCAGCGATGAGAACAGCGTTCGACCAATTGCGTCAGCAATTGGCGACGAAGCGGCGCATGTCGCGAAGCCAGCAGGGTTATGATACTGGAATTCAATTCGTTGCTGGCGAGCTGTCCCTGCCGCCGGCGCCATGAATCGTTATCACGACAGACCTGAGGACGGGTAGGATGAGCGGAGTTGAAGGGCGCGTCGCGCTGGTCACCGGCGCAGGCCGGGGCATCGGCCGGGCGACAGCGGAGTTGCTGGCATCGCGGGGCGCCAGGGTGATGACCGTGGCTCGCACTCGAAAGGAGTTGCAGGATGTCGGCCTGGAGTATGCCGTCGCGGATCTTGGAACCGCGGATGGCTGCGCGTTTGCGATCGCCGAAACCGAGCGTCGGCTCGGCACCATCGAGATCCTCGTCTGTAATCACGGCATCGGCTCCGCCCACGAGAAGGTGACCTGGGAACAGCCGGAAGAGATCTGGCGCGAGACGATGCGTGTGAATCTCGACGGGCCTTTCTATTTGTCCAGGGGCACGCTCGGCCGAATGGTCGAACGCGGCTACGGACGGATCGTTTACACCAGCTCGACAGCTGGCCTGGTCGCCGAACACGCCAGCAGCGCCTACAACAGTTCCAAGCACGGCTTGATCGGCCTCATGCGTTCGGTGGCAATTGACGCGGGCGCCTTCGGGGTCACCGCCAACGCCGTTCTGCCCGGCTGGGTGCGCACCGAGATGGCGGAACGCTCGGCGCGGCAGGAAGCCGGCGATCGGGGCATCTCGGTCGACCAGGTCTGGGACGAACGTGCCGCGCTCTACCCCCCCGGCCGTGTCGCTACCGTGCAGGAAGTCGCGCAGAGCATTGCATTTCTTGCTACCGAGGAAGCCAGCGGTATCAATGGCGAGGCGATCAAGGTGGCATTGGGAAGCGTCGCCTAGATCGAAGCTTTCGCTCGCGGCCCGCGACACTGCTCTCGAGTTTTCGGCAAAACGCACAAAGTGGCAATGCGATCGAATATACTGCGGTCCGACGCGCAGCGACGCGTTGCTTCGACAATTTTGTAAGTCACGGCCGCCCTTTGCTGTTCGCGCAAAGCGGCTGCCTGCGCGAAAAAGGCACCCCAAGGTATGACTGCAACGAAAATCCCTGGTTTCGCAACCGTGGACCCCTACAACGGCATGACCGGTGACGCACCGGCCGCCGTGCTGAATCTCATCGACGGGCAGTGGAAGGCTGCGCAACGCGTTCGCGAGGATATTCCCGACCCCCTGTCGGGCGACGCGTTTCTGGCCGTTCCGGATACCGAGACCATTGCGCCCTTCGTAAAGAGCCTCGGTCAATGCCCGAAAACCGGGCTTCACAACCCGCTGAAGAACACCCACCGTTACGTCCAGCTCGGGGCCGTGTGCGCCCGTGCCGCGGCGCTGCTGGCCGATGACGCCGTCGAGGCGTATTTCACCAAGCTTATCCAGCGAGTCATGCCGAAGAGCTGGCAACAGTGCCGGAACGAGGTGATTGTCACGCGCGTATTCCTCGAGAATTTCTCTGGCGACGGCGTACGCTTTCTTGCACGCGGCTTTTCCAACCCGGGCGATACCACCGGGCAGGAGTCGCGCGGTTATCGCTGGCCGTTTGGTCCGGTCGTTGTCATCGCCCCGTTTAACTTCCCGCTGGAAATACCCGCACTGCAGGCGCTGGGCGCGCTGTTCATGGGCAACCGGCCGCTGGTCAAGGCGGACTCAAAGGTCAGTGTCGTGTTCGAGCAGTTTCTGCGATTGTTGATCCACAGCGGCTTGTCGGCCGGCGATATCGACCTGATCCATTGCCGCGGCGAACGCATGGGCGAGTTGCTCGATGCCGCGACGGACCGCGTCCGCATGATCCAGTTCACCGGTTCCAGTCATGTTGCCGAGGCGGTCGCCCGCAAGGTCAACGGTGCCGTACGCCTGGAGGACGCCGGGTTTGACTGGAAAATCATCGGGCCCGACTACGACCCGCGCTGGTCCGACTATGTTGCCTGGCAGTCCGATGAGGATGCCTATAACGCCTCCGGACAGAAGTGTTCGGCACAGAGCATTCTGTTCGTGCACGACAACTGGTCCGATGCGCTGCTCCCCCGACTCAAAGCCCTGGCATCGCGTCGCAGTCTCAAAGACCTGTCCATCGGCCCGGTTCTCTCATGGACCAATGAGCAAATCGGACAACACGTTGACGCCGTACTCGAAGTGCCCGGCGCAGAGCTCCTGTTTGGTGGCACGCCCATCGACGGCCATCGTATACCGGCCTGCTACGGCGCCTACGAGCCCACGGCCATTCGCGTACCGCTCGCCGCTATTGCCGGCAAGCATTTCGAGCTGCTGACGACAGAACTTTTCGGACCGTTCCAGATCATCAGCACCTACGGCGACGATGACATCGACGCTCTGCTTGCGATCCTTGAGCGCATGTCACATCACCTCACGGCAGCGGTTGTCAGTGCCGACCCCGTCTTCCAGAACAGGATCCTTTCAGCCACAGTGAACGGCACCACCTATTGCGGGATGCGGGCGCGGACCACCGGGGCGCCGCAGAACCACTGGTTCGGTCCCTCGGGCGACCCCCGGGCGGCCGGCATCGGAACGCCCGAAGCGATCATCGGCACCTGGAGCGGGCATCGCGAAATCATCATGGATCAGGGTGCGCTGTCCGACGACTGGACAGTGCCCTCCCTAAAATAGGAGTACCGTTTTGCCATTCGCGGTTATTGGCTCTACAGTGGCGCGATGAACGAACAGGAAAGACGCACCGCGACGCTCGCGCGGCATCGCAACATATTGCTGCGGATGGCCGTCCGGGTATCCTTTTACTACCTCGTGCTTGCAGGGGCGGTCGCCATCCTGGTCACCGTATTTCCGAATACCGTGCAGGATCTTCCGCTGGGCGGCGTCGGCGATATCGCCGAGTACGGTGGAGGCAGTCTCTACGACCTGGAAGAGGCGCTGCTGTCGGCAGACGACGAAGAACTTGAGGAGATAGCGACGGCAACGACGCGCGCGCGCCTGGCGCGAGGGCCCGTCTGGTTGCAGGAAGCGATCTCGCTGGTCTACGTCATGGGGGCGACGCTGCTTCTGATGCTGCCGGTGTCGTGGGTCTACCGCGCCATCCACACCGATAGTATCTACGACCACTCCATCGATACCACGACGCTGGTGCTCCCTGCCGTTGTCGCTGGTATTGTCACGGTCGTTCAGCACAGCCTGGCGCTTGCCTTCAGCCTCGCCGGCATCGTCGCCGGCGTTCGCTTCAGGCGAGCGCTCAGCGACACCTTCGATACGTTGTTTATTCTCGCCTCGATAGGCGTCGGTATCTCCGCGGGCGTCAAGTCGATCGAGATTGCGGTCGTTCTGACCGTATTTTTCAACTACGCCGCTATTGCCGTGTGCGCCTTCGGCGACGGCCTGGAATCGCAGTTCGTCCTCGAAGACAAGATACGTCGCAAGCTGGCTAAAGCTGAAAAGGCAGCGGCAAAGCGCGCCCGTGTCGAATCCGGAAACCCGACTGGTAGCTAGTCTTCGGACAGCATCTTTTCAAGCAGGTCCGCGCCGCGACAACGGTCGAACAGCTGCTTCTGTTGCCGCCTGGGGTTGTCGAGAACGTCGAAAAACTCCTCGATGTACTCTACCGTTTTTTTCTTCAGATTCGGCTCAAGCTCCCTCGAGTGCCTGTACAGGTCGAGGATCTCCTCGCGCTTCGACTGCACATAGCGGATCGTGTCCTCCAGGACGCCGGGCGGCTGACATAGTCCGCGGTAATAGCGGGTCCGCACGAATCGAATCGGGATATGCGACGGCGGCGCCGCATACTTCGTGTTTACCAGGCCCGACAGATCGAAGTCGTAGGGCACCGGAATTCGCACGTCCGCATTGTCTTTCAGGGCAAGTATCTCGGAATTGTGGCAGCACTCCCGTCCGTCGGCGGACTGCAGCACCGAGTAGTCGTTGTTGGCGATCAGGAACTGAAACAGTTCCACGAGTGCCGTGCTCTCATGGTCCATCTGGTCAAAATCGTTCGACACTACCTTCAATCGCACCAGTCCGAGCCGTTTTGCCATGTCCTTGTCATCCTCGATAACGAAGGCCAGGTCTGTCCATGGCCGCAGCTTTTCGTCACTGTCGACATAGCTGATGCGCACGAGCCTCGTGCCGAAACTCTTTTCGGTCAGTATTTCAAACGTACGGTAGGCCAGGTACTCGAGCACCACGTGCTGCTGCGATTTCGCACCGTCCTGGCAGGGAGAGACGACTTTCAGCTTGTTCTGGCCCGCAAACAGCGTGTCCTTGACCTGCCCTTTCTTGAAATTCAGCTGCAGCGGCGGGAGCTGGCAATAGGTCCGGCGGAACAGTCCACGCGTACGTATTGAAACGTCCAGCCGCTGGGTTGCGCCGTCCGCTGCCGTGTAGGACCACTGTCCCGGCAAATAGATTCGAACGTCCTGCTCGCGCTGAGTATAGGCCTGCCAGATTGGCGCGGTAAGAACCGCCTTGACCACGGAGTCATCCTGGAACAGCGGCTTTTTCTCTGTCGAGTCCGCCATTACGGGCAAGGCCAGCGCGATCAGTATCAATGCAATTGTTTCTGATCTCATCATGCTGAGAGTTATACGGCATAGGCAATTCATTGTCATACGAAGATACCGAGGTATGCTCACTCCCGGCGACACGACAGACACGCGCTTCACTGATCCTCACACGGCCGTGTATTGTGTGGCCTGTCCAGAGCTGTAGAATCGTTGCCAGTAGCAGGGTTCGGCGTTCGTAGCCTCAGCGCCGGAAAAGGATCTATAACTGGGAGATTAAGTATGCTTGAGATTGGCTCGCGGGCACCGGAGTTCGAGCTGGCGAATGATCGAGGCGGAGAAACGACCTTGTCCGATCTGCTGAAGGACGGGCCGCTTATTCTCTACTTCTATCCCGCAGATTTCACACCCGGTTGCACGAAGGAAGCGTGCTCGATTCGCGACATTCACAATGACATTCAGTCAGTGGGGCTCCAGGTCGCCGGTATCAGCCCGCAGGACACCGAGAGCCACGTGCGCTTCCGGGATGAGTACGACCTGCCCTTCGTACTGCTGAGCGATCCGGAGAAGGTTGCGATAAAGATGTATGACGTCGACGGACCGTTCGGCGTCGGCGTACGACGTGCAACGTTCCTGATCAACCAGGACCGCACTATCCAGGACGCGGTCATGGCGGATGTTCGCATCGGGCGTCACCAGGAGTTCATCGAAAAAGCCGTGGTCCTCAGGGAAACGGCGGGGCGGGGCTCGAAGTAGCAGCCGGAGCCGCGCCAACATCCCGGGTCACGTGGCTGCGTTGGCCAGGCGTTCGCCATATTGCAGAAACCCCGCTTATTCGCCCTGCACGGTGAGGATCACGCGCCGCCTGTGAGGCGACTGCCGATGCTCCCACAGGTATACCCCTTGCCAGGTACCGAGCGCGCAGCGACTGTCTCGAACGGGCAGATTCAGATCCGATTGCGTAAGGATGCTGCGAACGTGCGCCGGCATGTCGTCCGGTCCCTCAGCCGTATGCGTAAACATGGGATCGCCATCCGCAACCAGACCCGACATGAAGGTCTCGAGATCCTTCCTTACGCTCGGGTCCGCGTTTTCACAGAGCATCAGCGAGGCGCTCGTGTGACATATGAAGACATGACACATGCCTGACACGATGCCGGAATCGCGAACCGCTCGCTGCACATCGCGACTGATGTCGTAGGTCCCGCGGCCTTTCGTGGACACCTGCAGCTCATGCTGCGAAATCACGGGACGTAAGGCTCGCCGTAACGCAGCCGGATCGTCTTTGTCTTGCCAAACCAGGGAATGCTGACGATGTAGATATTGTCGTATTCGCCCTCGGCGATTTCCGGAACGTTCTTGCTGGCACCCATGTTCGCGATCATCTCGGGCACCGTATTGCTGTGTCCGACGACCAGGATTATTTTGCCCTTGTATTCACGGACCACTGCCTCGAGGAAAGCCTCGGTATCCGCGGCATCGTAAGTCATTATCTGCAGGCCCAGCGCATCGGCCACCGGCCTCGCCGTCTCGACGGTGCGCCGATACGAGGTCGAGTAGATCGCATCGACGCCGACCCCGGGGACGACGTCGGCATCGACGAGTTGTCTTGCCAGTTCGGCGGCGCGTTGCATACCCGCCTCGCTCAGACCCGGATCGCCTTCCGGAATCGACGCCTTTTCGGCGTGGCGCACAAAAATCACCGTTGTTGTCGCCTGGGATTCGAAAAACCAGGCCAGACCCACGGCAATCAGCGTGTAGATGACGACAATCTGGATTCTGCGCCGACGACGACGGCGTTTCCGGTTTGTTTCGCTTTGCGTTCTTGTTGCCGGTTTGACCATCTGGCCGACTTTACGAGGTTTTCGTGGCTTTGACTACGCTAGGGCCGCGGCGTGCCATCACGGTCTTTTTCGACCACGCGATATTCACCTTCGATGTAGCCCCTGGAAGCCGACTCACCTCGCCTGGGGGCCTGCCCTCCCTGCCGGGCCAGCTTGCGGTTGAACCACCAGAGCCGCAATCCCACGACAGCGGCGAATACCGCGACGACCGCGCCGAGCACGACAAACGCGACGAAACCGAGCACCACTGACACCGTAATGATCAGGGCGCCCGCAATAACAACGAAGATATTTGCAATGGGATTGCCGGCCGGCAAACCGCGATTGCCTGTCGTGTATTTCAAATCGGGTTCCTCGATATCCGCCTAGTCGACGGATTTTCTGCTGTAAAAGCCTTCGAACCACGGCGACCAGGTCTCGCCGTCTGCCGAAAGCTGTTCGAAAAACTGCCTTACCCGGCCATCCGGCAATGGCGTCCAGAGACCGCGAAACTGAGCCGTCGTAGCGCTTGCAACATAGTGGATTGTACCAGTAAGCCGCATGCCCTCACCCGTCATGCCGCCACGTATATTGATCTGGTTACCTGAGGCGTCGTTCCATATCTGCACCCATTCGCCCGAAATCCTGTCCAGATAATTGATGCTCGTGCCGGTGGTCCCGCTGGCACTGCGCCATTGCTCGGTCAGAAGGCAGCCATGCTCCGCGCTGTCAATCCGGTTGCTGCCCAGGTAGCTGCCGTTTGCCGCATGAACGTCCCAGTCGCCAACCCAGAAATCGAACGCTGAAAACGCCGCATCGTGTTCGCAGGGAAATGCCTGTCTGGCCATCCCGGCAAGTAGCGCGTCGTAGGCATCGTTGCCGGCGAGCGTCGCCAGTATCGGATCGCCGCTGATAATGCCGACCCCGGTGAAGCCGCGGCGGGCAAGCGCGTCCAGTTCGGCCACGGCAGCCGTGACGTCTCCTGCCAACACATCCAGCCTCGCGCGTTCCAGTCCTATGCTGACGGGGGAGTACTGCCGCTTGCCGGCCTGGTCGAGCGCATCGCGGGCGATCTCATGGCGCCCGGCTTGTCGTGCGCTGACGGCCAGCTGGAACCACGCGTTGACGTCCTCGGGGTCGATTTGGGTCCGATGCGCGTACGCATCGGCCGCTGCAGCGAAGTTACCGGCCTCGAACAGCTGTTCTGCCTCGTCCGCTGCACAAACGGATCCTGCCGAACAAACAACGATTATTATCAGTAGCTTATTAGCTTTATCTATTATTGACATTAATTCAGATTCCCGGCGGCGCTGCCCTGTGAGACAGCGTTGCGAACGACAGGTTCGAAAACCGGCGACCAAAAGACCCTGTCGATATGAGGGTCCCGCCAGGCTATTTCAACGCGATGCTTGCCAGCGGCTTGAATCCCGCGGGGTCTGCAAGCACAATTCGCGGTCGTTCGACCGGACCCCCCGGAGAGGTGGCAGAGTGGTTGAATGCACTGGTCTTGAAAACCAGCAAGGGTTAGTAGCCCTTCGTGGGTTCAAATCCCACCCTCTCCGCCAAAAATGTGAAAAGCCCCCACTACGGGGGCTTTTTGCTTTTTGGCGGAGTGCGGTTGCGGGTTTGAGCCCTGTTCAACAAAACGCGACAGCGTTTTGGACGCACGCAGTGCGCCCCACAGGGGTGAGAATCGCCCAATGGCGATTCGAATCCATCCCACCCTCTCCGCCACAAATGTGAAAAGCCCCCCCTTGGGGGCTTTTTGCTTTTGGGGCGGGGTGCGGTTGCGGGTTTGAGCCCTGTTCAACAAAACGCGACAGCGTTTTGGACGCACGCAGTGCGCCCCACGGGGGTGAGAATCGCCCAATGGCGATTCGAATCCATCCCACCCTCTCCGCCACAAATGTGAAAAGCCCCCCCTTGGGGGC
>JBFELT010000033.1:0-21800 GCA_041552015.1 Woeseiaceae bacterium
AAATCGATGTCAATGAAGAAATTCCTGTGCGTGCTTCTGATCGGGATGATCGCCGCTGGTTGCGGCGGCTCGAAGAAATCGCAGGACGGGCAGTCCGGACTGGCCGACAGCGCCACGCCCGAGGCAGCGGCCGGCCTTGCGGTTACGCCTGTCGACAAGGCGCGCATCATCGAGGCCGACAAGGAACCGTCGAACTGGCTGTCACACGGCCGTACCTATGACGAGCAGCGATTCAGTCCGCTTGACGAGATCAACCGCGGGAACGTTGCCAAACTCGGGCTGGCCTGGTATTTCGACGTACCGACGCGGCGCGGCATGGAGGCCACCCCGATCGTCGTCGATGGCCGCATGTACGTCACAGGCTCATGGAGCATTGTTTATGCGTTAGACGCCGAGACCGGCGAGGAGCTCTGGCGCTACGATCCCAAGGTGCCCAAATCCTGGGGGCAATACGCCTGCTGTGACGTCGTCAACCGCGGCGTTGCGGTCTGGGGCGACCGGGTGTTCGTTGGCACGCTGGACGGCTACCTGGTTGCAATTGACGCCGCAACCGGCGAAGAGCATTGGCGCGCGGACACCATCAACAGGAAGCCACCCTACACGATCACCGGCGCGCCGCGGGTCATCGATGGGCTGGTAATTATCGGCAACGGCGGCGCTGAATTTGGTGTGCGGGGCTACGTGAGCGCCTACGACGCGGGCAGCGGCGAGTTGCGCTGGCGTTTCTATACCGTGCCCGGTAATCCCGATGACGGCTTTGAGAGCGACGTTCTCGAAAAAGCCGCGGCAACCTGGAACGGTGAGTGGTGGAAATACGGCGGCGGCGGTACGGTCTGGGATTCGATGTCCTACGATCCGCAACTGGACCTGCTGTACATCGGCGTCGGCAACGGCTCGCCGTGGGACCGGAACGTGCGCAGCCCGGGCGGCGGCGACAACCTCTTTCTTTCTTCGATTGTCGCGCTGAAACCGGCAACGGGCGAGTACGTTTGGCATTACCAGACGACACCGGGCGACAACTGGGACTTCACTGCAACTCAACAGATGATCCTTGCCGACCTGGAAATCGACGGGACTGTCCGCAAGGTGTTGATGCAGGCACCGAAGAACGGTTTCTTCTACGTGCTCGATCGAATCAACGGAGAACTTCTGTCGGCCGAGCCCTTTGTCAACGTGCTTTGGGCGACGGGAATTGACAAGGCGACCGGTCGCCCGATCGAGGTGCCCGCGGCGCGCTATGGCGAAACGCCCGTCCTCCTGGCACCGGTCGGCCTGGGCGCACACAACTGGCACTCGATGGCATTCAGTCCTGCATCGCAGCTTGTCTTCATTCCTGCGCAGGACATCGCGGCGCTTTATGCCGCGGAGCCGGACTTCGAGTTCACGGAGGGATTCTGGAACGGGGGCACGGAGTTCGAGACCCTGCAACTACCGGACGATCCTGCGGCGGCGGCCGAAATCATGAAGACGATGAGCGGCCAGCTGCTCGCATGGGACCCCGTAGCCCAACGCGAAGCCTGGCGCTACCCGCATGCGGGGCCCTGGAACGGCGGCGTCCTGGCGACCGCGGGCGGCCTGGTATTCCAGGGCAGTTCTATCGGCGAGTTTGCCGCGTACGATGCCGACAGCGGCAAGCGACTCTGGCAATTTCCGGCTCACACCGGCATCGTCGCGGCGCCGGTAAGCTACGCCGTCGGCGATCGGCAGCACATCGCGATCGCTGCCGGTTGGGGCTCGATTTTCGCGCTGCTCGGCGGACAGGGCGCCGCCGCACTTGGCCAGACGAATCACAGCAGGATCCTCTCATTCAGTCTTGGCGGCGATAAGAACCTGCCCGTCTCCGAGTTGGTCGCGGCGGCCGCCATCCCCGAGCCGCCCGCCAGCGATGCGAGTGAATCCGAGCTGGCGCTGGGCAAGGATCTGTATCACGAGCGCTGCAACGTCTGTCACGGCACCGGTGCCATCAGCGGCGGCGTGCTGCCGGACCTGCGCCGGCTGAGCAAGGAAAAGCACGCCATATGGGACGAAATTGTCTTGCGGGGTGCACTGCGGGATGTCGGCATGCCGGCGTTCGGGCAGATTCTGAGCGAGGGGGACAGCAGGGCCATACAGGCGTTCGTTCTTGAACGCGCGCGTGTCGCGTTTGAGGCCCAGTCCGGGCCCGTTTCCGGGTCTGCAGCGACAGGCTCGGCCGGCGCAGCCAACTGACCTACTGATTGTCAGGGATATGACGTAAGCACGTTGCCCGTCGCGGGTACGATACTACGGGAACTGGGGCCTCCGAACGCGACGGGTAAGGCTTCTATTCGCATGCCGGCGTTGCGCTGCACGGCGAAATGCAGGTGTGGCCCGCTGGAAAAACCGGTGTTGCCGGAATCCGCGATATACTGACCGGCCTGCACCCGTTCTCCCGTCCTGACCCTGATTGAATTCCAATTCAGGTGCGCGTAAACGGCGAAGGTGCCATCGTCGTGCAGTATGCGCACGATATTCGCGGCGTGCAGGTGTTTGTCCCGGTCGGTGCCGCCGCGAAAATTCGTGCCGACAACGTCGAACACGATACCGCCGCGCGCAGCGAGCACATCGGTGCCGACCGGCATCGCAATATCAATTGCATACTGGCTGTCTGCTGACAGGTGTGTCACGTTGTCAGGATACGCCTGGGTAATCGGGTAGTCGGCCGCGGCGACAAACGGGGCGCGATAACCATCGCTCGCGCTATGCACGGCTTCTGGATGCCCGGGCGTGAAGTCGTAGGTGAACTCGATCTGCGGCGCCGCGGATCCTGGTTCGAGAGGCAGCCTCAGCAGTTCAAACTTGTCTCGTGGCCCGACGACCCGCCGCATCAACTGTCCCTGTTTCGCGTTCGCAACGCCCGAGGCCGCGGTAATGAGCAGCGCGACTTCCACCGGAGCGTACAGCCCGTTGTGCGCGATGAGTCGCAGCTCATTTCCGGAGAACTCTTGAGTTACCTCGACCGTCGCGCGAGCCGGAGGCAGCGCCAGGCGCCGCACTTCGACGCCGTCGCCGCCAGCGGGCGCCCTGTCGGTGAAAACCAGCTGTCCGCTGTCGTCTCGGTACTTGTAAAGCGACTGCGCGAATGCGGGCGCGCTCAGAGCCAGCGCAAGTGCCGCGCACGGCACTGCGAGCCTGATGCTGCGCTGCCGCTCAGGAGCCAAAAGCGATACGCCTCCAGCCGTCGCCAGTACGTCGAATCTCGTAGGCGGGCCAATACTGGTTGTCGAGCTTCAGTGTTATGACATCGACAGTGTCGTTCCAGCTCACGGTCTTGAGCCTCACCGACTCGCGGTGCTCGATGCCCCGCACAGCGTCGATGAACGCCTGTAGATCGGGTGTCGGTTTCTCGTTGACCTCCACAACGCGTCGTCCGGCCCAAAGGCCATAGCGCGTGGCCGGAGATCCGTAGCTGAAATAGGCGACATACACCCCTTCAGTATCGACGCCGCGCTGCGCCGCCATGGCGCGGTGTGGATCCTGCAACAGCGCGCCGGCCCAGGAAATCGCCCGATCGATTCCGTATCCATCGAGTTTCGCGGTTTTTACGTGAAGATCACGCACCTGGTCATTGCGCCAGATGGTCACCACGACCTCGGGCTTTTGCACGGCTTGTTCCAGTGCCCTGAAGGAAGTAACCACCCTGCCATCGATCGCCAGTACCATGTCGCCGTTTTGAAGGAGCTTCGACGCCGGCGATCCGGCGACGAGGCGTGTAACGCTCAGCGCCCGACGTCGCTCCGGGTTGTTTTCTTCGAGACGGGCGAGCCATTCTTTATCGACGCCCATCTTGCGAACGGCGAATAGTGGCGCATAAACGAACTCGGCCTCGAGCGAATAGAAAGGCCGGCCCTCTCGAACTGTTTCCACGAATTGCTTGACGAGCTCGCTGCCGACACCGCGATTGAACTGTGCTGCGTCGCCACCCGACTGCAGGACGAAGCTGGACCAGGTTGCCGCCACGCGGCCTTTCTTGTCGACCAGGACACCGTCAAGGTCGTTGGGCGCGTTGACCAGGGAAATTCCCTCGATATTGGAGTCGCGGAATCGTAGTTTCCTCGACAAGGGCAGCAACAGCGGCTCCACCGACGACACCGTGCTGCGCTGATGCACGAGCTGGTGATCTGCCTTGATACCGACGACCCAGACGTCGTCACCCGGCTCCAGGGGCTTCGTGTTAAAGGTAGCCTGCCGAACGGGCGTCGATCCGATACTCGCCGGATCGTAGGAAATAATCGCGAAGTTGTGCAATGGATGAAGCTGCTCGATCTTGCCCGCCACCTCGAGGGAGCCCGCGAACGTTACCGTTACGTCGCCGATGGCGATGGGAACGGTGTTGCGGTCGACCAGCACGTAGCCGCGCTCCTTGTCGACGATCAATCCGGTGCCATAGTAGTGCCGTTCCGACACGCCCGAGAGCGTGTACGGCAGGTCGAAGGTCACGACGACCAGCGAAGGCGCGATCGCGTTAACGGTGGGATCGGCGTACTTGTTGAGACGCGTGCTGCCGACCTCGAGGGGCGGCGGTTGCGGACCTTCCGCAAGGTCCCGGCACGGCCAGTAACCGAGCGCATCGTTGCGCGCGCAACGTCGTGCCGGATACCAGGTACGATCCATCTGCAACAGGCGAACGACGGAATTCTGCGGGTTCTCCATGGTCACGTAGCGGACCAGCGCGCGTTCACCGTCTGCCAGGCCGTTCAGCACTCCTTCCAGGTCATCGAGATCGCGGACGGATTCGCCATCCATTTCGACGATGACGGCACCGCGCGGAATGGCACTCTTCGACAACAGGTAGCCCGGATTCGCAACGTAAACGCCCTCGGCCGGGCGGTTGTAATGGCGCGCCTGCTGGTAAGAAAGCTTGTTGACGATCGCGTCGCCGAATTCCAGGTACTCGTCCGGTGTTATTGCATGCAGGTCGTCGACGCGAACCCGGGTAACGATGTTCCTGCCACCGCGCTCCAGCTCGACGCTGACTTCCTGGCCAACCTTGTCATCCAGAATAGCGGCCAGTGGGACGAATTCGGTCACGAATTGCCCGTCGATTCGCAGCAGGATGTCGCCGGGAGCGAGGCTGTCAGCGGCCGCCGATCCTGGAATGACCTGATCGACAACGAGCATGCCGGTCTGCTTCGGAAATGACGATCGCGCGACGCGCTCCGAGTCTTCCGTCAGCCCGAGGCGGCGAAGCTCATCGTAAGGCTTGCTCTGAAACGTTGTCTGCAGGGTACCCCGGGTTACCGGAAAACCGGCTTGAATCTGTTTCAAAGCGCGCTCGATTCTATCCAGCGGCAGAAAGAAACTGCTGGCCGCGGAGCTGTTTGCGCCCGCGTTCAACGCCACTACCTCTCCGTCGATATTCACGACCGGCGAACCTGAGGATCCGCCGGACGTGCCGGATGCCGCCTGCAGGTAGAACGTGTTGAAGTCGTTGTACTTGCCGCGGCCGTATTCCGGCGCCTTTCTATCGAGTCGGGCAATGGTGCCCGCAAGGATCGAGAGCTGCTCACCGGCGTCATTTCCGATGACGCGAATTTCCTTGCCGATGCCTGCGGCCTCAGGGGCCAACGGCAGGGTCACAGGCTTTATGTAATGCAGCTCTGCGGGATCGTAGCGGAAGAAACCGAAGTCATGCACGGGATCCCGGTACACCGGCGTCAGCCGCACTTCCTCGTTGTTCCGGAATACCGCCTCGGCAATCACGGGCCCCGGTGTCACGACATGACGATTGGTCAGTATCAGGCCGCGCTCGGCGTCAACGACGAAACCGGTCGCCTGGCTCGAGCTGTTCCATTCGGTATCGAAGGCCCGCGTACTGTCTATGCGTATTGAAACGACGCCCGATGATATGCGCTCCAGCGTCTCCGTCCACGCCGTGTCATCCGCCGAGTTCGCCGCTAGGCTCAGCAACAGCGTAGCAGCTGCCGTGAGATTCCTGCCGTATCTCATATCCACCCTGTCAATTGCGGGCCCGCACCCGCTTATGTCTTATTCTGGACTACTTGCGGGTAGGCCGGTTCCCTATTTGAGCAAAATCAGGGCGTGGGCGCGAGCCAGAATCAGTCGGCCCGGTAGGCGAGATTCAGCTCGCGGGCCGCCTTGACGTCATCGAGTCGACGTACGGGCAGCTTGTAAGGCGCTTCCTTGTAAGTAACACCGTCCTCTTTCGCAGCCCGCACGATGTCGATCATCGCGTCGACGAAGCCATCGAGAGTTTCCTTGCTTTCGGTTTCCGTGGGCTCGATCAACAGGCACTCCGGCACCAGCAGGGGGAAGTACGTCGTCGGCGCATGGTAGTTGCGATCAAGCAGCGCCTTTGCCACATCCATTGCCGTCAGTTGAACCGATTTCGATTCATGCTTCAGCGTCACGATGAATTCGTGGCTTGCCCGCCGCCCGGGATAAGCGAGCTCGAAACCGCCATCACGCAATCTCGCCATCAGGTAATTGGCGTTCAGGGTCGCGTATTCGGCGATGCGCTCCATGCCGTCGCGGCCAATCATCCGCATGTAGACGTAGGCACGCAGTAGCACGCCTGCATTGCCCATGAAACCGGAGAGGCGGCCGATGCTCTGCGGTAAATCGTGTTCGTCCAGCCAGCCGTAGACGGTCTTTCCGTCGACTTCGCTGCTGCCGACGACCGGGATCGGCATGAACGGCAACAGCCGATCGTTGACGCCAACAGCGCCGGACCCGGGTCCGCCGCCGCCGTGGGGGGTCGAAAACGTCTTGTGGAGATTCATGTGTATCACATCGAAATCCATGTCGCCGGGCCGCACCTTGCCGAGTATGGCATTGAGATTGGCGCCGTCGTAATACAGCAGCCCTCCGGCGTCATGCACCATGTCAGCGATATCCTTGATGTGTCGCTCGAACACACCCAGCGTCGACGGATTGGTCAGCATGATCCCCGCGGTGCCCGGACCGAGAACAGAGCGCAGTGCATCGAGATCGACGTCGCCATCCGGTCCTGTCGGAATCTCCCGGACCGTACAGCCGCACATGGTCGCCGTGGCCGGATTCGTGCCATGCGCCGCATCGGGCACAATGATCTCGTTGCGCTGGTGGTCGCCTCTTGCCTCATGGTAAGCCTTGATCATTGCGACACCGGCGAGTTCGCCCTGCGCACCGGCCATCGGTGTCAGGGAAACACCCTTCATGCCGGTCACTTCCTTGAGCATTTCCTGCAGCTCGAACATGCAGGTCAGAAAACCCTGGCCATGCGTGACCGGCCCCAGGGGATGACGACCGGCAAATTCCGGCAACAGTGCAAGTGTGTTGCAGGCGCGCGGATTGTATTTCATCGTGCAAGAACCGAGCGGGTAGAATTGCGTGTCGATCGAGAAATTCTTCTGCGACAGACGCGTGAAATGGCGAACGACCTGCAGCTCGCTCGCCTCGGGCAAACGAGGTTTGTCATCGCGGAGAAACTGGTCCGGGATCGCGGTTGGCGGAGATTCTTCCGGCGCCTGCGCGAAAGCACGTCTGCCGGAGCGGGACTTCTCAAAAATCAGCTTACTCATCGATGTCGATTCCAAGTGCGCGAAATGCCGCGTCATAATTGGGTTCAGTCGTGATGTCTTCGATCATTTCGCTGTGCACGACAGTGTTGTTCTCATCCAGCACGACAACGGCTCTCGAGAACATCCCGGCGAGCGGCCCGTCGATGATCATGACGCCGTAGTTCTCGCCGAAACCGGCGTGACGGATCGCGGACAAACCGACTACGTGCTTGAGACCGTGTTCTTTCTGAAATCGCTGATGCGCAAACGGCAGATCGTAAGACACCATCAGCATTGCAAGGTCGCTGCGTTCTCCGGCGTAGCGGTCGAATTTAATGACCGATTCGGCGCACACCGTCGTGTCGACGCTGACAAAGATATTCATGATCTTGCGCATGCCCATCCAGTTGGCCAGCGAAACGTTTTGCAGGCTGGTATTGACCAGCGACACGTCGGGGGCGCGACTGCCGACCGCCGGCAAGTCGCCGGAAGTCCGGTAGGATGCGTGTTCGAATCGGATTTTTGCCACGTAAGCTTCCCCTGCTTTGTCAGTTCATTTCTTCGGCAAAAGCCGCGATCGCCGTTTCAATATCGGCTGCCGTCTTGGTTTCGGTGACACAAACCAGCAGGGCGTCGGTCGAAGCGAAGTCGCTGAGATCGAATCCGCCGAGGATATTTTTCCCGGCAAGCGCCGCAAGGACAGGTGCCACGGGCCTGTCCAGCTTCAACGCAACCTCGTGGAAAAACGGCCCCTGGTAAAGCCGCTCGATACCGTCAATTGCACAAAGTCCGTCGACGAAGCGCGTGGTGTTGGCGTGTGATGCCCGGGCGACGCGGGCGAGTCCTTCCAGTCCCAGCAACGACATGTGAATGGTCGCCGCCGTTACCATGAGCCCCTGGTTGGTACAGATATTCGAGGTCGCTTTGCTGCGACGTATATGTTGTTCTCGCGCCTGCAGCGTCAGTGCGAAGCCGGGGTTGCCGTCGAGATCAGTGGTGCGGCCCACGATGCGGCCGGGCATCTGCCGCACGTGTTGTTGCTTGCAGGTCATGAAACCGAAATAGGGACCGCCGGATGACAATGGTACGCCGAGCGGCTGCCCCTCACCGATTGCGACGTCGGCGCCTGCTTCGCCCCAGTGCCCCGGCGCTTTCAGCAGCGCAAGTGAGATAGGGTTGACAATGCCGACGACCAACGCGCCCTGGGCGTGCGCCCAGTCGGTCAGGCGATCGACATCCTCGAGCGTGCCGGGAAACGACGGCTGTTGCATGACGACTGCAACCGGGTTCTGGCCGTCCTGCAACTGATCAAACGCAACGTTGCCGCTGCTCGGGTCCACCGGCAAGCGTTCGAAGGTCAAGCCCTGGCTGCCCGCTATCGCAGACGCTACTTTCTCATAGACGGGATTCACACCGGGTGCGAGCAAAACCAGTCCGGTCTTGACACGTCGATTCGTGCGCACCGCCATTAGCGAAGCTTCCGCCAGCGCCGACGCACCGTCGTACAGCGACGCATTGCTGACATCCAGGCCCGTCAGCTCCGTGATCATCGTCTGGTATTCGTAGATAACCTGTAGCGTGCCCTGGCTCGCCTCGGCCTGGTACGGTGTGTAAGCACTGTAGAATTCGCCGCGAGTGGCAATGTCCCAGACCGCAGCCGGTATATGGTGCTCGTACGCGCCGGCGCCGATGAAGCACAAAGGCGAACCGTCCATCGCGGCCCGGTCTCGCATCAGCCGCGAAATTTCCATCTCGCTGTGTGCCTCGGGGATGCCGTACAGATGCTCGATGCGGAGCTCCTTCGGGATCTCGTCGAACAGATCGTCGATTGCATCGGCGCCGATCGCCGCCAGCATTTCCTGCGTGTCTTTCTCTGTGTGAGGTATGAAGGGCATCAATTACTACTCAGTCATCAAGTGAGTCCAGCAGCTGCTGGTATGCATCCGGCGTCAGCAATTCGCTTTCGTCGATATCCTCAGAAGGCATCATCTGTACGATCCAGCCCTCGCCATAAGGTTCGTTGTTGATTTTCTCCGGATCATCCGCGAGTTCTTCGTTGACAGCGACGACGCTGCCGGCAATCGGTGCGTAGACATCGGAGGCCGCCTTGACCGACTCGACGACGGCCATTTCACCGCCATCCTCGACCTCCTGGCCAACTTCCGGCAATTCCACATACACGAGATCGCCCAATGCCGTGGCAGCGTGTTCGGTAATACCGATTGTCACGTGGCCATCGTCCTCGCGGCGCAACCATTCGTGGTCGTTCGTGTACAACAGGTCCCCAGGTAATTCAGTCATCAGTTTTTCTCCCTACACGTCGATGCGGATTTTTCCATTGCGAACGAACGGCGGTGTCACGATACGTACGTTCAGCAGTTTTCCCCTGACTTCAACCTGCGCGCGATCGTAGTCACCGGCAGGCACACGCGCCAGCGCAATTGATTTGCCGATGGTGGGCGAGAAACCCCCGCTGGTGATTTCACCCTCGCCAACGCCCTCGACAATTACTCTCTGGTGATTGCGCAACACACCCTTGTCTTCGAGCAGCAGGCCGACGAAGCGCCGCTTGTTCGGGTCGTCACGCAGTGCCTCCATAGCGGCGCGACCGATGAAATTGCGGTCTGCAGGCTCCCAGGCAACGGTCCAGCCAAGACCGGCCTCGAGCGGCGAAATATTTTCGTCCATATCCGAACCATAGAGATTCATGGCTGCTTCGAGGCGAAGTGTATCGCGCGCGCCCAGCCCGCAGGGCGCGACACCAGAGGCCAGCAGGCGATCCCACAGGGCACCGACCTTGTCACGGTGAACGACGATTTCCCAACCGTCCTCACCCGTATAACCGGTACGGGCAACAAACAGCTCGCCGGCCTGCAGTCCATTGAAAGGCTTCAGCGCCAGCGCGGCATCGCGCGCCTGTGCCGCGATCAGCGGCGCGGCCAGCGCCCGGGCATCGGGTCCCTGCACGGCAATCATCGCCAGCTCGTCGCGTTCGACGACGTCGACATCAAACGCGGAGGCCTGCTGCCGGATCCAGTTGAGATCCTTTTCGCGGGTTGCCGCGTTCACAATGAGCCGGTACCGGGTGTCTGCCATGAAATAGATGATCAGATCGTCAATCACCCCGCCCCGCTCGTTCAGCATGCAGGTATACAGCGCCTTGCCGTAGTCTTTCAGCTTGGCGACATCGTTGGCCACCAGCTGCCGCAGGAACGCCTGCACGCGCGCGCCCGCGAGGTCGACGATGGTCATATGCGACACATCGAATACCCCGGCGCGCCTACGCACGGCGTGATGCTCTTCTTTTTGAGAACCGTAATGCAGCGGCATGTCCCAGCCGCCGAAATCGACGATACGGGCGCCGGCAGCGACGTGGTTCTCGTAAAGCGGTGTCCTGGATCCCATTGGTTTCGGCCCATCGTTGTTACTGCACACAAAAAAAGGGCGGCATACTGCAAAGTCTGCCGCCCCTCTGTCCTTTGCAACCTGAGAGATCAATGGCGACACCACTGCAGTGAGCGCCACTTACCCCTTCGGTGGGCCTGTTTGGCCGCTCTCCAGAGCTGATCAGCGTAAACAGTCCTTTTGCCTGAGCGTTTCCGAGCGTGTTGCGCCTTCGGCGCCCCGATTGAACGGGGCCTCTTCTGAAACCGCTGTAGATCAGTGGCGGCATAATAGCCAAAGGCCGGGCAGGTTGCCAGCGGCGACCCCGACGGTGACAATGCGGCCAATTCCTGACCCGGAACCCCGACATGCTACGACTCAGAATCTCGCTCGCCGCCCTGTTCCTTGTCGTGTCTCCCGCGATACTCGCCGATACAGCCGCCGATTTCTCGACGCTCCTCGATGAGCACTGGGAATGGACGCTGCGCAATTCGCCGGTCATGGCTTCTGCGCTGGGCGATCGCCGATTTAATGATCAGTGGTCGGACCAGAGCATCGCCGGTCATCAGCGCCGCCATGACGAAACCCGTGAATTCCTGCGACGCGCCTATGCGCTCGAACGCGCCTCATTGTCTGAGACCGATCAACTCAATTATGAGCTGTTTCTCAGGCAGCTCCAGGACGAGGTCGATCTGTACCCGTTCCGCGATTACCTGATGCCGTTCTCCCACCAGGGTGGCATACAGAACCTGGAAAACACGACCAACCGGCTGCGATTCGAGACACGAAAAGACGTCGAAGACTGGCTCGCCCGCATGGCAAAGATCGACACCCTGGTCGATCAGCACATCGAGCTCGCCGAATCGGGCCGCAAGGCCGGCATCGTGTCACCTACGGTACTGATGCAGCGCATCACACCGCAGCTGGGCCAGCAGCTCGTCGATCGTCCGGCGCAGAGCCCCTACTATCGGCTGTTCGAAAATCTGCCGGACTCGATTGCGATCCAGGACCAGGAGCGCCTGCAGGCGCAGGCACTCGAGACGATCGAAAAAACGATTCTCCCCGCCTACCGGAAGCTCGATCGCTATTTCAACGGCAAATACCTGCCCGCGACACGTGACAGCATCGGCCTGTCCGCGCTGCCGGAGGGTGAAAGCTGGTATGCGCTGCTGGCACGGTCCTACACGACCACTCGAATGTCCCCCGATGAAATTCACCGCATCGGACTCGAAGAAGTCAGGCGCATCCGGGACGAAATGGAAGCAATCATCGAAGAGTTGCAGTTTGGAGGCAGCTTTCATGACTTCCTGGACTACCTGCGGACGGATTCGCAATTCTATTACGACGACCCCGATGCGCTGTACGAAGCCTACCTCGCCACCAGCAAGCGCATTGATCCGGAATTGGTGAACCTGTTCGGCATGCTGCCGAGAATGCCTTACGGCGTGAAACCTATTCCCGCTTCCATCGCTGCCGACACGACGACTGCTTACTATTCCCGCCCCGCAGCGGACGGCAGCCGGGCGGGCATTTACTGGGTCAATCTATACAAACCGGAGGTACGGCCGAAATACGAGATCGAGGTACTCACCGTTCACGAAGCCATGCCGGGGCACCATCTTCAACTCGCCCTGCAGCAGGAACTCGGCGACATGCCGATGTTCCGCCGGTTTCTCGGCTTCACCGCGTTCGTCGAGGGCTGGGGGCTCTACAGCGAGCGCCTCGGCTACGATCTGGGCCTGTACCGGGACCCATACTCGCGCTTCGGGCAGCTTACCTACGATATGTGGCGTGCCGTGCGGCTGGTCGTCGACACGGGCATGCATTACAGGGGGTGGACGCGGCAGCAGGCTATCGATTTTTTCAAGGATAACGCCGCCAAGACAGAGCACGACATCGTCAATGAAATCGACCGATACATCAGCTGGCCGGGACAGGCGCTGGCCTACAAGATAGGACAAATGAAAATGCTGACACTGCGCGAGCGCGCGGAGCGACAGCTCGGCGAGCGCTTTGACATTCGCGCATTCCACGATCAGCTGCTCGGCGCAGGCGCGTTGCCGCTGGATCTGCTCGAAAGACGTATGGACGACTGGCTGGAAAGCCAGCGATAGCACAGCCGCCTTGCGGGCCTGCCGCGACCTCGATGCTGATCAGGTCCCTGGCGGTGCCGGGAACTCGCGGCGTGCAACCGCGGCGCGTTCGGCCGGGCCGTCGCCCGCCTTGAAATTCGCGTCGATGCGCTCGATGCGCAGCCGCAGGCCGGTGCCGTTGGCAATCTGGATGTTCAGTCCCGGTCGGGCGTTCATTTCGAGTATCAGCGGACCGCGATCGGCATCGATAACCATGTCGACACCCAGGTAGCCGAGTCCCGTTACATCGTAGCTGCGTGCGGAGGACTCGAGGATGAAGTCCCACATCGGGATCTCGATCCCCGCGATCAGAGCACCGGTATCCGGGTGTTCGTCGACGAGCTCATTACCCAGCACGCCGGTCAGGGTTTTTCCGGTACTGATATCGACGCCGGCACCGACCGCACCCTGGTGAAGGTTCGCCTTGCCATCCGACGCGCGCGTCGGCAGTCGCACCATGGCCATGACCGGGTAGCCGCGATACACGATCACCCGGACATCCGGGACCCCCTGGTAGCTGACGCTTGCGAATACGGGATCGAAATGCACGCAGTATTCGATCAGCGCGGAGTCGCGGCTTCCGCTGAGGCTGTACTGGCCGCTCACCGTATTGGAAATGTGATGCAGAATCTCACCTTCTGAAACAAATACGCCGCTGCTCAGACGAAACGTATCGCGCTTGCGCGCGCTGCGCCCTGTCACGACAACGATGCCATCGCCACCGCTGCCGCGCGCCGGCTTGATTACGAACGAATCATGGTCGCGAACGATGCCGGAGAAATCCCGGACCTCCCCCTGGTGGGCGATGACGCCGTACAGGTCCGGAACAGGCATGCCTGCGTTGAGCGCAAGCTCTTTCGTACGAACCTTGTCGTCCACCAGCGGGTACAGGCGCCGCGGATTCAGGCGGCCGATGTAATTGGCGTTGCGTTCGTTTAATCCGAGCACGCCGATTTGATGAAGTTTCCTCGCGACCGCGAACATCAGTTGGTGGCCAGTGCACGGAAGCGCTTCAATTCAGACAGCCGGTAACCGGTATAACGGCCCGCCAGGATGACCATGGCGAGCACCAGCAAGAGCAGCTCCGGAAACGTGAAGATGAGATGCTCGAGCCAGTCCATTCCCATCAGCAGATAGGCTACCACGGCAACCACGATACTTCCGATGCCGGCACGCATGGCGTCAGCCGGGCCGCGCTCCTCCCAGACCACCGACATTCGCTCGATCGTCATCGCAATAATTACCATCGGGAACAGCGCAACCGACAACCCGGTTTCGAGCCCCAGACGATGCGACGTCAGGCTGATGAAAAGCATGAGGATGACGACCACGATGAGCACCGCGCTCAGGCGCGGCACCAGCAGCAGTCGCAGTCGATCGAGCAGGAATCGAATCGTTAGTCCCAGTGCAATCAAGGTCGTAAACAGGATAACGCCCCACAGCAGCTGGGTTTCACGAAATGCGAGCGCGATCAGTATTGGCATGAACGTGCCGAACGCGTCGATGCCTACGAAGTTGCGCATCAGGACGATGATCAGGGCACCGATCGGTATCATGAGAATAACGCTGTAAACCGCCTGCGTCTGGATAGGCAGGCTGTACAGCGAGAAATCGACAGCGAAAGCGTTCTTCTGCGCGGCCTGGCTCTCCGCGATTGCAACGGCCTCGAGGAAATTCTGCTGAATCGCAAAACTCACGTCGACATTGCTGCCACCCTCCAGGTTTACGAGCGGCTCATTACCTCGCCACCAGACGAGAAAGCGCTCTGGCAGACGCTCGTCGCCGGTCATCGGATTGAAATACAGCCACTGGTCGCCATCGTGAACCTCCAGCCACGCCAGGAGGTCCGCGTTGCGTTGACGTCCACCCAGCGCAAAACCGCGCACCATGCGTGCCGGTATTCGCGCCGCCGCCAACACCATCGTAACGACTTCGACGAATTCCGCGCTCGATCCGGCGCCCGACGTCAGCAGCTCCACATTCGGATCCGGGGACGGGTCGTTCATGCGTCGCAATAGCTCGGTAGTGAAGGATGCGGTGTCCGCGGAATGCTCCTCCACTTCTGAGACCAGCACGTCAACCGCGGTCTTCAGGGGCTCATTGATGACCGGCAGTGGCGGGAACGGCGGCGTCGTGTCCTCCTGGTCCACGCTGTCGTCCTCGTAGACCGAAATCCGGTAGTAAATGGTCTGCTCACCGTCCGCGCGTCGAATGGCCCATTGCGCCTCCCGGCCGCCGCTCCCATAGTTGAGCGTGAAGCCGTAACCCCGCGATACCGAATTCTCGTTGAGCATGCTAAAGCCCGGCGTCAAGGTGGGCACATGCAGCTGTACCTTGATCGAGCCCGGTCCACTCTCGAACGAGATGGACGACTCGATCGTCCATACCGGGGTCTCGAGGTCTTCAACGAGAGGGAAGCCCAGCACCTGCCACTTGTAGAGAAACATCGACAGGCCGACCGCGGTCAGCAATGCGGCGAGCACGAATACGTAGCGCTGCTTCATCCAGTCCCCCTGATTTCGACGTCAGCCGACGCCAAGCGCGACCTTGACGGCGCGTTCTCGTATTGGGCCGCTACGGTTAAACATCCGCATCCCCGCGACCCGTAATTCTGCGACAAGACGGGAGTCTGTCGTAAACAGGCGGTTTAGGCCAGTCGTAAAGTGCAGCATGGTGGCGTTCGCGCCCTTGCGGGCACGCTCGTAGCGCCGCAGCACGGGCAGGTCACCCGGGTGCAGACCCCGCTGCAGCGACGCCTCCAGGACGCCGGCGAGTTCCTCTACATCCTGCAGGCCGAGGTTTACGCCCTGACCCGCAAGCGGATGAATGGCGTGGGCTGCATCCCCGATCAGCACGACTCCCGGCAATGCATATCGCGTTGCATGCTGGGCTCCAAGTGGGAAAACGCCGCGCGGACCGTCCACGACCAGTGCGCCGAGAACGTCGTCGGAGGCGTCGGTCAGCATTTCGCCCAGTTCCTCGTCACTCACCGCCATCGCGCGGCTTGCCATCCCGGGCGTCGTGGACCAGACGACCGAAACGTTGCCGTTGGCCAACGGCAGGATCCCGAGCGGTCCGTCACGCATGAAGCGCTGCCAGGCTGTCGCCTGGTGACTGAGTTCAGGGCGGAGATGGGTGACGAGGGCGCTCTGATCGAAGGGCCATCGTCGAGTCTCGATTCCGACCGCCTCTCGCACGAACGAACGCGAGCCGTCCGCACCCACGATCAGATTCGCAGCGCGCTTTATGCCGTCCTCGAATTCGATCGTAGAGCGGGTTCCGTCCCGGTTCAGCGCGCGAATCGGGCTGTCGAAACGAAGCTCCACATCTGTGGTCTCGAGCTGTCGCAGCAATGCGTCCTGCAGCACAACGTTTTCGACAATGAATCCCAGCTGCGGAACGCCAAATTCGGCCGCTTCGAAACACAGGGCCGACGCGCCATACGGTTCGTCACTCTCGTCCCAGACCCTCATGCATTCATAGGGGCTCAAGCGCGATTCGTCTACCTGCTGCCATGCGCCCACCGACTGCAGGAACTCGGCCGAGCCTCGTGCAATCGCAGACACGCGCAGCGCCACTTCGTCGCCTGGCGTCAATGTCGGGCGAGTGGCGGCATCCACCAGCGTGATGCGCAGGGATTCGCGCGCGGAGCCCCGGGCAAGTCTTGTTGCCAGCGTCAGGCCAACGATGCCCGCGCCGACGATCACTACGTCGAAACGCTGCTTCATTTCAGCGGCATGCCCCGCGACAGTCGGGGCAGCCGGCCTGCGAGTCCCATCGTGTGTTTTGCGAACAGCGACCGGACCCCGGGCACCAGGTCGAAGCCGAGCATGCCGATGTTGCGCAGGGTCCGCAGCGGTCGACTCGAACTTCCGAACAGGCGAATCAGGCCGTCCGTAAATTGCACGAGCTTCTTCTGGTCTGCGTTGCGCCAGCTGGCGTAGCGCGCCAACAAGTCCTCATCGCCCGCATCGGCGGCGGCCTCGCGGCCGTCGGCGATGCAATCGCACAGCGACGCCACGTCACGCATGCCAAGATTAAAACCCTGCGCGGCGACCGGGTGCAGGCCGTGCGCGGCGTTTCCAACCAGGACGCCGCGCGTCGTTGTCAGGCGCATCGCCTTGCTGAGCGTTAGCGGATAGCAAGCACGCTTGCCGAGCTGCGAAAGGCTGCCCAGCCGGTAGCCGAACGCGGCCTGCAACTCACTGAGAAAGGACGCATCGTCCAGCGCCATCACGCGCTCGGCGTCATCCTCGGCTACGGTCCAGACGAAGCCCGCCCGATCGTCCGCGACCGGCAGTAGCGCCAGCGGACCCTGGGCTGTGAATCGCTCGAACGCGCGGTACTCGATGTTCTTTTCCGGCAGCAGGTTGCCGATGACGGCTCGTTGCCCGTAGTCGCTCTTCAGCGCGGATATGCCCATCATTTCGCGAACCTGGGAATTCGTGCCATCGGCGGCTACCAGGAGTTGTGCGACCAGCGTCCGCTTATTCGTTCCGGCCTCGACTATGGCGCTCGCCTTGTCGCCGTCCAGTTCGACGTCCACGATGCGCGCGGGGCAGACAAGCTCGACGTTCTTGCAATCCTGTAGCGCAGTTTGCAGCACTCGGCCAAGCACTCGATTGATAACAACGTAGCCCAGTGCCTCGACGCCCTGTTCTGCCGCGTCGATGTGCGAAAACCCGAAGCGGCCCTGATCAGAAACGTGAATACTGCGGATCGGTGTGGACGCCGCAACGATTTCTTGCCAGAGACCCATCGCCTCGAACATACGCTGGGTGCTGCGCGACAATGCCGTGGTTCTGTCATCGAAACTCGGCTGTTCGACGCCCTTGCGCGCCACCGCCTCTACAACAGCGACCCGCAGCCCGAGAGGAGCCAATGCAAGCGCGAGGCTCGTACCGATCATCCCGCCGCCAGCGATGACGATATCGTAGCCCTCCATTTTGCCACCACCGCTCATCGATTTTGCATCAGGGCCTCGATATCCTCGGCATGCTTTGCGAGACCCTTGCTGAGGACGTCCGGCCCTTTCGAGGTAACGGCGACGTCATCTTCGATACGGATTCCGATGTTACGAAATCGCTTCGGTACGCTTCGCTTGTTCGGAATGTAAATACCGGGTTCGACCGTGGTAACCATGCCGGTCTCCAGGACCCGCCATTCGTCACTCACCTTGTAGTCGCCAACATCGTGCACATCCATGCCGATCCAGTGCCCCGTGCGGTGCATGTAGTACTCGCGATACGCGCCGTCCTTGATGAGTTTCGGCAGGGAACCGGAGAGCAGTCCGAGTTTGCGCAGGCCTCGGGTGATGACCTTGACGGCCGCGTCGTGCGGGTCGTTCCAGTGATTGCCCTTTACCGTTCTGTCGATAGCGGCAAGCTGTGCTTCCAGCACGATGTCGTAGACCGCGCGCTGCTCGGGACCGAAGCGCCCGTTTACCGGGAATGTTCGCGTGATGTCCGACGCGTAATAATCGAGCTCGCAACCCGCGTCGATTAGCAGCAGGTCTCCGTCCTTGAGTCCGGCGCTGTTTTCGACATAGTGCAGCGTACAGGCATTGGCGCCGCCCCCCACGATTGGGCTGTACGATGCCCACGCGCCGTTCTTGCGGAACTCATGGCGGAACTCGGCCTCGACTTCGAACTCAACGAGGCCGGGGCGCGTCATTTTCATGGCGCGTTTGTGCGCTTCCACGGCGACCTTCGCGGACCGGCGCATGGCTGCAATCTCGGCTCGACTCTTGTAAAGCCGCATGTCGTGCAAGATATGATCGAGGGCTACAAACTCCTGTGGAGTGTGCAGGCCACGCGACAGACCCGAGCGCAAGGAGTTAACCCAGTCGGCGATACGAGCATCGAACTCCGAATACATGCCCATGGTGTAGTACACGCGGCTACAGGGCTCGATGATGCCCGGCAAGATATCGTCAATATCGTCAATCGGAAAGGCGTCGTCTGCGCCGTATTCGCTGACCGCACCGTCCTGCCCTGCCCTCGCCCCGTCCCACTGTTCGCGTTCCAAGTTGCGTTCGCGGCAAAACATCAGGAATTCGCCGCTGTCGCGCCCCGGGACCAGTACGGCGACGGCCTCCGGCTCAGCGAAGCCGGTCAGATAGTAGAAATCGCTATCCTGTCGGTAGCGGTACTCGACATCACGACTACGGGTCTTGATCGGCGCAGACGGAAGTATCGCGATGCCGCCAGTGCCAACCATACGCATCAGTTGCTTGCGGCGACGTTCGAATTCCTTCTTCTCCATCAGGGTGCGCTCGTATCATCCAGGGGCGGGCTATTCTACGTTGTCAGCGACACTTCGGTCGACACGCCGACATGATGCGAACGACCGGGCTAGTGCATGGTATCGCCATTATCCGCCTGCGCGCCGTCCGCGGCGTGTCGAATCGCGGCGAGCTCCTCATAGGTCAGCTGGGCAGCGACACGCAGGTATTCGACCAGTTCGACATAGGCCGCCTCATTGGTCTCGTCATCGGTAGCCTCATCGACCTCGGCTCGCGTGATCTGCAGCATGTCACGAATGATATCCGCAAGCGGAGCCGCCGCGAGGCGATCCCGAAGCGTATCGCCGTGCTGCGCTGATACCAGGCCGTGCAGGAATCCCTCGCACCAGTGCGCCATCGCCATTGTGCGAACCCCGGTATCGCTGTCGTCGTCCGGCAGCAACGGGACAAACTCAGAGAGTCGCTCGGAGAGCTGCCAGAACGTCGCCTGATAGAGTGTGTCCAGCATTCTCGTGCACTCCGGCCGGAACGCATTGTTCTCATCGGTGCCCTCGAGAACGTGGAGTAGCCAGTCGGGCCCTGCAGAAACACCGGAGACCGCCAGGCGACCTGCCAGGAGTCCGTGACTTTGCGCAGCATCCCAGTTGGCACCGCAGCGTTTGAGGGCTGCGTCCAGGGCATCGTAATCGATCTTTTCATCCATGCTGATGCCAACCTTTCCAATTCCGCCAGACTCTTATGATCCCATGGACCGATTCTCGAGGCCACGACCGCTACAGGGAATATAAAGAGATAATTGATTCTACCCTTTGCCGTGACTATATTCGCAATATGGCCGACAACATCAGCTCGACATTCGAACACGAACTCAAACGCCTGGAAAAACGCGTCGATGCGCTGGTGCGCGTTTGTGACCAGCTGCAGGACGAGAACCGCTCGCTCAAGCAGCGCCAGGATGTGCTGACTTCGGAGCGCGCAAGCCTGCTGCAGAAAAATGAACAGGTCCGCGCGCGAGTCGAAGCTATGATTGGCAGGCTCAAGGCAATGGAACAAGGCTCTTGAAAATACTGATTCAAAGTCTGACGGAGTAGCTTGCATGACCGATCAATTCGCGCAGGTAAGCGTGCGCATCCTTGACAAGGAGTACCAGGTGGCGTGTCCGCTGGATGAGCGGACGGATCTGCTTGACTCCGCCGAAATCCTCAACGCGAAGATGCGGGAAATTCGAGACAGCGGCAGGATAGTGGGCCTCGACCGAATCGCCGTGATGGCCGCCCTGAACATGGCCAATGACCTGCTGCATGCGAAGGCACGTGACCAGGAGCTCGAAGGAGGAATCAGTAACCGTCTCAAGTTGATTTCCGACCGGGTCGACCATGTTCTTAGCGGAACACAACAACTCGACCTTTGAAGTTTGGCCTTTATTAGAGTGACACAGACAAAGAATTGGCGTCTCCTGCGGTGTTCGATACCGACCTGGAAACCTTTCGACCCTAACTTTCTACATCGGGGTCGCGCACTGTCGGGAGCATATGTGCACAACCGCTTCGGCGGTTAGCCTGTTGCGACCACGGCTGACCCCACCTTTTGCTCCGGTTCGAGAGCAAAGGTTTGTAACGGCACAGGCGGGAGGCGCCTCCTAATGAAAGATCTTCGGCGCAAGGCGCTGCTTGCGCGGCGCGAAATGTGCCCCGACGCACGCGCCACGTCCTCATCAATAATCTGCAGTCGCGTGTTGCGTAATCGCGAATTTTTCGCGGCCCATGCGGTCGCCAGTTATCTTCCAATGGAAGACGAAGTCGACACCCTGAGCGTAATCGAGCGCGCATGGCGCGCAAATAAGCGCATTTTTGTTCCCGTTTTGCGCTCCCGGCGAGAAATGTCGTTTCGGGAAATTCGACCGGAAACGACATTGCGAAGGAATTCGTTCGGCCTCTGGGAGCCGGAAACGGGCGAGACAATTCAACCGCGCGACCTGGACCTGGTGATAACGCCGACCGTTGCGTTCGATGAAAACAATAACCGTATCGGCATGGGCGGCGGCTACTACGACCGTTGCTTTTCGTTCCTGAGATATCGACGACACTGGTTACGCCCGAAACTCATCGGCGTCGCTTTCGCCTGCCAGAAAATCGAGAAAATATCCCCAAATGTATGGGATATACGGCTTTATGACGTCATCAGCGAGGCTGACTGAAAGCTGTTCATCCCCTGTTTCCAGCGAATTTTTTCGGCTTGGCCTCCGCTCCCGAGCAACATTCGCCAACGTTGCACGGCCTGAATTGCAAGGGCTCACTTCGTTCGATCCGCGATTTTTGATTTCGCATCTTGCGGTTTGCGGCAGTCCGATTTTTGTCGGCTCGCCGATCGTGCGCGGCAGACAATCCGTCTCTCGTCTTGCCGACGTGCCGAAGGTCTCCAAGACGTCCGAAATCCGGTCGTCAAAAGTGAGGGTAACTTTCTGGATTTTTTGGAATTGTTGTATATACTCACCTGCGGGTACCCGACACGGAGAAAATT
>JBFELT010000034.1:0-21412 GCA_041552015.1 Woeseiaceae bacterium
CCATCGTCTCGTGGCTGTGGCTCGTAGCGAACCGTGTTTCTGGAGATGCCCAGCGCTATGCAAATGCGCCGCTCTGAGTGGCCGAAGTTCTTGCGCCAGCGGTAGTACGTCTTATCGACGATACCGAGTTGCTTACAAACCCGGGCAACGCTGCAGCTCTGGGTAGGTAGTACATCGACCTCACGCAATTTGTGAATGATGTCTTCGGCGGTGTATCGTTTCTTTGGCAACGACTCCAGGCATGACCGGGGCGACGCCGGAGCCGCGATGAGGGAAATCAAACTGCATCCTCCTCTGCGCTTTCGAACCAAACGCCTCCGGCGCCAACCTGACGTACGCTGGTCGTTTTTCGATGGCGCAGCAGATCCACGAGGCAAATTCCCCCGATAACGATCTCGATCGCCGCGGCACTGACGAGCCCACCATGCGGAACTCCGTCAATGGCCATACTCAAGACACGGGACAGGCCGTACGACAGGTAGACCGCGGCCGCCGTGGCCAGTGACGCGGTAGCAAGCTCCGACTTGAATACGCCGGCCATCATCAGGAAGCCTGCCAGGAGCAACAGACCCGCCGGTGCTTTCAACTCATTGGCCAGACTCACATTGGTGCCGATCTCGATCCCATGGCTCCCGTAAAAGGCGCCTGGGGCAAAGAGGATCGTCGCCGCGATGCCTGCGGCGATCAGTCCGCTCGCGAGCAACAACCCCCGGGTTCCGTATGAGCTGTAAACGCTCGTTCTTACGTCGTTCTTTGTCATTTTCAGTCTCCGTTAGAAGGGTAAGGGGTAAGGGCATTACGCAATCGCCCTCCATGCCCCTGTCGCCGCAATCGCGCGTGCAAAGTCGGAAAAGTCTCGCGGCGGCCGCCCCAGCGCACGCTGTACACCATCGGTCAGGTAGGCATTGCGGCCGTCAAGTACGGTGGCGAAAAGATAGTCCAGCAACCAGACGACGTCTTTCGGTGCGCCGGACGCAGCGATCTCGCTAACGAACGCGTCATGGGGAACCGGGACGTATGCGATGTCGCGGCCGCTTGCGCTGGCGATCTCGTCAGCGACCTGGGCGAGCGTCAGCAGTCGCGGTCCGGTCACCTCGTAGATCTCGAAGGCGTGCCCGGGCTCGGTGAGAGCGGCGACTACAACATCCGCAATATCGTCGACGTCGACCCAGGGCTCCGGCGTATCGACCGCCGGCAACGTAATCCGGCCGCCCTGCACCATCTCCACGAACGCGCCCTCGGAGAAGTTCTGGTTGAACCAGCTGGCCCGGACCACCGTCCAGTCGACGCCGCTATCTTGTACGATGCGTTCGCAGGCCTGGGCTTCTTCTTCGCCGCGGCCCGACAGCAAGACCAGGCGCGTGACGCCGTGTTGCCTGGCCCGGTCAACGAACGCCTGGATCGAATCCGCTGCGCCAGGTATCGCCAGGTCCGGGGCATAGTTTATGTACACGGCCTCGACACCAGCCAGGCAATCGTCCCAGTTGGCCTCGTTGTTCCAGTCGAAAGACGGAAATGCCGAACGCGACCCCCGTCGGATCGGAAAACCGCTGGCTTCCAGGCTCTCCACAATCCGCCGGCCGGTCTTGCCAGTTGCGCCAAGCACGAGGATCAACCCCCCCGCTGCAGTGTCTTTGGTATTTGTCGATGACATGACTTGCTCCTGTTGAGTTGGTGTGCAGGCCAATCATCGTGGTTCTTTGCTTTTGGTTCTTGACAGAGGACGCCGGTCTATTGACGCGACGCGCCAATCGCCAAACCGGGTAACCCAGGATTACGCCTTGATGCGGAAAGACCGCGGCGTTTGTCCCGCCCAGCGCTTGAAAGCGCGGTTGAATGCGCTCTGTTCGGAAAAGCCGGTCAGGAACGCGACCTCGGCGAGCGGGTATTCAGTCTCTTTCAGCAGTCGTTCGGCGAGTTCGCGGCGAGACTCGTCAACGAGCGCCTGGTACGAGTAGCCACGGTCGGCCAGCCGGCGCTGCAGCGTTCGCCCGCTCATGCCGAAGTAACTGGCAATGTCCGAGAGCGTCGGTATGCCCTGGCTGAGCGACTGGGACACCCGAAGGCGCACGCGGCGCTCCAGCGAGGCATCGTCATCGAATTTCGACAGCTCCTCCTCGAGGTGCGTGTCGAAAAATTTCACGATGCTCGGGTCGCCCACCCGGTTAGGGGCGCGCATGATTTCGTGAGAGATCAGGAGTGCGTCTATTTCCGTCCCGAAATGGACCGGACAGCCGAAGTGCTGCTCATGGGCTGCCGCCGAACCCGGCACCTCGTGCCTGAAGTAGATCGCCAGCGGCTGGAAAGTACCTGTCGAGACCTCCTGGCAGATCGCGGCAATGCTTGCGATCGACGCTTCGTTGGACAGTCGCAGCCCCAGCTTCGACCGATCCCCGTCGCGGTGCAAATACATGTAGACGCCCTCGTCCGCTTCGCGGATCTCGTAGCTGGTGACGCTGGTAAGCACCCTCGCATAGCGCGCGGCGCGTTCACAGGAACCTCGGAGATTGGTGGCCGACTTCCAGGCCAGCCCGAAGACGCCGTAGTCCTCACAGCGCATCGTTGCGCCGGTCCTGAGCGGCAATTCCTGTCCGTTGGGATCTGCACGCGCGAGGCTTGCGAAGAACTCGTAATAGTCGCTTGAAGCAACCATTATCCGCGGGTCGATCGGCGCATCAGGATCGACGCCAACAGATTCGAGAAAGCTGCGCTTGTCCAGGCTGTCATCGGCCTGGGCAATGACCTTATGAATGAACAATGAGGTGATCTGGCCCACGACCGAGGTATATCATGAATTCGAAGTGAGAAGGCGCCCGGAGAGATGGGCCTCCCTGCGGTCGGCCTGTCGTCGGCCTGAGGCCTCCTCGGTGCGAACGCAGCCCTTCGGGCTGCTCAGTTCGAACTCTTGCGAGGCTGAAAAAGAAAAAGGGCCCCCGATGGGGACCCTTTGTCTTTTTTGGCGCGCCCGGAGAGATTCGAACTCCCGACCGCTCGGTTCGTAGCCGAGTACTCTATACAGCTGAGCTACGGGCGCTTGGTCTTTTCATTGCGGCCATTGGCCGCTCCTGCAAAAAATGTTGTGGCGGAGAGAGAGGGATTCGAACCCTCGAAGGGGTATTAGCCCTTACTCCCTTAGCAGGGGAGCGCTTTCGACCACTCAGCCATCTCTCCGTATTTCAGGACCGGCCAAGGGACCCGCCCGAAAGGCCCGACATATTACTGTCCGTGCCAGTTGAGGTAAAGCTGTTTTCAAGCTAATCCGCCGTTTCCGGCCGATCCGTGCCGGCCGCAGCCTCTGCGGCCTGTTCACTCTGAATTCGCTCGTAGATTTCTTCCCGGTGCACTGCGACGTCTTTAGGTGCGTTGATCCCTATACGGACCTGATTTCCCTTGACCCCCAAGACGGTGATCGTGATATCGCTCCCGATCATTACCGTCTCACCAGCGCGTCGCGTCAGAATCAGCATGACATCCTACTCCTGCCTGGCGGGGCTCCAGCCCCGTTCTTTTTGCGCGTCGAACTTCCTTAAACTGTTGTAATACTAGCCGATTCCGGCTCGATGTGCCCCTATGTGAGCAAATAAGACCGTGGCAGCCAATCGACAGGCCCGGCACTAGCCGGCCATGTGCTCTTCGACCCATGCCGGCACAGATGCCAGGGCCTGGTCGAGCATTGCGGCGTCGGTTCCGCCTGCCTGTGCGAAATCGGGGCGCCCCCCGCCGGTACCGCCCACCAGCGCCGCTACGGGCTTGATGAGATCTCCGGCCCGAATCCTGTCCGTGTTGTTCTTGGTGACCCCGGCCGCGAGACGCACTTTGCCCTCGTCGACTGAGCCTAGTACCACTACCGCGTTCTGCAGCTTGTCCTTGAAGCGGTCAACCGCGTCGCGCAGCGTCTTGGCATCCGCGCCGTCCATACGCGTCGCCAGCACCTTGATACCGGCGACTTCCTGCACGTTCTCACTGCGATCCGATGAGCCACCGGTGGCCAGTGCCTGCTTCGCCGCGGCCAGCTCCTTCTCGAGTTCCTTGCCGCGCTTCAGCAGCTGCTCGACTCTCGACGCTGCCTGTTCCGGCTGACTGCGCAACAGCCCGGCGAGCTGGTTCAGCGTGCGCTGGTTGTTGTCGATCCAGGCCAGCGCACCCTCGCCGGTGACTGCTTCGATGCGGCGCACACCGGAGGCAACGCCGCCTTCGGATACGATCTTGAACACGCCGATGTCGCCCGTGCGGTCTACGTGCGTGCCACCGCACAGTTCGACCGAGAAATCGCCTAGTGTTAGCACGCGCACCTTGTCGCCGTACTTCTCGCCGAACAGCGCCATCGCCCCCGACTCGATGGCATCGTCATAGCTCATCAGTCGCGTATCCGCAGCGACGTTCTTGCGGATCTCCGCATTCACGAGGTCCTCGATTTCCTGCAGCTGCTCGCTGGTCACCGCTTCGTAATGCGAGAAATCGAAACGCAGTTTGTCCGGTGCGACCAGCGAGCCTTTCTGCGAAACGTGATCACCCAGCACCTGCCTTAGCGCCGCATGCATCAGATGTGTCGCAGAATGGTTCAGGCGAATGGCCTGCCGGCGGTCCGCATCGACGACGGCGTCAACGCTGTCACCGACCTTGAGTTCGCCCTGCTCGACGCAGCCGAAATGAACGTTCGCCTTGCCGCTCTTCTGTGTATCGTCGACCCGGAACAGCTTGCCGCCCTCGACCAGGATGCCGGCGTCGCCGACCTGGCCGCCGCTCTCGGCGTAAAACGGCGTGGATGACAATACGACGGCGCCTTCATCGCCCGCGCTCAGTGAGTTGACCGCCTTGCCATCTGCAAAAAGCGCGATAATCTCGCTCGAGCCGTCGGTACCGTCGTAGCCGAGGAAATTCGTTTCCGCATCGGTCTTGAGCGCCCCGCTGTCCGTCGTGCCGAATTTGCTGGCCGCACGCGCCCGCTCGCGCTGCTCTTCCATCGCTGACTCGAATCCCTTCTCGTCGATCGTCAATCCGCGCTCGCGTGCGATGTCGGCGGTCAGGTCCACCGGGAAACCGTAGGTATCGTATAGCCTGAACACGATGTCGCCGGGTATCTCTTTGCCCTTGATTTCGCCGATCGCCGACTCGAGCATGTCCATGCCCTGGTCGAGAGTCTCTGCAAAGCGGCGCTCTTCTTTTTCAAGCACCTTTTCGACGTGTGCCTGCGCCTTGACGAGCTCCGCATAAGCATCGCCCATCTCCTCGACCAGCGGTGCCACGAGTTTGTGAAAGAACAACGCGTCTGTGCCGAGTTTCTTGCCATGACGGATGGCGCGTCGAATGATCCTGCGCAACACGTAGCCCCTGCCTTCGTTGCCCGGCAGAACCCCATCGACGATAAGAAACGAGCACGCCCGAATGTGATCCGCGATCACGTTCAACGAGCTCGACCCGTCGTTCGGTACATTCAGCAGATCAGCCGTCGCCTGGATGATGTGCCTGAAAAGGTCGATCTCGTAGTTGCTGTGAACCTGCTGCATGACGGCGGCGATACGCTCGAGACCCATGCCGGTGTCCACCGACGGCTTGGGCAGGGGCTTCATCACTCCATCGGCCGAGCGGTCGAACTGCATGAATACAAGGTTCCACACCTCGACGTAGCGGTCGCCGTCCTCGTCCGGGGATCCCGGCGGGCCGCCCGGCACATCCGCCCCGTGATCGAAAAAGATCTCGCTGCAGGGACCGCAGGGACCGGTATCACCCATCGCCCAGAAGTTGTCTTTCTCACCCATGCGCGTGAAGCGTTTCGGATCGATCTTCATTTCCTTGAGCCAGATGTCGGCGGCTTCGTCGTCGTCCTCGAAGACAGTCACCCACAGGCGATCCTCGGGCAAGCCCAGCGTCCCGGTCAGGAAATCCCAGGCGTACCGGATCGCTTCGCGCTTGAAATAGTCACCAAAGCTGAAGTTGCCCAGCATCTCGAAGAAGGTGTGATGGCGCGCCGTGTAGCCGACGTTCTCGAGATCGTTGTGTTTACCGCCGGCGCGGACGCAACGTTGGGACGTCACGGCGCGGTTATAGCTGCGCTTGTCATCGCCGAGAAACACGTCCTTGAACTGAACCATGCCAGCATTCGTAAATAGCAGTGTCGGATCGTTGCCGGGCACGAGCGGCGAGCTCGCGACGACCTCATGGCCGTGCTCACGAAAGAAATCCAGGAACGCCTGGCGCAGCTCATTGCTCGTCATGGTCTTCATTGAGGGGATATCGGGACCGGGTCTCGGGAATTCAAACCGGCTAGTTTACGGGGTTTGTGCCCGGGTATTAAGACTTAATTGTCGACCTGCTTGTTGTCGTGGGCGAACGCAGACTGTATCTGATCCGGCTCGAAACCGCGGTATTGCAGGAACCGCATCTGCCGGGCTTTCTCCTTGAAATCAGCCGCTTGCCGCCGGCCGAACTTCTTTTGTCGAATTTCACGAGCCAGCGCATACCAGTTGGCGCCTGCCTGTTCGATGGCCAGCTCGATCGAGCCCGCCTGGATACCGCGTTGCAGGAGCTCCTGGCGAATGCGGACCGGCCCTTTCCCCTGGTTGATTCGAGACTGCGCGAAGCTCTCCGCAAAGCGCTGGTCGCTCTGCAGACCATCGTTTGTCAGGGCAAGGACGACCTGCCCGGCAATGTCGCGATCGAATCCCCTGCCCGACAGCTTGTCGATGAGTTCCTGCTGGCCGTATTCGCGACGGGCAAGGAAGTCCATGGCTTTCTTGCGGGCTTCAACGGGGGACGAAAAGCGATCTTCCTTCGCATCGGAAAGAAGATCGTCGATTTCTTCGTGTACGGCTCTCATCTGCTATCGCGGCTGTCACGCTTCCTTGGCGACCGCCTCGTCGTCGGCAGCCTCAGCCGATACTTTCACCGTCTTCGGCAGCAGCTTGGCCCGAATCTTGTGTTCGATCTCTTCGGCCATCTGCGGGTTGTTCTTCAGGAACTCGCGCACGTTTTCCTTGCCCTGCCCGATGCGGTCGTCGCCATAGCTGTACCAGGAACCGGCCTTGTCGACGATGCCGTGCTGCACGCCGAGATCGATCACCTCGCCATAACGCGAGATGCCGTGGCCGTACAGGATCTCGAACTCCGCCTGCTTGAACGGTGGCGATACCTTGTTCTTGACCACCTTGACGCGCGTCTGGTTGCCGATGACCTCATCGCCCTTCTTGATGGCCCCGATGCGACGGATATCCAGGCGTACCGAAGAATAGAACTTCAGGGCATTGCCGCCCGTCGTGGTCTCCGGGCTGCCGAACATGACGCCGATCTTCATGCGAATCTGGTTGATGAAGATCACCATCGTGTTGGAGCGCTGGATGTTTGCCGTCAGCTTTCTGAGCGCCTGCGACATGAGCCGTGCCTGCAGGCCCATGTGCGAGTCGCCCATTTCGCCTTCGATCTCGGCCTTCGGCGTGAGCGCCGCCACCGAGTCGACGACGACGATGTCGACCGCGCCCGAGCGAACCAGCATGTCGGTAATCTCCAGCGCCTGCTCGCCGGTATCCGGCTGGGAGACCAGCAGCTCATCGACGTTGACGCCCAGTTTTTCGGCATAGCCGGGATCCAGCGCATGCTCGGCGTCAACGAACGCGGCCGTGCCGCCCAGTTTTTGCGCCTCGGCAATGACCTGCAGCGTCAGCGTTGTCTTGCCGGATGACTCGGGACCGTAGATCTCGACGACGCGGCCCCTGGGCAATCCACCGACACCCAGGGCTACGTCCAGCCCGATGGAGCCGGTCGATACGACCTCGATGTCCCTGATGACACCGCCGTCTCCCATGCGCATGACGGAACCCTTGCCAAACTGCTTTTCGATTTGCCCCAAGGCCTGAGCGAGTGCTTTCTTTCTGTTTTCGTCCATAATTTGCCGCCATCCGGTTGAAGTTGAGATTACTGTTGATATAAACAGTATTATTCCATGAAAGCCGCGCCAATGGGAGCCTCTGGCGCATCTTTATTCTGGGCAAAGCACCAAAAAACTGTAAGAAACTGCCGGAAGCTATTGTTTAAGCGGACGGTAGTGCACCTCGCCCGGACCCGCCAGAGACTCGAGCAATTCGAAGCCCGACCACTCGGTGGCGACCCGCTGCGTCAATCGCTCGGTCGTAAAGGTCCGGGCGTTTCGAACGACGGTGATGTGCGGCCGGAAGCTGCGGTCTTCGGGCATGACACCGAAATCCTGCATCAGTCGATGAAGGTCCACAATCAGGTCCTGCAGATCGGCCGGGACGGTGTTGCCAACCATGCAGGCGATCTTCGGTCTCGGCCAGAACTCGAGGCGGTCGAAGCTCAGCCGGAACGGCTTTACCTCGATTTCCGACGCACGCGCCAGCAGACCCGGCAGCTGCGCCTCCGGGAACTCGCCGATGTAAGCCAGCGTAATGTGCCAGTCGCGACGGTCGACCACCTTGCCCTCGACCGTCTTCGCAACCGAATTGACGATGTCGCGAAGGCGATCGCGCTGACGGTCGTCCGGCCAAAGCGCGAAAAAAATTCGCCGGGTTCCCATTTACGAAATTCGCTCTCTTACGCCCTGCAGGGCACAGCTGACGGTGAGCGCACGCACTTCGTCCCTGTCACCGCCGAAATGTCGGCATTCGGAGCTGATCCTCAGTTCCTTGCCCTGCCGCACGGCCCATGCGAACCAGACGGTGCCCACCGGCTTTTCCTCGCTGCCGCCACCGGGGCCGGCAACGCCGCTGACCGCGACGGCGATATCCGCGCCGCTCAATTCGATAACGCCGCTTGCCATTTCCTCGACGACCGCGCCGCTGACCGCGCCGTTGCCGTCGAGCGTCGCGCCGTTGACCCCCAGGAGTGACTCCTTGGCGTCATTCGAATAACTGACGATACCATAGCCAAATACCTGCGAGCTTCCCGCGACGTCGGTGATCGCTTTCGCGATCCAGCCACCGCTGCAAGACTCGGCGGTCGCCACCGTTTTGCCCGTCAGGGCGAGGTCCGCGACGAGCGACGCAGACAACTCGAGTATTGCCTGATGATCAGCCACCGAGTACGACCTCGTAAAGCGCGACGTGTTTGTCAGCCATCGTCTCGATCGAGAACTCCTCGAGCATGCGGCGCCGTCCGGCATCGCCGAATTGTCGCCGCAGATCCGGATTTTCGATCAGCCGGGCGATGGCGGCGGCCAGTGCCTCGCTGTCCCCGGGGTCAACCAGGAGCCCCGTCTGTTCGTGGGCCACGGCCTCGACCATGCCGCCGGCCGCGAAGCCGACGACCGGCAGCCGTGCCGCCGATGCCTTGAGCGCCGAGACGCCGAGCCCCTCGGCCAGCGCCGGATGCGCGAACAGGTCGAAGCAGGCGAGAAAGCTGTCCAGATCGTCGCGGAAACCGGCGAACTGCACGACATCGCCCATTTGCAGGGAGGCGGCCTGTGCCCGCAACTGGTTGTTGAGATAGCCTTCCCCGAACAGCACCAGCCTGAGCCTCGGGAAACGCGCACGCAGGTCGGAAACAGCCTGCAGCAGGTACTGGTGCCCCTTGCGCGGAATCAGCTGGCCCGCCGCAGCGATCACGAAGTCCGCATCGTCGATAGCAAACTCGTCGCGAAACGTCTCGCAGTCCGGCCTGGCGTCGAAAACGCTGACGTCGACCGCATCGCGTATCACGACGAGCCGCTCCGCCTCCACGCCACGGTCGCGGAGCACGTCGGCAATCGCGGAGGAAACAGCAATCACCTTTTTGAACGGCCGGTAGCGCAACGCCGCCACCAGGCGCATCTCGGTGTTGTCGACACGCCGTGAGACCACGGTGGGGATGTCGGCGAAGCTCGCGGCGAGGCCGCCCAGGATATCGGCCCCGCGCCGGCTGTGGCAGTGCACGATATCGGGCCGGGTTTCCTTGAGGTACTGCGACAGGCGGTAGGCGAAAGGCAGGTCGAGGTCGCCGGCGCAGAACAGGTTCTGCACGCGGATGCCAGCCGCGCGGGCGACGTTGTTGATCCCCGAATCGGGCGGACAGACGAGCGTGTTGTCGTGGCCGCGCTCCTGTAAGGCGTTGATCAGGTAGACAAGCTGCTGCGGCCCGCCCAAAAAATGGCGCCCGGTTTCGACATGCAGTATTTTCACGCGTCTATATTACATTCGCGCGCCAGGGCGCGCTCCTACAAAAAGAAACGCGCTGCCGCAGCAACAGGAAATGAAAGCCGAAGTCACCGCCGTCCACACGCCCATGATGCGCCAGTACCTCGGCATCAAGGCCGAATACCCCGACATGCTCGTGTTTTATCGCATGGGCGATTTCTACGAGCTGTTCTATGAGGACGCGAAGCGGGCGGCGGCGCTGCTCGACATCACGCTGACGTCCAGGGGCAAATCCGGCGGCAACGCCATCCCGATGGCCGGCGTGCCCTATCACGCCGTCGAAGGCTATCTCGCCAAGCTGGTGCGCAAAGGCGAGTCGGTCGCCATCTGCGAGCAGATCGGTGATCCGGCAAGCAGCAAGGGACCCGTAGAGCGCAAGGTGACGCGGGTCGTCACGCCGGGCACTCTCACGGATGAGGCCCTGCTATCGGCCAGTCGCGACAACGTCGTGGCTGCGGTTGTCCGCGGTGACGACCGGATCGGCATCGCCTGGCTGGATCTCTCCGCCGGACGCTTCCGTCTGACCGAAGTGCCCGATTCGGAGTCCCTGCTGGGCGAGATTGAACGTTTACGCCCGGCGGAACTGATCATCGACGAGGATCAGTCAGCCGCGGCGGGGCTGGATGAGCGTATTCGCCTGACACGGCGACCACCCTGGCATTTCGAACTCGACAGCGCGCGCCGCCTGCTCTGCAAGCAGTTCGGCACACGGGATCTCACTGGTTTCGGCTGCGAGACCCTTGTGCACGGCGTCTCGGCAGCCGGCGCGCTGCTGCAGTACGTGTCCGACACGCAGAAGTCGGCCCTGCCGCATCTGCAGTCCATCAGCGTAGAGCTGCCGGATGACGCGGTCATTATGGACGGACCGACGCGACGCAACCTGGAACTCGAAGTGTCGATGAGCGGCATGCACGAGCACACCCTGGCGGGTGTGATGGATCGCTGCCAGACGGCTATGGGCAGCCGTCTCCTGCGGCGCTGGATTCAGCGCCCGATCCGCGACAGGGCGGTTCTCATGGCTCGCTACCAGGCGATCGATGCCATGATCAGCGCTGCCGCCACCGACAGCCTGCAGACGCTGCTGCACGGGATTGGCGACGTGGAGCGCATCCTCTCGCGCGTTGCCCTGCGCTCCGCGCGGCCGCGGGACCTGCGCCAGCTTTCCGAGGCACTCTCGCGGCTGCCTGAACTGCGTCGTCAGCTCGCAGCCGTCGAGTCGCCGCTGTTGCAGGAATTGTCCGAACAGGTCGGCGATCACAAGCCGCAGCATCGGCTGCTCGAGAAAGCCATCGTCGACAGTCCGCCCATGCTGATTCGCGACGGCGGCGTCATCGCTTCCGCTTACGACGAAGAACTCGACGACCTGCGCACGATTGCCGAGAACGCCGATCAGTATCTCGTCGACCTGGAATCGCGGGAACGCGAGCGCACCGGTATTGCCACGCTGAAACTCGGCTACAACCGGGTGCACGGCTACTACATCGAGATCAGCAAGACCCAGGCCGACAGGGCGCCCGTCGAGTACGTCCGCCGGCAAACGCTGAAGGGCGCCGAGCGCTACATCATGCCCGAGCTGAAGGCGTTCGAGGACAAGGTACTCGGTGCCCGCGAGCGCGCCCTCGTTCGGGAGAAGTTTCTCTACGATCAGCTGCTCGACCTGCTTCACGAGGTCCTGGCCCCCCTGCAGGCGACAGCCGCCGCGCTCGCAGAGCTGGACGTGCTGAGCTGCTTTGCCGAGCGCGCGGTGGCGCTGGATCTGTCGAAACCGGAAATCGCCGAGGAACCCTGCATCGAGATATCGGCTGGCCGGCACCTGGTCGTGGAACAGGTCATCGACACGCCGTTCATTGCCAACGACCTGTCGCTCGGCAAGGACCGCCGCCTGATGGTGATTACGGGCCCCAACATGGGCGGCAAATCGACGTATATGCGGCAGACCGCCCTGATCGTCATCCTGGCGCATATCGGCAGCTTCGTGCCTGCGGACAGCTTGCGCGTCGGCCCTGTCGACCGGATATTCACCCGCATCGGCGCATCGGACGATCTTGCCGGGGGCCGCTCGACATTCATGGTCGAAATGACCGAAACGGCAACCATCCTCAACAACGCGAGCGAGCAGAGTCTTGTCCTGATGGACGAAATAGGCCGCGGCACGAGCACCTTCGACGGTCTCTCACTCGCCTGGGCCGCCGCCCACCACATGGGCGAGAAGGTCCGGGCATTCACGCTGTTCGCGACCCACTACTTCGAGCTCACGGCGCTCGCCAGGGAAATCGCGGCTTGCGACAACGTGCACCTCGACGCCACCGAGCACGGTGGACGGCTGGTCTTCCTGCACGCCGTCAGGCCCGGTCCGGCGAACCAGAGCTACGGCCTGCAGGTGGCCTCGCTCGCCGGCGTGCCGAAGGAGGTTATTGGCCGCGCCCGACGCTATTTGAAAACGCTCGAGTCGCAGCAGGCCGTGCAGGTAAACAACCCGCAGGGCCAGCTGGACCTGAGCATTGCGGATGCCGCGCCGGACGAGACGCTGCGCGTCGCCCTCGCGGCACTCGATCCGGATGCCATGACGCCGCGCGAGGCGCTGGACGCCCTCTACAAGCTGAAGAACCTGGAGTAAGACCGCCTGCTGGCATACAGGCCCAGCAAGCCGAGCAACAGCCATCCCATCGAACCGCCACCTGAGCCTTGTTTCCACTTGACCTCGGCGACCGCCGGATTCTGCTTGACGCGTTCACGGAATCGATCCAGTTCCATCGCCAGGTTCTGCGTCATGCTCCCCATGGCATTCGCAAAACTCGCGTCACGCGTCTTGCGCACCACTTCGCTGCTTTCGACCAGCGTCGAACGGCCGGACATCTTGTCGATACCCGGCGCGCGAAACAGCAGTTGCGCCGTATTCACATCGAACACGGCGGTGTCGACGAAGGTCTGCACCTCGTTGGACGTTGCCTTGATCGTATAGGCGCCGACGATCGTCCAGTACAAGAACGAGCTCGGGTTATCCTCACTCATGGCAACCTGGTCGTAGGAAACCAGCGCCATCACCTTGACGCCGTAAAGGCGCGCAACCTGCTGCATGCCGGAAATGCCGTTGCTGGAGCGCAGATAGGTGTCCGGTATCACCTCGATATATTCGATGTAGGGACGATCGGCGAACTCGGCCTTGACGTTTTCCAGCAGCTGTATCTTGGTCGCCTCGGAAATCGTACTGGCACCGGCCTGGCTCGGCACGAAGGCGATCCCGACGCGCAGCGGCAGCTCGAGGTAGGGGATCGCATCCTGCACCTCGGGCGGTACCTGGCCTTTCGGATACAGGTAGTCAACGAGGCTGCTGGAGACGCCCCGCCGCGACTCGCCGCTGAGACCGGCAAACGAGGAACAGCCGCCAATCAGAAAAGACAGCAGCAAGAGAGACGCTAGACCTTTGTAGTTCATGTTGATCGCTCCGAGGCGGACGAAACACGGTTCTGCCATTCGAGCAAATTAGGCCCGCGGAGGCCTGATGGCAAGCTGATTTTTTCCTTAACTATCGCGCAGGAACTCGCCGCGCTTCAAGAACGAGCCCGCCTGATCCGCTACAGCCGCAGAGACCAGCATGCCCTTGTGACTGACGGGCATGACGAGATGATCGGCGACACCCGCAAGACGCGTCTCCGAGACGCCAACGGAGCCATCGTTGTCTTCCTGGAAATTCGCGACCAGCCGGCCAAAACCCAGCGGCACGTTGCCGGCAATCACGCCGATTTCGCGTTGCTCGCAGACGTGGCTGGCCCATTCGCTGGCCGCAGTCTCGATAACCCCCGCCGACAGGGAGCGACCAATGATGTCCTCGGCCCAGACCCGGGCGCGCAGATAGTCGGCGGCCCGGGACCCGGTCAGCGGAGAACCGAGGCAGACAATGCGGCCGGGCAAGGCATCCGAGTCGTTGGCCGCCATGCGCAGCGCCAGCACCCCGCCGAGGCTGTGGCCGACAATGTGCACACGATCGATTTCCTGTTCGCGGATGAAAAGCGACAGGGCGGCCGCATTTTCGTCGAGCGAGCCGCGTACCGAAGGATAGCTGAACAGGAGCGCGCGAAAACCGAACTCTCGTTCGAGCCGGCGCTTGATGAGGTACATGCCGGTGCCGTGCGACCAGAAGCCGTGTACGCAGACGACCGTGTCGCCCGGGGTCATTCCGTTCGCGGCGCCCGCAGCCGAATGCCGGTTTCCTTCAGCTGTTCAGCGGAGACTTCGCCTGGCGCGTTGGTGAGCGGACAGCTGGCTGTCTGCGTCTTTGGAAACGCAATCACGTCGCGAATGCTTTCGGCGCCGGCCATCAGCATGACGATACGATCGAGACCGAAAGCGATGCCGCCGTGCGGAGGACAACCGTATTGCAGCGCGCGCAACAGGAAACCGAATTTCTCTTCCGCTTCTTCTTCGCTGATGTCGAGCAGTTCGAACACCGCCGCCTGCATCTGCTGGTCGTGAATTCGAATCGAGCCGCCGCCAATCTCGGAGCCATTCAGCGTGATGTCGTAGGCGCGTGAAAGCGCCTCGCCCGGATTGGCGCGCAGCGCGTTCGCATCGCCGATGCTGGGCGCCGTGAAGGGATGATGCAACGCGGTCCATCGCTTGCTTTTCTCGTCTTTTTCGAACATCGGGAAGTCGACCACCCACAGGGGCCGCCAGCCTTCCTCGATAAGCCCGCGATCCTCACCGACCTTGATACGCAGCGCACCGAGTGCCTCGTTGACGACGCGCGCCTTGTCGGCGCCAAAAAAGATCAGGTCGCCGGTCTTCGCGCCGCTGCGCTCGATGATGCCGTTGACGGCGTCATCCGGCAGAAACTTCAATATCGGCGACTGCAGCCCGTCCCGCCCGGCATCGACATCGTTGACCTTGATGTAGGCAAGGCCACGGGCACCGTAGCGGCCGACGAATTTCGTGTAGTCGTCGATGATTTTACGGCTCATCCCCGCACCGCCCGGCACGCATAGCGCCGCTACGCGGCCTTCCGGATCGGAGGCCGGTCCGGCGAACACCTTGAAGTCCACCGACTCCATCAGGTCGGCCACCTCGATCAGTTCCAGGCTGATCCTCAGATCGGGCTTGTCGGAACCAAAGCGCTGCATCGCCTCGGCGTAACTCATGCGCGGAAACGGATTGGGTAATTCGACATCGAGCGCTTCCCTGAACACGAAACGCACGAGTTCTTCCATGGTGCCGGTGACGGCGGCCTCGTCCACGAAACTCATCTCGACATCGAGCTGCGTGAACTCCGGCTGACGATCCGCGCGCAGGTCCTCATCGCGGAAGCAGCGCACGATCTGGTAGTAACGATCGAGCCCCGACATCATGAGCAGCTGCTTGAAGATCTGCGGTGATTGCGGCAAGGCGAAGAACTTGCCGGGGTTGGTGCGACTGGGAACGATGTAATCACGAGCGCCCTCGGGCGTCGCACGCGTCAGCATCGGCGTCTCGACGTCGATGAATCCGTGGCTGTCCAGAAAACTGCGCATCGCGACCGTCACCTTGTGACGCAGCATCAGGTTGCCAAGCATGTTCTCGCGACGCAGGTCCAGGTAGCGGTACTTCAGGCGGATGTCTTCGTTGGCCTGCTCGTCATGATGGAACGGCGGCGTCTCCGACCTGTTCAGCGTTTCGAGCTCATGGGCCAGCACTTCGACCTGCCCGGTGCGCATGTTCGGATTCACCGTGCCTTCGGGGCGCGGCCGAACCAGGCCTTTGACCTTGAGCACGTATTCGGAACGAATGCGCTCGGCCTCGGCAAAAATCTCCGCACGATCGGGGTCGAAAACGATCTGCAGCAGGCCTTCACGGTCACGAAGATCGATGAAAATGACGCCGCCGTGGTCGCGGCGTCGGTGCACCCAGCCGCAAACCTCGATCTCCTGGCCGACGAGAGACTCGTCTATCTCTCCGCAATAGTGACTACGCATCGTAAAGTCCGGGGAAAACCCTCGAAAAAGGAGGCGGCATGGTACGGCTAGACGCGCGGGGGTGCAACCTAGTCTACGGGTCCGAGGTACCTGTCAAGCCAGTCCAGGGTCTCGCCGGTTACTACCGATTGCGGGACAAAATGGCCGGTCGCCGCCAGCACGTGTTTCTTGTCGGCCGCCGCTGTGCCCAGCCGTTCGAAAAAGGGTCGCGATGACGATTCGAAGCGAAAGTCCGTGTCGTAACGCCCGCTGAAGTGCAGCACCGGCACGTCGACGCGCGGCAGGAAATGCGCCACGTTGATGTCCGGATGGTCACCCGCGTTGATTCCCGCCTGGTTCAGTATCCCGACCTTGATACGCGGTTCGACGGCCAGGACGATCGCGCCCATGCGGCCGCCCCAGCTCTTGCCGTAATACGCGATCTTGTCAGCCTGGATATCCGGCCGCGTTTCCAGGTAGTCGATCATGCGGCGAAACTCGCGGACTTGCCTGACGGCGAGGTTGCGGCCGGCATGCGTTGTCCAGTCCGGCATTTCCGGCAAGCGTCGGTCGAACGTGCCATTCAGGATGGGGAAAGCGACCGCACGGCCATTTCGCAGAATAAAGTCCAGGCTAAAGTGGTAGTCCTCGAATGAATCCATGAACTGCGGCCCGGCGCTGGGCCACAGCAGGACGGTCTGGTAGCGGGTCGCGGGCCCGTCGGGCAGAAAAAGATAAATCTCGATTCGTTGCTCGCCAGGCTCGCCGTCAATGGAAACACGCTGCCGCCGCCAGTGGCGGAGCTCGACCGTTTCTTCGACCTTCGCGTTCAGCGGCGTGTGGTCGTAGTCGAAGTCGCGACGCCTCACCTCGAAAACCTCGTCGGAAACGGGGTCCGGAATTGGCAGCAGATCCATCACGGCGACCTGGCGCATGGCGAGTTCTCGTATTGCCGCCTCGTCATTGCGCGACATCAGGCGAACTCCGTTGGTTGCCGATCGGTCCAGCGGCGGCAGGCGATGCGGATCGGAAACGCTGTTTTCGACAACATAGGCATCGTCGTCCCAGCCGCCACCGACAATAACGCGCTGACCTTCATCGACCTCGTTGAAGCACCATTCGCGGGCATTGCCCGCCATGTCGTAGGTCCCCGTCCAACCAATGCCGTCCCTCGAACCCACGGTGACAGGTCCGGTGCTGCTGATGTTGCTCGCCGGTATCTGGAAAGCCAGCAGCCCCGTTGCCAATGCGCGACGCCAATGCGCGAGGGTCGGCAACTCGAAGCCTGCAAAGCGTGCGTAGGCGGCAGCCTCGTACCAGCTGATCGCGGTTACCGGAAGCTCGGCTGTTCCCTCGGCATAGCTTCCCCCTTCCCAGTTACCGGGACCGCGTCGGCCCGTGCGATCGACGAATCTCGCCATCGCATCGTCGAACGACAGCGTCGTTGCGCCATCGACGAAGGGGTATTCCCACAGGTCTTTTCTCCGATAGCCGCCGGCATCGATGAATGCCTGGAACTCGGCGTTGGTGACTTCGTACTTGCCGAGAAAAAAGTCGCGGAACTCGACGGCGTTGCCATCAATGACTTCCCGCCATCCGGGTACATGCACCATGCCGGCCGGAAGCGACTCTGTCGTATGCAGGCGGAAGCCGCCGGGATTCACGTTGGCGAATCCTGCCCAAGGCGGTTCTTCGACCAGCAACTCGGCCCCGCCACGCAAACCACCGCCGATGACACGCATCATGGGCACGAGACCCTTGGCATCGAAGCGCAGCACCGAGGCGCCGAAAGGTATCCTGGTTTCGTGAATCGGCGTGACACCGAGGTACTGCCAGGCAGCATCGGGATCTTCATACGGCCTGCGATACACCGCCGCACCCGGTGGCGAGGACGGGATCGCAGTCCTCCAGGTGAAGGTTGACCATATCTCGAGCATGCCCGGGTCGCGGGGAAGCACCTCCTCGACCTTTTTCGCAAGCGCATAGGCTGCTTCGAGATCTCCGGCGTCCACGTACTTCTCGACCTGCGGAATGCCAACATCGTGCGCCCAGCGCGCGTCCTTGCCGGAATACCACCAGGCCGCAGCCGCAAGGCCGAACAGCAACAACATTGCTGCCAGCACGACCGGCGTCCTGTTGCCCCGCGCCGCGGTGCCGTCCCGATTTGCGGTTACGGACACGCCGTCCGGGGTTAGGTCGTAGGCCCATGCCAGGATCAATGCCGGAACGAAGCCAACCACAAGCACGAAAAAAACCAGCTTGCCTGCCCAGGTCGGCAACTCGAGAATGGACGCAAGCACATCCGCTACCTGCAGCAGCAGCCACGATGCCACGACGTACACGGCTGCGACACGAAAGACCTTGCGCCGCTTTAGTTCACTGAACAGATCCGACATCAACTTGCCCTGCTCACGGATGGCAGGGCCAAAGATACCACGCTACTTTTGCGTCTCGGGTACATCGAACGGCAGTTCGCGGGTCTTGGCTTTCTTCCATTTGGGGACGACGACGCCGAGCGAGATGATCATCTTGAGGGCTTCATCGACTTCCATGTCCAGTACCGTCGCATCCCGACGCGGTACAACGATAATGAAGCCCGACGTCGGATTCGGAGTCGTCGGAACAAAACAGCAGATCACGTCCTCGCCGGTACGGCCCTGCACTTCACCGAGCTCGTCGGCCGTCTGGAACGCGAGACTGTAAAGACCCTTGCGCGGATACTCAATGAGCAGGACCTTCTTGAAGGACTGGTTGGAGTCGGAGAACACGATTTCGGCAAAATTCTTGGCCGCCGAGTAGATCGAACGGACCACCGGGATGCGATGCATCAGCGATTCCCAGCCGCCGACAAACGCCCGTCCGACGAAGTTAGCCGCAAGCACCCCGGTCAACAACAGGACAACCAGCGCGAGGATCACGCCGAGACCGGGAATCTCGACAGGGGCATCGGTATGGAAAAGCTGCTGCAGCAAGACTCCGGGCTGCCAGGAAGCCGGTATCCATTTCAGCGTCTTGTCCATGATGCCGACCGCGAATTTCAGCAACAGGTAGGTCACAGCCAGCGGCGCCCACACAAGGATGCCCGCGATCAGGTAGCGGCGAAATCCCTTCACGGTCGCGAGCTCAAGGCGTGCCGGCCTTGCTGTCGGGAGTCGCCTTGACGTCTTTCTTCGTCGCCGGTTTCTCATCGGCCTTTTTGGCCGGCGTCTCGTCCGACTTGGTGGCAGCCTTCTTCTCGCCGTCGCCGGCAATATTGCGCTTGTTACCCGTCTTGAAGTCGGTCTCGTACCAGCCCTGCCCCTTCAGGCGAAACTTCGGCGCCGACAACAATTTGCGCAGCGACGGTTCGCCACACTTGGGACAATGCACCAGTGCAGCCTCGCTGACCTTCTGTAGCTCATCGAACGCGTGTTCGCAGTGGGTACATGCGTATTCGTATATCGGCATTCTTGTCTTTGCTCCGTAATCGCTCACGATAATAACGCAGGATCGCGCGCTGGCGCGCGATCCTTTTTTTTCGGCTGAATTGCCGTCGCTTGCGGGTCTCAGCCCGCCCGGGCACCTTGCTCGCAGCGCGCCTCTGTATTACGCCGCATTCCGGAAGTCCAGCCTGTCATCCGTGACGCCGACTTCGATGACATCACCCGGCTTGAACTTGCCCTGCAGGATTTCCTGCGCGAGCGGGTTTTCGACCTGCTGCTGTATTGCACGTTTTAACGGGCGCGCGCCATAAACCGGGTCGAAGCCGGCATCTGCCAGCTTGTCGCGCGCGGCCTCCGACAGGTGGATGCGTATGTCGCGATCCGCCAGACGCGCATGCAGGTAGCCGAGCTGAATGTCCACGATCTTGCGGATATGTTCGCGACCCAGTGGATGGAACACGACGACGTCGTCGATACGATTGACGAACTCCGGCCGGAAATGGCTGCCGACTTCGTGCATGACGGCCGTCTTCATCGACTCGTAGTTCTCCTCTCCCGCCATTTCCTGGATTAGCTGCGACCCGAGATTGGACGTCATGACGATAACCGAATTTCGAAAGTCGACCGTGCGCCCCTGCCCGTCGGTCAGGCGGCCATCATCCAGTACCTGCAACAACACGTTGAACACGTCCGGATGCGCCTTCTCGACCTCGTCGAGCAGGATGACGGAATAGGGCCGGCGCCGCACCGCTTCGGTCAGGTAGCCGCCTTCGTCGTAGCCGACGTAGCCCGGCGGCGCACCGATCAGCCGCGCCACGGAGTGCTTTTCCATGAACTCGGACATGTCCAGGCGAACCATCGCCTCGTCCGTGTCGAACAGGAAGTTCGCGAGCGCTTTCGTCAGCTCGGTCTTGCCGACACCGGTCGGTCCCAGGAACAGGAAGGAGCCGATGGGCCGCCGCGGATCAGACAGGCCTGCACGCGAACGACGAATTGCGTTCGCCACGACGGTGACCGCCTCGTCCTGCCCGACGACGCGCTGCTGAACCTCGGACTCCATCTGCAGCAATTTCTCTTTCTCGCCCTCGAGCATCTTGCTGACCGGAATTCCGGTCCACTTGGAGACGATCTCGGCAACCTCTTCGTCCGTTACGTTATTGCGCAACAACGTGGTCTCCGCATGCTCGGCCTGCATTGCCTGCTGCAACTGCTTCTCCAGTTCCGGGATGCGCCCGTATTGCAACTCGGACATGCGCGCGAGGTCGTTGGCACGATGCGCCGTGTCGAATTCGAGCTTCGCGCGCTCGAGGTCTTCCTTGATCTGCGCCGCGCCCTGCATCATCGCTTTCTCGGCCTTCCACACCTCCTCCAGGTCTGCAAACTCTCTTTCCAGTTCGTCGAGCCTTGCCTCGAGGTCCTCGAGACGTTTTACGGATGCGTCATCCGACTCTTTCTTCAGGGCCTCGCGCTCGATCTTGAGCTGGATGATGCGGCGTTCGAGCCTGTCCATCGCCTCGGGCTTGGAGTCGATTTCGATGCGAATACGCGATGCCGCTTCGTCGATCAGATCGATTGCCTTGTCCGGCAACTGCCGATCGCTGATGTATCGATGCGACAGCGTCGCCGCGGCGACGATCGCAGGGTCCGTGATCTCGACACCATGGTGCACCTCGTAGCGCTCCTTGAGGCCGCGCAATATGGCGATCGTGTCTTCAACGGTCGGCTCCTCGATCAGCACCTTCTGGAAGCGCCGTTCCAGCGCCGCATCTTTCTCGAGGTATTTTCGATACTCGTCCAGCGTCGTGGCGCCCACGCAGTGCAGTTCGCCGCGCGCCAGCGCCGGCTTGAGCATGTTGCCGGCGTCCATGGAGCCCTCTGCCTTGCCCGCGCCGACCACCGTATGCAGTTCGTCGATAAAGAGGATGATCTGGCCTTCCTGCTTGGC
>JBFELT010000035.1:0-21348 GCA_041552015.1 Woeseiaceae bacterium
CGGACCCGCCTTGTGCGGGTCTTTTGTTTGTTTTGTAGTTCCTGTGGAGGAATCGGACAGCTGGTTCGACAAAACGCGCCAGCGTTTTGGACGCCGAAGGCGCCCGAAGGGTCAAAACAGCCCTGAGGCTGTTTTGATCAATCCCCTAGGGAGTACCAAACAAACAACGGACCCGCCTTGTGCGGGTCTTTTGTTTGTTTTGTAATTCCTGTGGAGGAGTCGGACCGCTGGTTCGACAAAACGCGCCAGCGTTTTGGACGCCGAAGGCGCCGCGAAGCGGTGAGGATCGCGCCAGGGCGATCCGAATCAATCCCCTGCCTTCCGGCCGTTCACTAGAAATACGTCAACGATGCGTCGATGAGCACCCACACGAGCATCACGGCCGTCGGCAAGAAGGTGATGGTAAATCCGTTGCTGCGGCTGGCCGGATCTTTCAGGTAGGCCGATCGGTAGATGAACCGCCCGACAATGAACACGACGCCAAGCCCGGCACCCCACAGCGGGTTAACGAGCCAGCCGAACATCCACAGCGCCGGAATGAAAGCGACCAGCTGCTCCATCGTGTTCTGCTGGATGCGGAACATACGCTCGAATTCCGGGTGTCCTGTGATTGCGGGCGCCTTGACGCCGTGCTTGCCCCGCATCGAGCCGACCTGGACCGAGAAGTATATGAACTGCGCCAAAGCCAGTACGGTGACGATCGCTATTGCTTCCATTATTTCTTCCCCTGTAAGACATTTGTCGGTTTTTCTGTGAGTATTGGCGCCTCGCCAGGCGCCAGAAGGCCGATATGCTCGCCGCCCCACTCGACAAGCTTCGCACATTTCTGTTCGGCAGGGTCCTCGGCCTCGAGCGCCATGAATACGTGGCTGTTGCCTGGTCGTTTGCCTACTTTTTCTGCGTATTGTCCTCTTATTACATCCTGCGTCCGGTGCGTGAGGAAATGGCCGTCGGCGGCGGCCCCGATACCATACCGTATCTGTTTATCGGTACCTTCGTGACGATGCTCATCGCGTCTCCGATATTCGGCTGGGTCGCATCGCGCTACCCGAGACGCGTCTTCCTGCCTTGGGTTTACCTGTTCTTCATTTCGAACATCCTGATCTTCTGGGTCGTATTCTCGCGCGCCATCGACGGCGCCAACGAATACGTCGGGCTCGGCCGCGTGTTTTTCGTGTGGCTCAGTGTTTTCAACCTGTTCGTCGTCTCGGTGTTCTGGAGCTTCATGGCCGACATCTATACACGCGAGCAGGGCCGCCGCCTGTTCGGCGTGATCACGGCCGGCGGCAGCATTGGAGCCATACTCGGCGGTGCCATGACCAGCGCGCTGGTCACCGACATCGGCTTCCAGAACCTCCTGCCTATTTCCGCGGCATTGCTGCTCGTCGGCGTGCTCTGCATCGGCCGGCTCAAGGCATGGGTGCACCACGAGCACGAGGACGAGATCACCAGGACCGTCGAAAGCGAAAAACCTCTGGGTGGCAACCCGTTTGCGGGCATCACTCACCTGCTCTCGTCGAAATATTTCCTGGGCATTGCGCTGATGTCGGTAATCGCCAGTCTGCTTGGCACGGCGCTCTACATGTTTCGCGCAGAACTCATCGAAACCGCGATCCTAAGCCCGGATGCACGGACGCAGTTCTTCTCAAACATGAACATTGCGCAGAATAGCATCGCACTCGTCGCGCAACTGCTCCTTGTCAAGCAGGTCGTGACGCGCTTCGGCATCGGGCGCTCGCTGGCCCTGTTCCCGGCAGCGTCGGTCATCGGCTTTGGCGTACTCGCGATGGAACCGACCCTGATCGCCGTGGCCGTGCTCGACGTCGTGCGCCGGGGCATGGGCTTCGGCTTCGCCAAGCCCTCAACCGACATGCTCTATTCGGTTGTGACGCCGGAGGAAAAATACAAGACGAAAAACTTCATCGACACGGCCATCTACCGCGGTGGCGATGTTGTCGGAACCTGGACGATCCGATTGCTGTCTATCCTTGGATTGGGCATCGCGGGGATATCGCTGTTGATGGTACCTTTCGCCGCGATCTCGGCAGTCGTTGCCCTTTGGCTGGGGCGCGACTACAAGCGAAAGGCAAAAGCGCTCAAGATGAGCGGAGTAAAATGACATGAATAACACCTGGAGCAGACGCGATGTCATCGCGGCCGGCGCGGCACTTGGCACACTTCCCGGACTGGCATGGACTTCCAGTCCGGCCGACATGTTGACCAGGAAGATTCCGTCGAGCGGCGAGGCACTGCCAATCATTGGACTGGGAACCTACAGCGTGTTCGATGTCGAGAGCACCGCATCCCAGATCGCGGCGAAGTCTGACATCCTGCGTCTGCTGACCTCTCACGGCGCGAGCGTCGTCGATACCTCGCCGATGTACAGGCGCTCGGAGAAAGTACTCGGCGATGTCCTTCGCTCGGGCACAGAACGGGAGCCTCTTTTTCTCGCTACCAAGGTGTGGACCGATGGCCGTGAGGCCGGCATCGAGCAGATGGCCCGCTCGGCGCAATTGATGAATACGAAGACAATCGACCTCATGCAAGTCCACAACCTGCGCGATACGGCGGTCCATATGCAGACTATTCGCGAATGGCAGCAGGATGGTCGCATTCGTTATTCCGGCATTACGCACTACACTGCCGCTTCGCACCCGGCGCTTGAACAGGCGATGCGGCAGTTCAAGCCGGACTTCATCCAGATCAACTATTCGCTCGGCGAGCGTGAAGCGGAGGAGCGAATTCTGCCGCTCGCAGAGGACCACGGCATCGCCGTGCTGATCAATCGCCCGTTTCAGGCCGGGCAGCTGTTTCGTCGCGTCAGCGGACACCCCCTGCCGGATTTCGCGAAGCCCTATGCCGACAGCTGGGGACAGTATTTCCTCAAATTCATCGTCAGCCACCCGGCCGTCACTTGTGCGATCCCGGCAACCAGCAAACCCAAGCACATGATCGACAACCTGGGTGCCGGGTTCGGGGATCTTCCCGATAGCCGCGAGCGCAAGCGCATGGTCGACGCTTTCGCGGCCTTGTGATGAAGCAACCGACCGGTCTTCTGCGGCGCTTCGCTGCGATCGTCTACGACTCGCTGCTGGTCGCCGCGCTGCTGTTTCTGGCAACCGTTCCGTTTATCGCCGTCCGTGGCGGCGAGCCCGTTGAAAGCGGCGACAACTTCCTCTATCGACTGGTACTGGGCGGTGTTGTTTACGCGTTTTTCGTTGGCTTCTGGAGCCGTTCCGGACGCACGCTGGGCATGCAGTCCTGGGGGCTACAGCTCGAGACTGTCACGGGGGAGGTGCCGTCGGTCGCAAAGGCCAGCCTGAGATTGCTCGCAGCGAGCCTGTCCTGGGCCGCACTCGGCCTCGGATTCCTGTGGCAACTCTGGGATCCGGAAAAACTCACCTGGCACGATCGTCTCAGCAATACGCGACTCATCTACTACCCCAAGAAGAAGTCGTGATTCGTCCTGAGGATCACTAGCGGATTCGTAACAGCGCCACGCCCGTAATCAGGGCCAGCGCCAGCGTCGGCAGCCAGTTGATAAGCACGGGGTTCAAGTTGAATACCTGGCCCGAATTCGCGAGCGTCTCGCTGCCGAGATAATAGGCCAGACCGATGACGACCCCAAGCATCAGTCGACCGCCGGCGCCGCCGGTTCTGAGCGAGCCAAACACGAAAGAAAGCGCCAGGATCGGCATAATCAGCACGGTCAGCGTTCGCGACGCCCGGTACCAGAGTTCGGACTCGTAGCGCGAGGCATCGAGGCTGTTGCGCTTCAGGTAGTCGATGTACACGAGCAGTCCGCGGGCCGAAAGACTCAAGGGCTTCGCGAGCGAGCTGCCGAGAAGCTCGGCATTGACTTCGAAGGTCTCGATCGCTACCGAGGATTCGCTGATCTGCACACCACCGTCGCGAAACCGGGTTTCCCGCAGGTTCTCGAGAATCCAGTTGTCGTTTTCGTCAATGCCGGAGTTCTCGGCCTTCGCGATGGCCGCGAGTTCATTGGCCTCATTAAAGCGAAACAGGTAAATACTGCCGAATTCGAACTCCGAATTGACTCGCTCGAGATGCAGATATACAGGTCCGTCCTTGACCCAGGTTTCGTTACCAACTCGGGCATCGTCCTTCTCATAACGAGCACCCAGCCGCATGTCGCGGGCATACAGGTCGAGCGGCGGTCCGATAAACTCGCCGATCAAACCGGTCAAGACCAGCAGGACCAGTCCCGACACCGCCACCATGCCGGAAAGTTTTGTGACCGAGAGCCCGGCCGATCGCATGACGATAATCTCGCTGTTTGCCGCGAGCGCGCCGAGCCCGAGCAAGGAACCGATCAACGCGGCGACCGGCAGCATGGCGAATGCGAGATTGGGCAGGCGCAATGCCGAGTAGAGGATGACCTGTGGCGTCTGGTAGCCGCCCTGGGTGTCGTCGAGTTCGGCGATAAACTCGAACAGGCCGGCGAGAGCCAGCAACACCAGCAAGACCAGCGCGGTGCTCATCAGGATAGTGCGCATCAGGTACTGGCTCAGCAGGCTGGTCATCGCCACAGCCTCCGGTGCCATCCATTCTGGACCGCCAGCAATACGAGCGTGAACAGCAGTACCGCCGCATGCACCCACCATAGCCCCAGCGCCGGAGAAATCGTGCCCTGCACGACCCATGCCTGGGCGGCACTGAGCATATTGAGATAGATGATGAATACCAGCAGTCCGATGCCGATACGGCCATAGCGACCCGCACGAGGGCGGCTCTTGCTCAATGGCACGGCAAGCAAGGCAAGGATGATCGTCGAAATCGGTATGCCGAGGCGCCACTGTAGTTCGGCGATATGTTCGAGATCGCTCGATGACATCAGCAATGTGAAGGGCATCGCGCGCGGCCGCGGGTCGGGTGCATCGAGACTGGGAAGCCGATAGGGAATTCCGTGCTCCGCGAATTCCACGACGCGGAACTCGGTCGTGCCGGGAACGCCCTCGTATCGGCGCCCATTACGCAAGACGAGAAGTCGCGTGTTCGCATCATCGGACGCGAGCTGCTCGCCGCGATCCGCAATCACGACCTCGATACGCCCGCCGGAAACCTGGCGCTGCATGAAGACTTTCTCCATGACGCCTTCCGCGCTAACACGCTCACCGTAAACGACGGCCTGGTCCGGGCCGAACATCGTAAAGCGTCCGGGTTCGATACTGGCCAGATCGGCTTCGCGACGGGCCTCGGCACCGATGCGATCGATGGCCGTCAGGGCTCGTGGCGCACCCTCGATCGACAGCCAGGCGACGGCGATGGCCAGCGGCGCGAGCAGCCAGACCAGGGGCCGGTAGATTCCGGAAGGGCCGACACGACAGGCCAGCATCGCAGGCATTTCGCTGTCACGGTAGAGCCGGCCGAGGGCCAGCATGATTGCCAGAAACAATCCAATTGGTACAAGAACTGTCAAATACTGGGCTGCCGACAAGCCGATGACATCAAATGCGGCGTCTTTCGGCAATTTGCCCTTGGCAACGTCCCCCAGCACCCTCGCGAACTGATTGGTCAGCAGAATAAGCAACAGGACCATGGTCACGGCCAGCCAGGTCGTGGCGATTTCACGAAAAATGTAGCGATCTAGAATGCGGGTCATCGCCGTCCGGGATAGGCGTGGCTGGGGGCAGCCGAAACGGTTAGACTACCGCTTTTGTTTTATGCGCAACAGCCCCGGCCTTGAGAGGAGCGCCAGCCAAATCCTATGGAATACTTCACAACAACAACAAGTCCTTCAAAGCGTGCCGTCGATTGCGTCATCGTGGGTGTTTACGATCGTGGCAAGCTGAGCGCCGGCGCCAGCGACATCGACAAGGCCAGCAAGGGCGAAATCCGGGCGCTGTTGAAACGCGGCGATATCTCCACGAAAACCAAGCATTGTGCGCTGCTCACGGACCTGCCTGGCGTGAAAGCGCCCCGCGTCGCCGTGGTGGGACTCGGCAAAGCCGGCGAATTTGATGCCAAGCGGTTTCGCAAAGCGGTGCTCGTGGCCATGGGCACGATTTCGCGGACCAGGTCCAGGCAGGTCCTGAATACGCTCACGCTCGAAAAGGTGAAGAAGACCTCCCCCTACTACCTTGCGCGACACACAGCGGAGGCCATCGGAGAGTCGCTCTACCAGTTCAACCAGATGAAGAGCGGCCGCAAACCGGCGCCGAGCCCACTCAAGAAAGTCGGCTTCGCAATTGCCGGTCGCGAAGACGCCGCGCTGGTGATCCGCGGTGCGGAGCATGGCGACGGCATATCGGTGGGTGCCGCCCTTGCCAAAGACCTGGGCAACCTTCCCGCCAACGTCTGCACGCCGAGCTATCTGGCACGCACGGCAAAAAAACTTGCCACGGGCAATGGACGATTGACGACGAAGATACTCAACGAGACGGAAATGAAGCGGCTCGGCATGGGGTCCCTGCTGTCAGTCACTGCGGGTACTATCGAGCCAGGCAAGCTGATCGTCATGCAGTACAAGGGCGCAGGCAGCGACAAGCCGATTGTGCTGGTCGGCAAGGGAGTCACCTTCGATACCGGCGGAATCTCGCTCAAGCCGGGCCCCGCCATGGATGAGATGAAATATGACATGTGCGGCGCGGCAAGCGTTATCGGCGTGATGGCGACCGTGGCAAAGCTCAAGCTGCCAATCAACCTCACTGTCGTCGTGCCGACTGTCGAGAACATGCCGAGCGGAAAGGCCACCAAACCCGGTGATATCGTCACAAGCATGTCGGGCAAGACGATCGAAGTTCTCAACACGGATGCGGAAGGCCGCCTGATCCTGTGTGACGCACTGACTTACTCGAGGCGCTTCAAGCCAGCTGCGATAATAGACGTCGCAACACTGACCGGCGCCTGTGTCGTGGCGCTTGGCGCACACCGCTCGGCTGTCATGAGCAACACCGACGCGTTACGCGATGAGCTGGTTGCCGCCGGCGAGAATGCCGAAGATCGCGCGTGGCCCATGCCGCTCGGCGAGGAATACGCAGAGCAGCTCAAGAGCAACTTCGCCGACATGTCGAACATCGGTGGGCCCGGGGGCGGTGCTGTCACCGCTGCCTGTTTTCTCGAGAAGTTTACCGACGGCATGACGTGGGCGCACATGGATATAGCCGGAACGGCATGGGTCAGCGGCGCGAAGAAAGGCGCAACCGGACGGCCGGTTCCGTTGTTGTCGGAGATGCTGCTCGCGCGTTGCCGCGCACTGCCCTGAGCGAATTCAACGATGGCCAGAGTCGATTTCTACGTGCTGCGGCGTGCTGACGAGCGCTCGCGAAAAACGCTCGCCTGCAAATTGGCCGAGAAAGCCTATCGGCTCGAAAACACGGTTTATATCCACGCCAGGGACCATGACGATGCCAGGCAGCTTGACGAGCTGCTGTGGACATTTCGCGATGGCAGCTTCGTTCCACACGCGCTCAGTGAGGTCGACGATGCTACCGCGAAGTCGCCGGTGATCATTGGCTGCTCGCCGGACGGGGTCGAGTCGCGTGACCTGCTCATCAATCTCTGCGATGAAATCCCGGCATTTGCCGAGTCGTTCCCGCGCGTTGCCGAACTGGTCACGACGGATGAGACTTGTCGGCAGCTGAGTCGCAAACGATTCGCCGAATACCGGGACAACGGTCACTCGATCCAGACGCACAAACTCTGATGAACAAGTCCTACGACCCCAGGGAAATCGAACAGCGTATCTACGAGCGCTGGGAAGCGAACGGCTACTTCGAGCCTCAGGGTGACGGAGAACGCTATTGCATCATGATTCCACCGCCGAATGTGACGGGTACGCTGCATATGGGCCATGCGTTTCAGGACACGATCATGGATGCGCTGACCCGCTATCACCGCATGAAGGGGCATCGCACGCTTTGGCAACCCGGCATGGACCACGCCGGGATCGCGACCCAGATGGTGGTGGAACGACTGCTGAACCGGGAAGGCGTGTCACGACGCGACATCGGCCGGGAGAAGTTCGTCGAGCGCGTGTGGCAATGGAAAGAGGAATCCGGCGGGCAGATCGCGAATCAGACGCGCCGCCTCGGCGCCTCCGTCGACTGGGCACACGATCGCTTCACGATGGACGACGGCCTGTCCGCCGCCGTCAAGGAAGTGTTTGTGAAGCTGTACGACGAGGGCCTGATCTATCGCGGCAAACGGCTGGTCAACTGGGATCCGGTGCTGCACACCGCCTTGTCGGATCTCGAAGTCCTGTCCGATGATGAAGACGGACACCTGTGGCACTTCCGCTACCCCCTGGCGTCGGGGAAAGGCAATCTCGTCGTCGCGACAACGCGTCCCGAAACCATGCTCGGCGACAGCGCCGTCGCTGTACATCCTGACGATGCGCGCTACAAGGCCCTGGTCGGCGAGGACATTGTCCTGCCGATCGTTGGCCGCTCTATTCCGATCATCGCCGACGACTATGTCGATCCCGACTTCGGCACAGGTTGCGTGAAGATAACGCCCGCGCACGACTTCAACGATTATGAAATCGGCAAGCGGCATCGCCTGCCAATGTACAACGTGCTGACCGATGATGCGGCGCTCAATGACGAGGTCCCCGGACCTTACCGAGGCCTGGATCGTTTCGATGCCCGCAAGAAAATAGTCGCCGAGTTTAAACGGCTGGGATTGCTCGAGAAGGTCGAAGACTACGTCGTCAAGATTCCGCGAGGCGATCGCTCGCACTCGGTGGTGGAGCCTTACCTCACCGATCAGTGGTACGTGAAGATCGAACCACTCGCCAAACCGGCGATCGAGGCTGTCGAGACCGGCAGAATCCGCTTTGTACCGGAAAACTGGTCGAAGACCTATTTCGACTGGATGTACAACATTCAGGACTGGTGCATCAGCCGGCAACTCTGGTGGGGTCACCGCATACCTGCCTGGTATGACGACGCTGGCAACATTTATGTCGGCTACTCGGAAGACGACGTGCGTGCGAAGCACGGGCTCGCTACGGAGCTTGCACTGCGTCAGGATGACGACGTTCTCGATACCTGGTTCTCATCGGCACTTTGGCCCTTCAGCACGCTGGGGTGGCCCGAGAAAACCGAGCGCCTCGATGACTTCTACCCAGGCAACGTGCTGGTAACCGGATTCGATATCATTTTCTTCTGGGTCGCACGCATGATCATGCTGGGATTGAAGTTCATGGACGATGTACCGTTCCGTGAGGTCTACATCCACGGACTGATTCGCGCAGACGACGGCCAGAAGATGTCGAAGTCGAAGGGCAATATCCTGGACCCGCTGGACCTGATCGACGGCGTCGATCTCGATACGCTGGTCGAAAAGCGCACGAGTGGCATGATGCAGGATCATCTTGCGCCGAAGATTGAACGCGCAACGCGCAAACAGTTTCCCGATGGCATCAATCAGTACGGTGCCGACGCGTTGCGTTTCACATTCGCAGCTCTCGCGACGACAGGCCGTGACATTCGGTTCGACCTCGGACGCATCGAGGGTTACAAGAACTTCTGCAACAAGCTCTGGAATGCGGCTCGATACGTCTTGATGAATACCGAGACGCTGGACGAAGGAGACCTTGAGCGTAGTATTGCCGATCGCTGGATCGTTGCCCGCTTGAACGAGACGGTGGCGGTTGTCCACGAACACTATTCGAACTACCGTCTCGACCTTGCGGCGCAGGCCATGTACGAGTTCACCTGGCACGAATTCTGCGACTGGTACCTCGAGCTGTCCAAGCCGGTTTTGCAATCGGAAGACGCTTCTGCGGCCTTGCAGCGCGGTACACGCAAGACGCTGATCGAAGTGCTCGAAGCGATCTTGCGCCTGCTGCATCCGATCATGCCATTCATTACCGAGGAGATCTGGCAGCAGGTTGCACCGCGCGCCGGGATAACGGGCGACACGATCATGCTGCGGCCGTATCCGGAGGCAGCCGGTACCGGAAGTGACCAGGACGCGGTCGATGACATGCAGTGGGTAAAGCAATTCATACTCGGAGTGCGGCAGATTCGCGGCGAGATGGATATCTCGCCGGGCAAGTTCCTGCCGGTGATCCTGCAGAATGCCGACCAGCAGGATCGGGAGCGCGTCCAGCGAAACCTGTTGTTGCTGCAGCGTGTCGGGCGTGTCGAGTCGATCACCGAACTTGCGAGCGGCGAAGAACCCCCGGTATCGGCCGCTGCCCTGCTGGAAGAAATGCGCCTGCTGGTGCCAATGAAGGGGCTCATAGACGTTGAAGCCGAGCGTTCGCGGCTCGGCAAACAACGGGACAAGGTCGGGGCGGAGCTGGCGCGCGCCGTTGGCAAACTGGCCAACGAAAAATTTGTGAACAATGCCCCGGCCGACGTGGTCACACAGGAACGCGCACGGGCGGCAGAATTCGAGAAGACGATCGGCCAGCTCGACGAGCAGATCGCCAGGCTCGACGAGTTCGCCTAGGCCAAACCGTTTTTGAGGACTGCATCACACTCTGTCCGGCAAGCCAGTGCAATACGCCGGTGTCTGGGTGAGTATCGTTAGTTCAGCCCCGGCTTCGGCACTCTCGGGCGACATACAAGGTTCAGTCGATGCAGCAGGGAAACGCGGTGGAAACATTACACGCGAGCATAGAAATGCAGCGTGATGCTATCGAGCGGTCGCGCGCAGCGCTGTCGGGAATTATTCTCGGCAAGCGCAGCCAGATTACCCTTGCGCTCGCCTGCCTGCTGGCGCGCGGCCACCTCCTGATCGAGGATCTGCCGGGTCTCGGCAAGACGACGCTGGCACAGGCGCTGTCGCGCGTACTGGGTCTCAGTTTCCAGCGCATCCAGTTCACCAGTGACCTGTTGCCGGCCGACATCATCGGCGTTTCCGTGTTCCGGCAGGATCGCGGCGAATTCGAGTTCCAGGCGGGACCCGTGTTCTCGCAGCTGATACTTGCCGACGAGGTCAATCGGGCGACGCCGAAAGCGCAGAGTGCGCTTCTCGAGGCCATGGAAGAGCAGCAAGTGTCCGTCGACGGGACCACGCGTCCGTTGCCGGAGCCCTTTTTCGTCGTTGCTACGCAGAATCCCGGAGACCAGATCGGTACCTTTCCCCTGCCCGAGTCGCAGCTCGATCGCTTCCTGATGCGCGTGCAGCTCGGTTACCCGGATGAAGAAAGCGAACGCGAATTGCTTGCCGGTGATGACCGCCGCAGGATGCTGAAAGACATCGAGCCCGTCACCGGGCCCGAGATGCTGCTCGCGTTGCAGCGGTCCGTCAAGGAAGTACATGTCAGCGACGCCCTGATGGACTATGTGCAGTCGCTGGTGCGTCATACGCGTGAATCGGCCGATATTGAGATCGGCTTGTCACCGCGCGGTGCCCAGGCACTGCTCGCCGCGGCCAGAGCCGTTGCTTTTGTCGAGGGCCATTCCGGCGCCTATCCGGATGACGTCCAGGCAGTATTCGCGGCGATCGCAGGACACCGCCTCAAACCGGCAGGCGGAACCCGATTCCGCAGCCCGGCCGAACTTTGCCAGCATGTCCTCGATTCCGTCGCCATTCCCTAGTGTCCTGGTCCGATCGCTGAGGACCAACGCGCTCGACCGCGTCGGACGCTGGGCGCGCAAACGGCAGGGAATGGACCCGAACACGACGAGGCTCAGGCCGGGTCGCGTTTACATCCTGCCAACCGGAGTCGGTATCGTCTTTGGCATCATGGTATTCGCTATGCTGCTGGGTTCGATGAATTACACCAACAATCTTTCATTCGTCCTCACGTTCATGCTCATCGGAATCGGCCTTGTTTCGATGCACCAGTGTCAAAGAAACCTGGTCGGCCTCGAACTGAGCTTTGCCGGCGCCGCGGCGGTGCATGCCGGTCAGATACTGCGCGTCAGCGTCGCCGTTACCAATCATTCGAAGAACACACGCTACGGCATTCGCCTTTATCGCGAGGGCATGCGAACGGACGCCCAGGATCTGCAGGCTGGGGAGAGCAAGGTATTTACGCTGCACCTGCCAACGAGCCGACGCGGCTGGATCAAGCTGGACCGCTTCGGCGTACGCACCGTGTTTCCATTCGAGTTATTTCGTTCATGGGCATGGTTGCACATGGATATACGCGGACTGGTTTATCCGAGGCCTGCTGAGAACGCGCCCGAGCCGCCCCCCACGATGGTGGCACATGGCCATCGGCAACACGACGCACGCGGTGAAGAGGACTTCGCCGGTTTGCGCAAATACCAGGTGGGTGACTCGCCAAAGCACGTGGCCTGGAAAGCCTACGCGCGCAGCGGTCAGCTGCTGTCCAAGCAGTTCGCCGGCGCGGATACGAGCAGCCAGTGGTTCAGTTTCTCAGACCTCACCGTCGCGGACCTCGAGCAACGCCTGTCCATATTGACCCGATGGATAGTCGACGCCGATCGTTCGCTCGAGGACTATGGCCTGCGACTTCCCGGCACCGAGTTCGCCCCCGCGCACGGCGAAGCGCACAAGCGACAGTGTCTGGAAGCGCTTGCCCTGTTTGATTCGAGCGCGACCTGATGGTCAAGCCGCGCGGTACTGACGGATCACTGCTTTCGAGCTTGCCATGGACGCTGGCAGCACTGGCACTGTCGATTGCTCCCCATCTGCCGTACCTGCCCGTCTGGGTCACCGCCGCCTTTTTCGGCTGCGCTGCCTGGCGTTACCTGATCGAGCGGCGGCGGCGTGCCCTGCCTTCCATGTGGCTGCGCGCCGGGCTTGCGCTCGCCTGCTTCCTTGGCGTGTTTGCTACCTACGCGACGATCAGCGGCGTCGGGCCCGGCTCTGCGCTGCTCGCCGTAATGGCGTCACTCAAGCTGCTCGAGACCCGTCAGCGGCGCGACCAGTTTGTGTTGTTGTTCATCTCCATCTTCCTCGTGATGTCTTCGCTGCTGCGCGAGCAGTACCTTTGGTCGCTGCCATACCTGCTTGTCAGTATCCTGGTCATCATGACAGCATGGTTGCGCATGTCGGCGACGGCCGGCGAAACGGCGCGACAGAGTTTCGCAACGGGCGGTCGCCTGTTGCTGTATGCGGCACCGGTGGCAATCGCAATGTGGGTGTTCTTTCCCCGTATCGCCACACCGTTCTGGGCCGTGCCCATGGACACGGGCACGGCAAGAACCGGCATCAGCGACTCCATGAGCCCGGGCGACATCAGTTCACTCTCGAATTCCGATGCCGTAGCTTTTCGCGTCAGGTTCGACGACACGGTGCCCGCGCCTCGCGACCGGTACTGGCGCGGCCTGGTACTCGCCGTCTTCAATGGCCGCAGCTGGACGCAGAACGATCCATTCGAGGGTCCGCGATCTTTCGAAGAAGTCGAAGTTCGCGGCGAGCCTGTGAGCTATGAAATAACGCTCGAACCCACGCGGCAGCCGTGGATATTCGCGCTGGACATCCCCGACTCCTGGGAACTCGAGCGAACCATTATGGGTCCGCAACACCAGTTGGCGCGCGCCACGCCGGTCGACCAGCGTATCGCCTACAGGGCCATCTCCTACGTCGACTACAGCACCAATGTCGACCTCACCGAGTATGCGCGATCCTGGTACCTTCGCCTGCCCGCCGACAGCAACCCCCGCTCCCGGACCCTCGCGCGGGAAATGCGCGAATTGGCCGGTTCCGACACCGCCTATATCGAATCGGTAATCAGGAAGTTCAACGAGGAAGAGTACTTCTATACGCTGCAGCCGCCGGCACTTGGCAGCAATGCGACCGATGAGTTCCTGTTCGATACACGGCAGGGCTTCTGTGAGCACTACGCGTCGGCATTCGCCATCCTGATGCGCGCGGCAGGCATTCCCGCGCGTATCGTGCTCGGCTACCAGGGTGGCGAGTTAAATCCGATTTCCGGTCACATGACGGTGCGTCAATCGGACGCGCATGCATGGAATGAAGTCTGGATCGACGGGCGGGGCTGGTATCGGATGGATCCGACCGCCGCGGTCGCACCGGATCGAATCGACTACGGCGTCAGCGATGCCGCTTTCGAGGGCTTCGGCGCTGCCTGGGGATTCTCGGCACCGTCGCGAATCATGCACCGGCTCACGCTGACCTGGGATGCCATGAATGCGAAATGGAACGACTGGGTACTCGGCTATGGACCCGAGAATCAGGGCAAGTTCATGGAATGGATGGGCATGGAAGACCCGAGCTGGCGCAAACTCATGCTGACCATGATTGCTGTCGTATTCGTACTTGTCGCCATCGTCAGCCTGTTGCTGGCACTGCGTTACCGCTCACCGGCGAAGGATCCCGCTGCGCAGCTGTTCCAGCGTTTTGCCAGGAAAGCGGGGTGCGAGCCGCGGCTCGGCGAAACGGCAGCGCAGTACGCGATGCGGCTCGGGCAGCTGCACGTGTTGCCAGAAACTACGATCGAATCGGTAACGACGGCCTACCACGATGCACGCTACGGACCGCACGATGACAGCGCGCTGAAGCGCCTGAAAAACGCTGTCGCCGCTAGCTCCCGGCAACGTCTGCCGAGCCTGCCTGGACGATAGTCAACAACAAGCCGCCCGCCAGGAACAGCGGCATCAGCGCCAGTAGCACCCACTTCGGATCGTCTGAAAGCATCGCGGCCACCGCGACCATTGCCGGTCCCAGTACGTGGGCGAACTTCGTCACCATGTTGTAGAAGCCGAAAAACTCTCCCGGCTGCTCGGCCGGAATAAGCGACGCGTACAAGGACCGACTCAATCCCTGCACGCCGCCCTGCACCAGTCCGATAACGATGGCCATGACAAAGAATTGCTTGACGTCTTTCATGAAGATTGCCCAAACGGACATGGCGATATAGACCAGCAACGCGAAGTAGATCCCGGATTTCGGGCCGAATCGATGTGCGACGAGTCCGTACAGCAATGTCGCCGGAAATCCGATGAAGTTCGTGACCAGCAGTGCCAATACGAGATCTTTGTCCTCGAAGCCCAGCCGCTGCCCGTAGTTCACGGCCATGAAGATCACCGTGAATACGCCGCCGATATACAGCCAGTAGCCGGTCAGGAATATGACGACATTGCGGTACTGCCCGACTTTGAGCATGGTTTCACGAAGTTCGGCGTAAGCAGCGCGAATCGCACCGCTGCTCACCTGCAACGGGCTGCGCCGTTCGCTGACGAAATACAGGAGTGGCAGGAGAAACACGACCCACCAGACGCCGACCGAAACGAATGCAAAGCTGAAGACCTCGGCCGTATTTTCGAAACCAAAGGTCGAGGGTGCCGACAACATCCAGAGATGCAGGGCCAGCAACACGGCGCCGCCAAGGTAGCCGAGGGAAAAGCCGAGCGAAGAGACGAAACTGAAGTAGCGTGGCGCGCAGACATCGATAAGCAGCGAATCGTAGAACACGGTCGAGCTGTAATAGCCAAACGAGGCGAGCATGTAGACGCCCAGCGCGAGTGGCCAGTTACCCTCGCCGACAAGACTTAAGCCTGCGGTCATGCTTGCACCAATGAGTGCGAGAATGAGCAGGAAGCGCTTTCGGTAGCCGCCGGCATCGGCGATCGTCCCGAACAGCGGCGCGGTAACACAGACCAGCGCGCTCGCGGCAAAGGTGACCCATCCGAGACGGGCTGTCACCTGGGCCCCGTTGTCGCCGATACTCCAGAAATTACCGAGTACGAGTGGAAACAGGACCGCCAGGACGCTGAGCGCAAAGGCCGAGTTCGCCCAGTCGTAGAGCGCCCAGCCGATAACCCGGCGATTGATTATTGGCGACAGGGACATGATCGGGTTTCAGCCCCGGGACCCGCGACTAGTGTTCCCGCGTCTTGCGGAATGCGATATCAGGCCAGCGCTCCTCGGTCAGGCTCAGATTAACCCGTGTTGGGGCAATGTAGACCAGGCTTCCACCGTGATCCACCGCGAGGTTATCGTACGCCTTGACCTGGAAATCCGACAGTATTTTTTCATCGTCGCATTCGACCCAGCGGGCCGTTGCCACGCTGATTGTTTCGAACTGACACTCGACGTTGTATTCGTCTTTCAGGCGATGGGCTACCACTTCGAACTGCAGGGGGCCAACCGCGCCGAGGATGAGGTCGTTGTTGCGCATTGGTTTGAACAACTGCGTAGCCCCCTCTTCGCATAACTGGGCCAGCCCTTTCTGAAGCGCCTTTAAGCGCAGCGGATCCTTGAGCACAGCGCGTCGAAAAATTTCCGGTGCGAAATTCGGTATACCGGTGAAGCGAATCGCCTCGCCCTCGGAAAAACTGTCGCCAATGTTGATGGTGCCATGATTGTGGATGCCGATGATGTCGCCCGCATAGGCGGTTTCCGCATGCTGCCGATCCGCCGCCATGAACGTGATGGCTTCCGGGATCTTCATTTCCTTGCCGGAACGAATATGCAGCGTCCGGATACCTCTACGGTATTCGCCGGAGCAAATTCTCATGAAGGCAATGCGATCCCGGTGCCCGGGGTCCATATTCGCCTGAATCTTGAACACGAAACCGGTCAGCGCGTCTTCGGTCGGCTGGACAAGACGCTGCTCGCTTTCGCGCGGCAACGGCGCCGGCGCATACCGGACGAACTCATCGAGCAACTCCCTGACGCCGAAATTGCTGATGGCGGAGCCGAAAAACACGGGTGTTTGCCGGGCAGCCAGGTACTCGTCGAGCGAGAACGGCGGGCAGGCGCCCTTGACGAGTTCAATTTCGTCACGGAACTCCTGCGCGCGGTCGCCCAGGATGTCCGTCGCCTGTGACGATGCCAGGCCATCGATGCGGCGGATATCGGCGGCCTTTTGCCGGCCGACGCGATCATAGAGGTAGATTCTGTCCTGCAGCAGGTGATAAACGCCTTTCAGTAAGCGGCCCATGCCGATCGGCCAGGTAATCGGCGCGCACTGGATCTTCAGCACCGCCTCGATTTCATCGAGGAGTTCGATCGGTTCCCGTCCGTCCCGGTCGAGCTTGTTGATGAACGTCATGATGGGCGTATCGCGCAGGCGACAGACGTCCATCAGCTTGATGGTGCGTTGCTCCACGCCCTTGGCGCAGTCAATCACCATGAGCGCAGAGTCGACCGCCGTCAGCGTTCGATAGGTGTCTTCCGAGAAGTCCTCGTGGCCCGGCGTATCGAGCAGGTTCACGACACAGTCGCTGTAGGGAAACTGCATGACGGACGAGGTGACGGATATGCCGCGCTGTTGTTCAAGCGCCATCCAGTCCGAGGTCGCATGTCGGCTGGCTTTTCGCCCCTTGACCGTGCCTGCAAGCTGGATAGCGCCGCCGTAGAGCAAAAGCTTTTCGGTGAGCGTCGTCTTGCCGGCGTCCGGGTGCGAGATGATCGCGAAGGTGCGCCGTCTGCTGACCTGCTTTTCGATGTTTGACATTGCTCGCTTAAACCGTGGACGGTCGAGACTCAAAGGCCGCGGAGTCTAGCAGCCTGTCGGACCAGGGACCAAGGGCCAATCGACTGCGACGGCGGGAAACCGCCCGCTCAGGGATTGAGGACGAACTTCTTCGAGAGAACCGCGGCATCCTCGCGGCCCTCATGCGACTGGTAGTAAGCGGGACGATTGGCCACCTGGAAGAAGCCTTTCTTGCGGTATAGTGCCAGCGCGGTCTTGTTGGATGGGCGCACCTCCAGCAGCACCTCGCGAACGGTGGCCCCGCGCGCGTGTGACAGCATCGTGTCAAGCAGCCGCTCGCCGTACCCCATGGAGCGGAATTCCGGATCGATGCAGAGATTGAGGATGTGCGCCTCGCCCGCGGCGATCGAAAGAATGCCATAACCGACCACCCGTTTATCCCGAATGAGGACGCTGCTCCGGTACCCGGCCAGCAGGCAGTCACGGAAGACGCCGTGGCTCCACGGGAACTCGTAGCTGCGGCGTTCGATATCGGACACCATGGCAAGATCGTCGTGCTTCATGTCACGAATCGAGACGGGTGCTTCTGCGATTGCCCGGATCATGCTGCGCGCTCGGACGACAGTTTCCGGGCAAGGCACAGATCCTGCCAGGCTTTGTGCTTTTGCGAGGGGCTGCGCAGCAGGTAGGCCGGATGGTAGGTCACCACCAGGGGAATGCCGTTGAGTTCGTAGGCCCGGCCACGCATGCGCCCCACGGGCTCGTCGCTCGCGAGCAGATTCTGTGCGGCGATCTTGCCGACGGCCAGAATAATTCTTGGCTGAACGAGCTCGATCTGGCGCTCGAGATAGGGTCTGCAGCGCGCGGACTCCTCTGCCTTCGGGTCGCGATTATTGGGTGGACGACACTTCAGGATGTTGGCGATAAAGACGTCGTCGCGACGCTGGCCTATGGCGCGAAGCATCTCGTCCAGCAGCTTGCCCGCCCTGCCCACGAACGGCTCGCCTCGCCTGTCCTCTTCGGCACCCGGCGCCTCGCCGATGATCATCCAGTCGGCATCCGGATTACCGACACCGAACACGGTATTGATTCGGCTTTCCGACAGGGCGCAAAGCGTACAGCCCCTTACGGATTCACGCAGGGCATCCCAGTCAAGGCTCCGGACCGACACCTCGCCGGGAGGCAGGTCCTGTGCCGCCGCCGATTCCGCCTCAACGTCCCCCGCCGTATCCGCCGTCTCGCGGGGCAGCCAGACATCGATACCCATGGCGCGCAGGTAGGCACGTCTTTGTTGTTCAGGCTGCGTCATGGAAAAAACCGGCTGCTGGCGCTCTCGAAAGTCTTGCCGCACGATAGTCACGGTCGGCCTGCATTATACGGCAAGAGGCGGCTACGGGCGCGGCACCGTTCCAATCAGGTCAATGCCCGCCACGACCCGTTGCCCGGGCTCGACCAGGACTTTGCCGGCTATGGGCATGTAGACGTCGGCGAATTTCGCCAGCCGCAGGTAGGCGCAGCGATAGCCCTGTCCGACCCGCTCGCCGATCCTGATGAACGATCGCGGTGCAAGCCCCAGGCGGTATCCATCGAATTGCAGGACGATATCGTCGCCTTCGTCGTTGCGAACCCAGAGCGCGTTGGCCGGGCAGTCAGGTCCCACGCCTTCGGCGCGGGAGTGCAGGTTCATGACCCTGCCTTCCATCGGGCTCCGCGCCGTGTACGTACCCAGGCTGTTGATGCGGATTCGAATCCGGTAGGCCTCGCCCTGAACGACGCACTGATTCGTCGTTTCGACCAGCGTCACCTCACCGTCCACCGGGCTGACCAGCCCGAGCGCAACCGACGGCCCCTCCCGCCTCGGGTCTCGGAACAGCAGGAACATGAAAACGAACAGCAGCGCCGGCAGCACGGCAAACCAGGGCTCCGAATAACGGATCAGCAAGACGGCGATCACGATCATCAGCAGCAACGGCAACACGCCTTCGGCGGCAACAAACGGATTACGGCGGCCGTGCACGATTCAGGACATCCTTACAACGAGGAAACCGGACCATCGCCTGCTTTCGCAAGTGAGTCAACACGAACGGGACACCGCGATCACACCCGTGGCCAGAAACGGTTAGAATGCGCGGCTGATAGTCACAGGGTTTTTAAACGATGCGTTTTTCCGAATTCGGCCTGACCACACTCAAGGAAGTTCCTGCAGAGGCGGAGATCGTCAGTCACCAGCTGATGCTTCGCGCCGGCCTGATTCGACGCCTGGCCTCCGGCCTGTTTACCTGGATGCCCATTGGTCTGCGTGTCCTGCGCAAGGTCGAGAACGTCGTCCGGGAGGAAATGGATCGTGCCGGCGCGCTGGAGCTGCTCATGCCGGCCGTGCAGCCTGCCGAGCTCTGGCAGGAATCAGGCCGTTGGGACAAATACGGTCCACTGTTGCTGCGTATGCAAGACCGCGCTCAACGCGAATACTGCTTTGGCCCGACCCACGAAGAGGTCATTACGGACATCGCAAGGCGGGAATTGCGAAGCTACAAACAGCTGCCGGTCAATTACTACCAGATTCAGACGAAGTTCCGTGACGAGATACGGCCTCGCTTCGGCGTGATGCGATCACGCGAGTTCATCATGAAGGACGCCTATTCCTTCGATCTCGACCAGGCCGGCCTCGAAGCCTCCTATCGAAAGATGCACGCCGCATACACCGCGATTTTTGAGCGCCTCGGGCTCGGTTTTCGTGTCGTCGATGCCGACAGCGGCGAAATCGGCGGCAGCCGCTCCCAGGAATTCCATGTGCTTGCCGATTCCGGCGAGGATGCCATCGCATACTGCGACGCTGACAACTACGCCTCGAATATCGAGACGGCCGCGAGCTGCGTGCCGGAGGGCGATCGGCCTGCGGCGTCGGCCAGACTAGAAAAGGTGTCAACGCCCGGTGTCCGTTCGATCGAAGCGCTCTGCCAGTTCCTCGACGTGGCGCCGGAACAGACCCTGAAAACACTGATCGTCGAGGGTGACGATGGGCCGATTGCCCTGGTGCTGCGCGGCGATCACGAGTTGAACGCGGTCAAGGCACAAAAGCTGCCCGGCGTCGCATCACCATTGACGATGGCAGGACCGGACGACATCCACGAGGCCACCGGCAGCCCTGCGGGCTTTGCCGGCCCGGTCGGTCTCGCCATCCCGGTCTTTTTCGATCATGCAACCGCTGTCATGAGCGACGTCGTTTGCGGGGCCAATGAAGTCGACGCGCACTACCTGGGTGCCAACTTCGGCCGTGATATCGAGTGCGCGGCAACCGTCGATCTTCGCAATGTCGTCGCCGGTGATCCGACGCCCGGCGGCAAGGGCAGTCTGAGTATCGCCAGGGGAATTGAGGTCGGCCACATCTTCCAGCTCGGCGATCAATACAGCGACGCGATGGGGGCAACCGTGCAGGATCCGGACGGCAAGAACCGCGTGTTGGCCATGGGCTGCTACGGTATCGGAATCACCCGCATCGTCGGTGCCGCCATCGAGCAGAATCATGACGACAACGGCATCATCTGGCCCGGACCACTGGCGCCGTTTGATGTCGTTCTGGTGCCCATCAACCTGCAGCGGTCCGAGACGGTGCGAGAAGCGGCCGAGGCGCTGTACGAGGAACTGACCGGTATGGGCCTTGACGTGTTATTCGACGACCGCGACGCCCGACCCGGGGTCAAGTTCGCCGACGCGGAGCTCATCGGCATTCCGCATCGACTGGTGGTGAGCGAGCGCAGTCTTGCGGGAGGCGAGCTGGAATACCGCCATCGGCGCGACAGCGAGTCCCGTAACCTGAAACGTGAAGATGCTCTCAAACTGCTGAAGAAATGAGCGGTAAGCTGCTAATTTATCGGATTATATAGACTGAGATATACTTCAAGTATGAGCATCCTTCGTCGCTTCAGCGTCCCTGCCCTGCTGGCCGCTCTGCTCTGCGCCGGAGCCGCCCTGGCGCAGCCGGCGCCGGACCCGGAGCTTCGCGAAGCGCTCCGCAAGGCCGCCAGCGAGGCAGCGAGTTTCACCGACCGGTTCCA
>JBFELT010000036.1:0-21124 GCA_041552015.1 Woeseiaceae bacterium
CGATTCGAATCCATCCCACCCTCTCCGCCACAAATGTGAAAAGCCCCCTTGGGGGCTTTTTGCTTTTGGGGCGTGCAGAGATCCAGGGACCTGATCAGCTGCGCGCTGCGCGCCGCGCCAGGCGAGCTGACAGGAAATAAACGACAACGCCGGACAGGATCAAGGCGAGGCCGAACGCCCCCTCGGCCGGTCTGCTGTAAAGAACGAAGCCCAGCGTCCAGGCGGTCAGGACGAGGTAGAGGATCGGCGTAAGCGGGTACGCAAAGGTCCGGTACGGGCGCGGCAGGTCAGGCTGCTGTCGGCGCAGCACGAACACGCCAAGCACGGTCGCGAAGCTGTTGAGCGCGAGTGTGAAACCGGCGAAGACGAGAATCGATTCGAAACCGGAGGTCAGGATGAACAGGATCGCAAGCGCTGACTGGGTTCGGATCGCGACGAACGGCAGGCCGTCGCTGTTCGTGCGAGACAGCACCCCCAGAACCGGGAAGTCCTCGCCAATGACCTGCAGAACGCGCGGCCCCGCCAGCGTCATCGCGCTGACCGTCGAGATCAGCAGCAGGGCCAGTGCCAGGCCAGCAAACCGCCCTCCCACGGCCCCGAACGCGGACTCCGCCGCGATAAAACCGATCTCGATCTCCCCTCGCATTGCGTCCATTGCCGTTATGCGCAGAAAGACATAGTTGAGCGCGACGTAGAGCAGCGTTACCACGGCGGTCCCCGCGAACAGGATACGCGGCAGATCGCGCTGCGGGTTTTCGAGTTCGCTGCTCAGGTAGGTTGCCGCGTTCCACCCGGTGTAGGCGTAACTTACATAGATCAGGGAAACAGCAAATGCGCCGCTCGCGAGCAGGTCCGCGTCGCCTTTCACGGGTAGGAACGTAACGGCCTGGGGCTCATCAACAACGAACAGCGCAGTCAGGCAGAATACGACGATTACGCCAACTTTCAGCAGCGTAAATACCCACTGCAGACCGCCGCTCTGGCGCCGGCTGCTGGAATGCACGATTGTCATGAGCACAACCAGCGCCACGGCGATCGCCTTCTCGATGCGGTCGTCGATCGGCTGCGGCAATACCGATGTGCCGTATGCCGCAAAAGTCATCGCGGCAAGCGCCGTGGGTGCGGCAAAACCGATCGTTGCCGAAATCCAGCCGGATACAAACCCGACCCCTGGGTGATAGATGCGTGAAAGAAAATTGTACTCGCCGCCGGAGCGTGGCAAGGCGGCGCCAAGCTCGGCGTAGGTCATGGCGCCGCACAGCGCGATCAGGCCGCCTACCGCCCATAACGCGAGCAGCACGAAGCCGGAGCGCAGCTCGAGCAGCTGGAACCCGAGGCTGGTAAAGACACCGGTGCCCACCATGTTGGCGATCACGACCGCGGTTACTGTCGGATAAGCGAACTTGTTGCTTGCGGGACGGGTCATAGGCTGTGACGATACATCAGGCGAAACCGGATACGGGAGATAGAATGTCAAACGTAGTGATCACAGGCTGCAATCGAGGCATCGGCCTCGAGCTGGCGCGTCAGTTCAAAGCGAGGGGCGATGACGTCATTGGCGTCTGCCGTCAGCAGGGCAGCGAACTCGCCGATCTCGGTATTCGCGTGATCGATGGCGTAGACGTCGCGAAAGCCGGGGACGTCGCAAGGCTCGCCGCCGAGCTGGCGGGCACGCCGATCGATGTCCTGCTCAACAATGCGGGGATACTGAGGCGCGACGCCTTCGGTTCGCTCGACTACGAGGAAATGACTCTGCAATTTCAAGTCAACGCCCTCGGTCCACTGCGGGTAAGCGAGGCGCTGCGCAATAATCTGTCCGAGGGATCCAAAGTTGCCATCGTCACCAGCCGCGTTGGCTCTATCGATGACAACAGCTCTGGCGGAAACTGGGGATACCGGGCCTCGAAAGCCGCCGTCAACATGATTGGCACCAACCTGATGCACGAGCTCAGGCCGCGTGGTATCGCGGTCGCTCTGCTGCATCCGGGCCTGGTTGCCACCGAGATGACGGGCGGGCACGGCATCTCGCCGAAAGACGCCGCCGCAGGACTCATCCAGCGTATCGACGAATTGACGCTGGAGACATCCGGCGGGTTCTGGCACGCCGAGGGTTACCGCCTGCCCTGGTAGGCCGAATCGTCAGGCGGATCGAATCTACAGGTCGATTTTTCCGTAACCACCGTAACGCCGGCAGTGATAGCATTGCCGGCAGTCAGTCAAACAAGGATTCAGCACATGCAGCAAAACGTCAATTACCTCGGCCCCGTCGCGCAGGCATCGGTCGAAAGCCGTTCAGAGTTCATCTGGAAATGCTATGCCCACGTAGTCGGTGCCATTCTTGCCTTTGCGGCCATCGAGACCTACCTGTTCCAGTCGGGCGTTGCGCAGGCGATCGCCGCACCGATGATGCAGAGCCCGATGCTCGTGCTGATGGCCTTCATTGCCCTGAGCTGGGGTGCCAGCCACTTCGCTCATCGCCTGGAATCGAAACCGGCGCAATATGCCGCTTTCGCCGTGTTTGTCATGCTGTGGTCCGTCATGTTTGTGCCCATGCTCGCTATCGCGATGGTGGTTTCCGAGCAGTCCGGCTCCAACATCATCGAGAGCGCCGCGTCGGTCACGATCTTCGGCTGCATCGCCCTTATTGCAACCGCGATGATCACGCGCAAGGACTTTTCCTTCCTGCGCGGCATCCTGGTGTGGGGATTCTTTATCGTTCTCGGCCTGATCGGCGCTTCGTTCCTGTTTGGATGGAACCTAGGTACCTGGTTTTCAGTCGGCATGATCGCATTTGCCGGCGTCGCGGTACTCTATGACACGTCGAACATCATGCACCACTATCCGCAGGACAAGTACGTTGCCGCGTCAATGGCCCTGTTCGCGTCGATTGCGATGATGTTCTGGTATGTATTGCGGCTGTTCATCAGCCGCGACTGATCGTCGTCCGGACTAGCTGGATGCAAAATCGAGAAAGGGCCCTTCGAGGGCCCTTTCTCTTGTCGGCCAGCTCTCGTCGGCTAGCGGATCTCGGTCAGACCGCCCATGTAAGGCTGAAGCGCCCCGGGAATGCGAATACTGCCGTCTTCGTTCTGATAGTTCTCCATAACCGCGATCAGGGCACGCCCGGCGGCTACGCCGGATCCATTCAGTGTATGAATCAGCTCGGGTTTGCCAGACTCGGGATTGCGCCAGCGAGCCTGCATGCGCCGCGCCTGGTAGTCGTTGTAGTTACTGCACGAGGATATCTCGCGATATTTCTGCTGCCCGGGGAGCCACACCTCGATGTCGTAGGTCTTCGTCGACCCGAAGCCGATGTCGCCGGCGCAAAGCGTGACAACCCGATACGGCAGTTGCAGTCGCTGTAGAACGACTTCCGCATGAGCGGTCAGTTCTTCCAGGGCATCGGACGAGCGCTCCGGCGCGACGAACTGCACCAGCTCGACCTTCTCGAACTGGTGCTGACGAATCATGCCGCGCGTATCCTGTCCGTAGGAGCCGGCTTCGGAGCGAAAACAGGGCGTGTGCGCAACGTAGCGTACCGGCAACTCATCCGCCTCCAGGATGCTGTCGCGTGCCAGGTTCGTGACCGGTACTTCTGCCGTAGGAATGAGATAGAACGGCGTCTCGGTGCGGGTCTGGAACAGGTCTTCCTCGAACTTCGGCAGCTGGCCGGTCCCCACCAGCGCCTGCGCCTGCACCAGGTAAGGCACATAGGCCTCCTGGTAGCCATGTTCGGTCGTGTGCGTATCGAGCATGAACTGGATCAGCGCCCTCTGCAGACGCGCGAGCGGCCCTCGCATGACGGTAAAGCGCGCGCCTGAAATGCGGCTGGCGGACTCGAAGTCCAGCAGGCCGAGCTGCTCGCCGAGATCGATATGGTCTCTAGCTTCGAAGTCCAGCGGCGTGGGCTCACCCCAGCGTCGTACTTCCAAATTATCCGATTCCGAATGACCATCGGGTACGTCGTCAGATAGCAGGTTCGGCAAACCCAGCTCTATGTCCCTCAGGGCATCCTGGACCTTCTCGAGTGCCGCTTCGTTGCCCTGCAGTTTGTCACCGAGATCCTGGACCGAGGCCAGCAGCGGCGCGATATCCTCGCCCTTCGCCTTGGCCATGCCGATACGCTTGGCGTTGCTGTTGCGTTCGCTGCGCAGCGATTCCGTTTCCATCTGCAGCGCCTTGCGGCGCTCTTCGAGCGCGAGGTATTGACCGGTATCGAAGGTGAAGCCGCGTCGGGCGAGATTTCTTGCGACGTCATCGGCAGACTGTCGCAGCAGTTTCGGATCAATCATGGCGAGCTTTCTTAAGGTGAGTCTTGCTGTAGGAGCGCTCGATCTCGTCGAGCTTTTCGCGAATCCGGATCTCCAGTCCGCGCGGCACCGGATGATAATACTTAACCGGAGCCATGTCGTCTGGAAAGTACTTCTCGCCCTTCGCGACAGCACCGTCTTCATCGTGCGCGTAGCGGTAGTTCTCACCGTAGCCAAGATCCTTCATCAGTCTTGTCGGCGCATTTCGCAAATGCATCGGAACTTCCAGGGACCCCTGCGCCCTCGCATCCTGCATGGCGGCCTGGGCGGCTTTGTAGACCGCATTGCTCTTGGGCGCGCAGGCCAGGTACACGACGGACTGCGCCAGCGCGAGCTCCCCTTCCGGACTACCCAGGCGCTCCAGCACCTGCCACGCATCCAGCGCAAGCGTGAGGCTGCGCGGATCCGCATTGCCGATATCTTCGGAGGCGACCCGAACCATGCGCCGGGCGATGTACAGGGGATCGCAGCCACCGTCCAGCATGCGCATGAGCCAGTACAGCGCGGCATCCGGATCCGTACCGCGGACAGACTTGTGCAAGGCGGAAATCTGGTCGTAGAAGTATTCCCCCTGCTTGTCGAAACGACGTCGACCACCGGCCGCGACCTCCCTGACAATCTCCGCCGAGATATTGCCGTCCTCGGCGAGGTCCGCCGCGAGTTCCAGGAGATTCAGCGAGCGCCTGGCGTCGCCGTCGGCGGCCCGCGCAATCATGCGGATCGACTCCTGGTCGATCCTGTATTTTCCGGCGAGGCCGCGCGGCTCGTCCAGCAATGCGCGCTGTAATACCGCCGCCAGGTCATCGTCCGTCAACGACTTCAGTACGTAAACACGGGCGCGCGATAGCAGTGCGTTATTCAATTCGAAAGACGGATTCTCTGTCGTGGCTCCAACGAACGTCAGCGTGCCATCCTCCACGAACGGCAAGAACGCATCCTGCTGCGACTTGTTGAAGCGGTGCACCTCATCGAGAAACAACAGCGTGCCGCGGTCGTTGCGTTGCCGCTGTTCGGCGGCCTCCTTGACGGCCGCCCGAATGTCCTTCACGCCCGCCATGACGGCAGACAGCGCAATGAAATGGGAGTCCGTGCTGTGCGCGATCATGCGCGCCAGTGTGGTTTTTCCGGTGCCCGGCGGGCCCCAGAAGACCATCGAGTGGGCGCGACCCTGCTCGATCGCACGCATCAGTGGCTTGCCCTCGGCAAGCAGGTGACGTTGACCAGAGAATTCGGCGAGGCTCGCCGGCCGCATTCGATCGGCGAGCGGTCGCTCATTATCGTAGACCGCCTCGGTGGAAAAAAGATCAGCCAAGGCCGCTGCCCGCCTGCCGCGCGGCATACCAGTCCTCGAGCCGCTGGCTCCAGCCTCCCAGCCCGGCAATAGCGATCGCGAATCCCGCCACGATCCCGGCCGTATTCGCCGCAACATCGAGCAGATCCGCTTTGCGATACCCGACCAGGAACTGGCACGCCTCGATCAAAACACCGAACAGCATGAGACCCGCCGCAATGCGCAAATAGGCATGCTTCCTGTATTGACCCGAAAACCACACGGCCAGCAGCAGAAAGGTCGAGGCATGCAGGAACTTATCCGCGTTCCGAAACCAGCTCAACGCTCCCGCCCGATCGTTCCAGAACCACACGGCCGGCATCAGCGCGGAAATCAGTACCAGGCAAAGCAATAGCACGCCGGCAATTCGCCAGAAACGCAAGTGCCGTAATGGCAGCATCAGGGAATTGCGTCGCGTCTCGCCAGCGGCACGCCGACGAGATCGACATCGTCCGGAAGCACGAACTCGAAGCGGCTGGGATCGATCGGCTCATTGACGACAACGTCGTAAAGCGAAACCAGCGTCGTTTGCTCGAGATTGTCGAAAAACACCATGCGCGCCAGCTGACCGTCAATGAAACCCAGTTCGACGCGATTGAAGCCACTGCTGTCATCGACAGGCCGCATCCTTACCCAGGTCGTCTTGTTTTCAAGCATGCTGCCTTCAAAGTGAAATTGCTCGAGCGCATTCGTGGCGCCTCCCAACAGCATGGCCGGTGTATTGCTCAGTGCCTTTTCCTGGGGCTTGACGGTGACCTGGGCGAGGTCGACGTCATACGACCAGATATTCAGCCCGTCGGCGACCAGCCACTGCTCGTAGGGATCCGAATAGGCCCAGCGAAAACGCCGCGGCCGTTCGATCTCGAGCGTGCCACCGGATACCTCGATGACTTCACCATTGGCATCGATCAGGGACTGCTCGAAGCGACCCTGCATCGTAGCGACGTCCGTGAGGAAACTGTTGACGAGCTGTTCGCCGGCATCATTGACGCTCGTCTCGGCCAAGGCAAGCTGGCCGCCAGCCACAGCGATGATGCAGCAGAACACTCGCAGGATCGACGCGCGCCGTCGGAATGCGAGCGCCTGTCCGGTTTTCGATATTGTCTTGGTCATTTTGCTGGGCATCGTCCCTGTCAGTCCTTGTCACCGGCATTTGGAGCGAGGATCTCTCGCGTACCATTCGGCTGCAGCGGCCCTACCAGGCCCGCCGCCTCCATCGATTCGACCATCCGCGCCGCGCGGTTATAGCCGATCTTGAGCCGCCGCTGAACACCCGATATCGAGGCTTTGCGCGTATCCAGCACGACTTGCACGGCCTGGTCGTACAGGGGATCCTCCTCGGCATCGGTGCCACCCGGCGATTCCTTGTCAATACCGACCAATCCAGGTGTTGGACCCGAAGGACCCTCCAGAATTTCATCGACATAGCGCGGTGCGCCGCTTTTTTTCAGCTGCCGGACCACCGCATGCACCTCGTTATCGGAGACGAACGCGCCGTGCACACGGACCGGCAGCGAGGTGCCGGGCGGCAGATACAGCATATCGCCATGGCCGAGCAGGTTCTCGGCTCCCATTTGATCGAGAATCGTGCGGGAATCGACTTTCGCCGATACCTGGAAGGCAATACGCGTCGGTACATTGGCCTTGATGAGGCCAGTAATAACGTCCACGGATGGACGCTGCGTGGCGAGAATCATGTGTATTCCGGACGCGCGTGCCTTTTGTGCAAGGCGCGCGATCAACTCCTCGACCTTCTTGCCGACGATCATCATCATGTCGGCGAGTTCGTCGATGATGACGACAATGAACGGCAATGGCGTCAGCGTGGGATGTACGATGGGCTTGTCTTCATCGAAGAGATCCGGCGGCCTGAAAATCGGATCCTTGATCGGGTCACCGGCCTCGATGGCTTCCCTGACCTTACGATTGTAGCCGCCGATGTTGCGTACGCCGAGCGCCGACATCAGGCGATAGCGGCGGTCCATTTCCGCGACGCACCAGCGCAGCGAATTCGACGCTTCCTTCATGTCCGTGACGACCGGCGCGAGCAGATGCGGGATGCCTTCGTAGACCGACAGCTCGAGCATTTTCGGGTCGATCATGATCAGGCGCACCTGCTCGGGCTGCGCCTTGTAAAGAATACTCAGAACCATGGCATTGATGCCGACCGACTTGCCCGAGCCGGTGGTGCCGGCAATCAGGAGATGCGGCATGCGCGCGAGATCCGCGACCACCGATTTGCCACCGATGTCCTTGCCGAGCGCAAGCGTCAGCGGTGAAGCCATTTCGTCGTAGACTTTCGACTTCAGTATCTCGCCCAGCGTTACCAGCTGACGCACCTCGTTGGGAATCTCCAGTCCTACGAAGGACTTGCCGGGAATTACCTCTACGATGCGCACACTGACGACCGATAGCGATCGCGCCAGGTCCTTGGAGAGGTTCGCGATCTGGCTCACCTTGACGCCCGGCGCCGGATCCAGTTCGAATCGGGTTATGACCGGGCCCGGTGATACGGAGCGGACCTCGACGTCGATATTGAAGTCCTTCAGCTTCAGTTCCACGAGTCGCGACATGGCCTCGAGCGAATCCTCGGAGTACCCGGGCTTCTGTTCCGGCGGATCGTCCAGTAGCGACAACGGCGGCAGTTCGCCGGCCGCCGGTGGATCGAACAACTGCACCTGCCGTTCTTTCTCCGCCCGCGCGCTGGTCTCCAGCGTCGACACCACCGGCTCGATGCGCGGCTTGGCGCGTTTTGCCTTGAGGATTTTCTGAATCTTGACGATATCCTGTCTTGCAGCGGCCTGGCGTCGCCCTTCCGCGCGGTCACGGAACTCACCGATCCGGATCTTGAGGTTTTCGTAGGCCGACAGGCTCCACTGGCCGATACGATCCATCACGTCGATCCAGGATATGCCCAGAAACAGCGAGATGGCCGCGACCCACACGCAGAACAACAGCGTGCTCGCCCCCAGCAGCTTCATGACATCCGCCAGGCCGTAGCCCACGACTTTACCGATGATGCCGCCGGCCGACTCGTTAAAACCGGCGGACGAAAAATGCAGGGTCGACAGGCCGCAGCTGCTGACCAGCGTCGCGAGAAAGCCGGCAAAGCGCAGGCCGAAGTCGAGCTTGGTCAACTCGATCTGTGTCTTTTGTTCCCGATACAGCATCCAGCCGAGATAGAACACCATGACGGTAAACAGATACGCAGGCCGGCCGAAGAAATTAAACAGAAGGTCGGCAATCAGTGCCCCGAAGCGACCGACGCCGTTGCGCACCTCGGCATCCGTTGTTGCATGGCTGAATCCCGGGTCAGCCGGATCGTAGGTGAACAACGCGAACCACAGAATCAGTGCCAGCGCGCCGAAAACGTACAGTGCGCCCTCGCGCAGTGCCCGATGCACCTGCATTGACAATCTCGATTCCGGTTGTTTCGCTTTGGAGACTCTTGCCATGAAGAAACGCTTTTCCCTACACTAGCCCAAGCACGCGATGTTCCACATATAGCTTGCCCGCTTCATCGCCCCTGAAAATCGTCTTGCAGACCGCATTTCAAGGCGCTGCGCGGGCAAATCAGTGCATCGAAAAATTTAGGGACAAATTATACATGAGTGACTTGAAACATTGCCGGGTTCTGATTCTCGGCTCCGGGCCGGCCGGCTATTCTGCCGCCGTGTATGCCGCCCGGGCGAATCTCAACCCTGTCCTGGTCACCGGCATAGAACAGGGCGGCCAGCTGATGACCACGACAGACGTCGACAACTGGCCCGGTGACGTGGAGGGCCTGCAGGGGCCGGACTTGATGGATCGAATGCTGCGTCACGCGCAACGATTCGATACGGAAGTCGTGAACGATCACATACACACCGCAGACCTGTCGAAGAGACCCTTCCGGCTCGACGGCGACTACGCCAGCTATACCTGCGATGCGCTGATCATATCCACCGGTGCGACGGCCATGTATCTCGGACTGCCCTCCGAGGAGGCCTACAAGGGCCGCGGCGTTTCGGCCTGTGCAACCTGTGACGGCTTTTTTTATCGTGGCAAACCCGTCGCGGTCGTCGGTGGCGGCAACACGGCGGTTGAAGAAGCCCTGTACCTGAGCAACATCGCGTCAAAGGTCACGCTCGTGCATCGACGTGACGAGCTCCGTGCCGAGAAAATCCTGCAGGACCACCTGTTCGAGAAAGAGCGCAATGGCAATGTAGAGATCCGATGGGATCACGTCGTCGACGAGGTACTCGGCGATGAGGCCGGCGCAAACGGACTCAGAATTCGCAGTACCAGGGACGAGACCCAGACCACGGACCTCGCGGTCGACGGTATCTTTATCGCAATCGGGCACAAGCCCAACACGGGGCTTTTCGACGGCCAGCTCGAGATGAAAAACGGCTACATAATCGTTAAGTCGGGTATCGAAGGCGACGCGACCGCAACCAGCGTTGCGGGCGTTTTCGCGGCGGGAGACGTTGCCGACCAGGTGTATCGCCAGGCTATCACGTCGGCAGGTGCCGGATGCATGGCGGCTCTTGACGCCGAAAAATACGTCGACGCCCTCGACAAGACGTCGGCCGCGGCAGACGACGCCGCCGCCTGAGGCCGCGGTCAGCCGGCCCTGGTGGAGGTCAACGTTCACGGTAGCATCGCCGAGATCCCGGCCGACGCCTGGAATGGCCTCCTGGCCGAGGATTACCCGTTCCTGCGCCATGAATTCCTGCAGCTTGCAGAAGAGACGCGCTGCGTTTCGGCCGCACAGGGCTGGTCGCCGAGACACCTCAGCATCGCGGGCACGGGAGGCCTTCGTGCGGCCATGCCGCTTTACGAGAAGAGCCACTCCTGGGGTGAGTTCGTGTTCGACTGGGCGTGGGCCAATGCGTACGAGCAGGCAGGTCTCCAGTACTACCCGAAGCTGGTATCCGCGGTGCCCTTCACGCCGGCACCGAGCCGCCGACTGCTGCTGGCCGACCCCGGCGACACCGAAGGCGGCGATGCGCTGATCGCCGCAGCCCTGCAGCTTGCCAGCCGATCCGGATGCTCCTCGGTTCATTTCCTGTTCCCGACGCCCGACGAGATTCCGCGATTCGAAGCGGCGGGCCTGCTGCTTCGCAAGGATTGCCAGTTTCACTGGCGCAATCGCCAATACACTTGCTTCGACGACTTCCTCGCCACGTTTAACGCGGCAAAACGAAAAAAAGCGAAGCGGGACCGGCGCCGCGTGATCGAGAACGGCGTTCGCTTCCGTCACCTCAAAGGCGACCAGATCGACGGCCGGCTGTGGTCCGACGTTTACGCAATGATCAGCCGAACGTTCATGCAGCGCGGCTCCCTGCCCTACTTCAATGAGCAATTCTTCAGATCGGTCAGCCAGCAACTGCCGGAAAACATACTGGTTGTTCTCGCCGAAAAAGATGGCGAGCCGATCGCGGCGGCCGTATTTTTCGAGAGCGAAAAGGTACTCTACGGGCGTTACTGGGGCAGTACCGGCCATTACGATGCGCTGCATTTCGAAACCTGCTACTACCAGGGTATCGACTACTGCATCGCCAATCACAAGCAGGTCTTCGAACCGGGCACCCAGGGCGAGCACAAGATAAGCCGCGGTTTCTCACCCGTGACGACCTGGTCCGCGCATTGGCTTGCGCACCCGGAATTTGCCGATGCCATCAGCCGATATCTCGATGAGGAAGCACGACATGTCGATCGCTACATGGACACGGTGGATTCACGCAGTCCTTACAAGACCCGCGAATGAGCAATAGCCGCGTAGCCTGGCTGAGCGCCGACGACCCACCCGATGCGTTTCCGCCAATCTCCGCGGCGCTCGCCGAGCCTGATGGCCTCATCGCCGCGGGCGGCGACCTCAGCCCGGAGCGCCTGCTCTACGCCTACCGACATGGAATTTTCCCCTGGTCCGACGAGGGTCAGCCGCTGCTCTGGTGGTCGCCCGACCCGCGCTGCGTGTTCCGGCCGGGGGACTTCCACCTGTCTCGCAGACTGCGCCGTACGCTGCGGAGGTCGACGGCCGAAGTGCGCTTCAATTCGAGCTTCGCCGCCGTCATCCGTGCCTGCGCCGCGCCGCGGGCGACGCAAACCGGCACCTGGATTACGCCGGACATGGTAGCGGCCTACGAAAGGCTGCACCGCGATGGCTGGGCGCATTCCGTCGAGGTCTGGCAGGGCGAATCGCTGCTCGGCGGCGTCTATGGCCTTATTATCGGTCGGGCATTTTTCGGCGAATCAATGTTCAGTGCTGTCGAAGACGCCTCGAAAATGGCGCTTTTCGCCGTTTCTCGGATGATGGATTCGAACAAACTCGGCGTTCTGGACTGCCAGATCGTTTCCAGCCACCTGCTGAGCCTGGGTGCCTCTGTGATCCCCAGGGACGAGTTCAGAGGCATGCTGGATAGTCTTTGCCGCCCCGTCGAGCGGTTTCAGGATTGGCCCGGTTCGCCGGTATCAGTGCCGCAGCTGCTGCCATGATGCGGCCCGTCGAATTGCAATAGCCCGGACGTTTCTGCACAATTCGCCAGCCTTTTAGCTCTAGAGAGAAACGAGACCCTTGGCGAAAGAAGAAGCACTTCAGATGGAAGGCGTCGTTACAGAGACGCTGCCAAACACTACATTCCGGGTGGAACTGGAGAATGGCCACGTGGTGACGGCGCACATATCCGGAAAGATGCGCAAGAATTACATCCGTATCCTCACTGGCGACAAGGTCACGGTGGAACTCACACCCTACGACCTTAGCAAAGGTCGTATCGTCTACCGCGGGCGCTAGACCGGCCCCTATTGCCCCTCTGGCAGGTGCTCGAGTTCTTTCGTCACCGGCTCGAAATTCAGCTGAAGTTCGCCATCCGGCCCGACCGTGATCCTCACGTGCCCGCCGTCTGCCAGGGCTCCGAACAGCAGTTCTTCCGCGAGCGGTCGCTTGATCTTCTCCTGAATGATGCGCGCCATTGGCCGGGCACCCATCTTCGCATCGTAGCCGCGCTCTGCAATCCATTCGCGCGCCTCGTCGCTGAGTTCCAGCGTGACGTCGTTGTGGCCGAGCTTGACCTCAAGCTCCACGACGAGCTTGTCGACGACGCGTTTGATCGAGTCAATTTGCAGGGACGCGAACTGAATGATGGCATCGAGGCGGTTCCGAAACTCCGGTGAGAAGCGCTTCTTGATGATGGTCATCGCGTCGCTGCTGTGGTCTTGCTGAGTAAAGCCGATGGACGCCCGACTCATTTCCTCGGCGCCGGCGTTGGTCGTCATTACGATTACGACATTGCGAAAATCAGCCTTGCGACCGTTGTTGTCCGTCAGTGTGCCGTGATCCATGACCTGCAAAAGCAGATTGAAGACCTCGGGATGCGCCTTCTCTATCTCGTCGAGCAAGACGACGGCGTGCGGATTCTTGCTGACCGCCTCGGTCAACAGGCCGCCCTGGTCAAATCCTACGTATCCCGGCGGCGCTCCGATCAGGCGGGAAACGGTGTGTCGCTCCATGTATTCGGACATGTCGAAACGGATGAGCTCCACGCCCATCAGCATCGCCAGCTGACGCGTAACCTCGGTCTTGCCGACGCCGGTAGGACCCGCGAACAAGAAGGCCCCGATCGGCTTCTCCTCCTCGCGCAGACCTGAACGCGACATCTTGATCGCGCTACTCAGCGCCTCGATCGCGCGGTCCTGGCCGAAGATAGTCAGCTTCAGGTCGCGCTCCATGGTGCGCAATGCATCGCGATCGGAAGCGGATACGCTTTTCGCCGGAATGCGCGCCATCTTTGCAACGATGTTCTCGATCATCTCCACGGTGACACGATCGCCGCGCTCCGCAACCGGCTGCAGGCGCAAATTGGCCCCGGCCTCGTCCATGACGTCGATAGCCTTGTCCGGAAGATGGCGGTCATTGATGTGTCGCGATGCCAGTTCGGCGGCCGATTCCAGTGCGGCATCGTCATACTTGATGCCGTGATGTTCCTCGAAACGCGAGCGCAGGCCTTTGAGGATAGCGACGGTTTCCTCGACGCTCGGCTCCGGCACGTCGATTTTCTGGAAACGGCGCGCGAGCGCGTGGTCCTTTTCAAAAATACCGCGATACTCGGAGTAGGTCGTCGAGCCGATACAGCGGATTTCGCCGTTGGCCAGCACCGGCTTGATGAGGTTGCTGGCATCCATTACACCACCCGATGCCGCGCCCGCACCGATCACGGTATGAATTTCATCGATGAATAGAATTGCGCCGGGATCCTCGCTGATTTCGGCAATGACACCCTTGAGTCGCTTTTCGAAATCCCCTCGATACTTCGTGCCGGCGATGAGCGTCCCCATGTCCAGCGCATAAATCGTGCTGTCGCGCAGCACTTCCGGGACGCGTTCTTCCGTGATCATGCGCGCGAGTCCCTCGGCCAGGGCCGTCTTGCCAACGCCGGCTTCGCCGACGTACAGCGGGTTGTTCTTGCGCCGCCGGCACAGTATCTGGATGGTGCGTTCGACCTCCAGTTCGCGTCCGATCAGCGGATCGATTTTGCCCTGTATGGCCTGCTCGTTCAGGTTCGTGGCGTATTGATCCAGCGGTGACTGTTCGGCATCCGCATTGCCCTCGAGCTGCGGCTCGGCCTCTTCGTCGCCGCCGTCACCGGGCACCTGGGGGAGACCGTGAGAAATGAAGTTGACGACATCCAGCCGCGTAATGTCCTGCAGGTTCATGAAGTAGACAGCCTGGGACTGCTTTTCGCTGAAGATCGCGACCAGCACGTTGCTTCCGGTGACCTCTTTCTTGCCGCTGGACTGCACGTGGAAAACCGCACGTTGCAACACCCGCTGAAATCCAAGTGTCGGCTGAACGTCGGTTTCGGCGTCTTCCGGCAACAGCGGCGTCTGCTCGTCCACGCATTCGGCGAGCTGGCGCCGGAGTTCCGGGATATTGGCGTTGCAGGCTTTCAGGATTTCATACACTTTCGGTATGTCCAGCAGCGCCAGCAGCAGATGCTCGACGGTCATGAACTCGTGACGACGATCACGAGCTCGCTGAAATGCCTCATTCAAACAAAATTCAAGCTCACTACTGAGCATAGTTGCGCCCCATTGCCGGATTAAGCCTGTTCCATTGTGCAGAGTAACGGATGCTGATGTTGTTTGGCGATACCCATGACCTGCGCGACCTTCGTTTCGGCGATTTCAAAGCTGAATACGCCGCAAACACCTTTTCCTTTAGTGTGCACTTCTAACATGACCTGCGTGGCACGCATACGTTCCATACCGAACACGGTTTCCAGAATGTCGACGACGAACTCCATTGGCGTGAAGTCGTCGTTGATCAGAAAGACCCGGTACAATGGCGGCTGCTTGAGCTTGGGTCTCGCCTCCTCGACGGCGAGATCGTGACTGCCGTAGCGTTCCTTGTCGGTCGATTTGTCACTCATGAGAGTCCAGGCACACAATTCACATATCTGATCGCGGGAAGTGCGGCCAGATATCAGAAATTCAATACGCAAGCCGCATGCGAGTTATTATAGCCACGCCTTTGCCGGCAAGCGCAGTCTTGGGCGTGACTATGGACGCGCTTCTTTTCCAACAGGGTCTTATTTTACAGCCTAATTCTTACATTAAGAAATACAGGTATACCATTGCAAAACATAGTATTTTTCGCCCAAAAACCCTTGTCGACGCCCGCGCTCAACCCGTATCATCGGGCCAATACGTTAGTAGTCAGACCAGGGAACGGATTCAGCCGGGCGGAACATGATCATTAAGGCCAACTTGCCGGACTTCGCGAGCATCGACGGGCGCAGCGCGTTGTCTGCCGTCAATCGGGTTGTTCCGCCCTGGGCAAGCCTGTTGCTGGTCGTCGCGATCGCCTGGCAAATCGGCAAGATCATCTGGCTGCTGGTTCCCGGCCCGGCCACCGGCGACATCGTCGCGGTGCCTGCCGCCAGCCTGACCAGCCGGGCCCAGGCGACGTCAGCCTCCAACGACGTTGAAGCCATCGTCGCCGCACACATGTTCGGCGTCGCTGAGACCGACGCCGTGGCAGTCGCTGCCGTTCCGCAGGAAGACGAGAACCTCGTTGATACCCGCCTGACCAACCTGTCACTGAAAGGCACCGTCGCGTCGCAACGCCAGGAGTTCTCAGTCGCCATCATTGCCGATGGCAACAACGAAGAGAAGGTGTATGCCATCGACGACCCGATCGGTTCCAGCGCGAAGCTTCACGCCGTGTATGCAGACCGGGTCGTACTCAACGAAAACGGCGTCCTGACGAACCTGAAGCTGCCGCGGGAATTCGCCGAAACCGCGCGGACACCGACTCGGCGCGCAACGACACGAAATCGCCGCGCGGTGGAGAACACGCAAAGCATCCAGGCGGTCGTGTCACAGAATCTCAGCAAGCTCTCGGACGTTATTCGCCCAACGCCTTACTTTGTCAACGGCCAGCAAAGTGGTTACCGGGTCTATCCGGGGCGCGACCGGCAGCAGTTCTCGGCCCTGGGATTGCGCCCCGGCGACCTCATCAAGGACATCGATGGGCAGTCTCTGACCGATCCAACCCAGGCCATGGAAATTTTCCAATCACTCGGCACTGCAGAACAAGTGACCGTTACCGTTGAACGCAATGGACAGCCCGAAACCATTGTTCTGAAGACCAGTCAACTCGACCTGGGCGGCGAGCAAACCGAATGAAACAAAAACCAGCCATATCATTGCGCGATGTCCTGCGCCTGTTGACCGCGACCGCCGTATTTCTGGTCGCTTCCGCTACCTGGGCACAGCAGACCGATGTCACGCTCAACTGGAAGGATGCGGACATCCGAAAGGTCATCGAGGCCGTCAGCGAAGTCACCGGCAAGAATTTCATCATTGATCCGCGTGTGACCGGCAAGGTCACGCTGCTGTCGGCGACGCCCATGTCTCCCGATGCATTCTACGAGGCTTTCCTTTCTATCCTGCAGGTGCACGGTTACGTCGCGATTCCGACCGGCGATCTCATCAAGATACTGCCCGACGCGACGGCACGGCAGTTTGCCGGGCCTATCGGTACGAGCGGCGTTGCAGGCCCTGACGACCTGGCAACGCAGGTCATCCAGGTCCGAAACGTAGGCGCCACGCAACTGGTGCCTATCCTGCGGCCGCTGATTCCGCAGTACGGCCATATGGTCGCGCACGCCGGCTCCAACATGCTGATCATCTCGGACCGAGCCGCCAATGTTGCACGCATGGTCGCGATCATCCGGCGCATCGACCAGGCCAGCGACGAGGACATCGAGGTGGTAACCCTGGAGCACGCGTCGGCCTCGGAGATCGTGCGTATCATGACCGCGCTATCGCAGACGCCCCGCGCGGACGGCGCTCCGATTACGACAAGCCTGGTTGCGGATGCGCGCACCAACAGCGTGCTGATTGGCGGTGACAAGTCGGATCGGCTGCGTCTCAGGACGCTGATTGCGCATCTGGATACGCCGCTCGAGGAAGGCGGCGACACCCAGGTTCGTTACCTTCGCTATGCCGACGCCGAGGAACTCGCCACGAAACTGCAGCAGCACTTCACGGCGCAGACGACCGGCACCCAGGCCGCCGCCGGAGCGGCCGCGCAGCCCGGCAACGGCGTGAGCGTGTGGGCGGATACGCAAACCAACGCCATCGTCGTCAATGCACCGCCCAAGATGATGCGCTCCCTGACCCAGATCGTCGACAAGCTCGACATACGTCGCGCGCAGGTGCTGGTCGAGGCGATCATTGTCGAAGTAATCGCCGACAAGACCAACGAATTTGGCACCACCTGGGCCGTCGAAGCCAGCGGCGAGAACGCGCCCATCGGCGTCACCAATTTCGGCAACTTCCCGGGCGGAGTCGTGCAACTCGGTTCAGCCGCGGGGTCCGGCGTCGTTGATCCCGGCCTCATCGGCGAAGGCATCTCGGTCGGCGTGGGTCGCATCTCGGATTCGGGCGTGAGCTTCGCAGCCATCATGCGAGCACTCGAAGGTGACGCCAACACCAACATCATATCCACGCCTTCGATCGTGACGACGGACAACGAAGAGGCGAGCCTGAACGTCGGCCAGGAGGTACCGTTCGTCACGGGCTCGTTCACCAATACCGGCGGCACTACAGGTTCGGTAAACCCGTTCCAGACAATTCAGCGCGAACAGATCGGCGTGAAGCTGTCGATTACGCCGCAGATCAACGAAGGCGACTCGATGGTGCTCAGTATTTCGCAGGAGATCTCGAGCATTGCGACCTCGGCCGAGGGCGCGGTCGACCTCGTCACGAACCAGCGTATCGTGGAAACGACGGTGATTGTCGACGACGGCGAGATCCTCGTTCTCGGCGGTCTCATCGAAGATCAGCTGCGCGAGAGCGATCAGCGCGTTCCGATTCTCGGGCGCGTGCCGCTGCTTGGCAACCTGTTCCGTTCCCGCAAGACGGACAAGGTCAAGACGAATCTGATGATATTCATTCGTCCCACGATTTTGCGCGATGCGAGCCAGACGGCGTTCGAAACCAACCAGAAATACAACATGATCCGGAACATTCAGCAGGGTCAGCAGGGTCGCGGCGTCGAACTCATGCCTGGCACGGACCGCCCGATGTTGCCGCCCCTGGAGGAATACAGGAAGCCGGAACCGTCCGGCGAGGACGAAGACTAGGCCCTGTGGAAGCGAACAGCGAAATCGCGGTCGATGTGGCACAGCAGCAAGCTGCGGAGGCGCACGCACGCACGCTGCCCTACTCCTTCGCCAAGCGGCATGGGCTGTTAATCCGCAGCATCGACGAGACGGAGGCCGACGCGGTCTGCCGGCCCGGCGTAACGCCACTGTGTCTCGCCGAGGCGCGCCGCTTCGCCGGCGTTCCTCTGAAGCTGTCGCGGGTGTCTGCGGAGGTGTTTGACGCCGCGCTGCAGGAGTTCTACGAGCGCGACCGCACCAAGGCCTCGCAAATGGTCGACGGGCTCGACGAGGAGTTCAATCTCACCCAGGTCGCGCAGGAACTCCAGGGGCCGTCCGATCTCCTGGAAAGCGACGACGACGCGCCCATCATTCGATTTATCAACGCCGTGCTGACCGAGGCAATCAAGGAAAACGCGTCGGACGTCCATATCGAGCCGTACGAAAACCGGCTCGGCGTGCGCTTCCGTGTCGACGGCGTTCTCAAGGAAGTGCTGAAAACGCGACGCGCGCTGGCACCTCTGGTCGTCTCGCGCATCAAGGTCATGTCCAAACTCGACATCGCCGAAAAACGCCTGCCCCAGGACGGGCGCATTTCATTGCGTATCGCCGGTCGGGCCGTCGACGTTCGCGTATCAACCATGCCATCCGGACACGGTGAGCGGGTTGTGCTGCGACTCCTGGACAAGCAGGCAGGCAGGCTGGAGCTGACATCGCTGGGCATGGACCCGGAGACGCAGAAGACGATGGATCGGCTGATCCATAAGCCGCACGGCATCATCCTGGTTACAGGACCGACGGGGTCGGGCAAGACGACCACGCTGTACGCCGCGCTCGAGCGTATCAACGACGACACGCGCAATATCATGACCGTCGAGGACCCGATCGAGTATTTCATCGATGGCATCGGGCAGTCGCAGGTCAACACGAAGGTGCACATGACCTTTGCACGCGGCCTGCGCGCAATCTTGCGGCAGGATCCCGATGTTGTGATGGTCGGCGAGATCCGCGACCTGGAGACCGCCGAGATCGCCGTTCAGGCGAGTCTTACCGGGCACCTTGTCATGTCGACCCTGCACACGAACACGGCCGCGGGCGCGGTTACCCGGCTGCGCGATATGGGCGTCGAACCGTTCCTGCTGTCGTCGAGCCTGCTCGGTGTATTGGCGCAGCGCCTCGTTCGCGTTCTCGATGACGCCTCGAAAATCCCCTACACGGCGCGCGAATACGAATGCCAGCTGCTGGACGTCGATCCCGCCAATCCACCTGTCCTGTATCATCCGGGCGAAGGTGCCAACGGCGGGTTCGCGGGCCGTACGGGAATTTACGAGCTGATCACGGTTGACGACGAGATGCGCGAGATGATCCACGGCGGCGTCAGCGAACAGGAACTCGATCGGCATGCCCGCAAGACCAGCCCGAGCATTCGTGCGGATGGGCGGCGCCAGGTGCTGAATGGCACGACAACACTCGAAGAGGTCCTGCGCGTCACGCGCGAGGACTGAACCGCCCGGCAGCGATTCCCGGAATAACACCAGATGGGTGCCTTTGAATACGTCGCGATGGACCAGGCCGGCAAGCAGTCGAAAGGCCTGCTGGAGGGTGATACGCCGCGACACGTTCGCCAGCTGCTGCGCGAACGCAACCTGCTTCCCGTCAGCGTAACGGAAGTCGCGCATAAGGAGGCACGTCGCCAGCGCAGCTTCTCGCTGCGCAAGGGGATGTCGTCGGCCGAACTGGCGCTCATTACCCGGCAGCTGGCATCGCTGTCCCAATCCGGGCTGCCGCTGGAGGAGGCCCTGCTCGCCGTCTCGCAACAAAATGACCAACCGCGAACGAAGAGCATGTTGCTCGGCGTCCGCGCCAAGGTCATGGAGGGACATACGCTGGCGGATGGCTTCAGCGAGTTTCCACAGGCCTTTCCGGAACTGTACCGGGCAACCGTCGCCGCCGGAGAGCAGTCCGGTCACCTTGATGTGGTGCTTGAGCGCCTTGCCGATTATACCGAGGCGCGTCAGGAGCTCCGGCAGCGCATCACCAATGCCATGGTCTACCCGATCGCGCTCGTCGTGATGGCGGTAGCGATTATCAGCTTCATGCTGGCTACCGTTGTGCCAAAGATCGTGGGCGTCTTCGAAAATACCTCGGCCGAGCTGCCGGCGTTGACCAGTGGCCTGATCGCGACCAGTGATTTCCTGCGCGCCTACTGGTTACTCGTCGTCGTCGGGCTGGGCCTGGTCTCCTACGCGATATGGTGGCTGCTGCAGAAGGACGGTCCCCGGCGGCGCTACCACGGCGCGCTATTGCGCATGCCCATCGTTGGACGGCTGACGCGCGGCGTCAATACAGCCCGCTTTACGCGGACCTTCAGCATTCTTGCGGGTAGCGGCGTCCCGATCCTCGAATCGCTGAATATTTCTGCCGAAGTCATCGAGAATCTGCCGATGCGCGACGCCGTAATGGAGGCCACGCTGCGGGTTCGGGAAGGCGGTTCCATCAGCAAGTCGCTGGCCGCGAGCAAGCTGTTTCCGCCGATGATGATTCATCTCATTTCCAGCGGCGAAGCCGGCGGTCGCCTGGAGGATATGCTGTCGCGCGCCGCTTCAGGTCAGGAACGGGAAGTGGATGGCCTGATCGCGGCACTGCTGGGCATCTTGCAGCCGCTACTCATTGTCCTCATGGGCGCCATTGTTCTGACAATAGTGCTTGCAATTTTGCTTCCGATCTTTGAAATTAATAACCTGATTCGCTAATAATACCGATTGGCTGCCTGTTGCCGGAGACTGATGCGATGAACGGTAAAAACGACGACATCGACGACATCGATGACG
>JBFELT010000037.1:0-21003 GCA_041552015.1 Woeseiaceae bacterium
ACTGGTTTAGTGATATAGTAGACTATAACACCTTCAGCGGTTCAAGGGACGTCCTCCGGAACGGAAAAAGATGAAAAAATTAATAAATATCAAGACTTTATCTATTCTCATCAGCACATTCGCGTTGCCGGGCGCAGCCCAGGGGGCTTCCCTGCTGGAGATCTACCAGCAAGCCTTACAGAGCGACCCGCAGATCCACGAAGCCGAGGCCCGGCGTCTCGCCGCACTGGAGGCGAAGCCGCAGGCGCGCAGTGCCTATCTGCCGCAGGTGTCCCTTGGAGCAGACTGGACCCGATCCGAGTTTGACGGCACCAGCGTGGAGATCGATTCCGACGGCTCGATCGGTTCGCTCTCGTCAAACTCCGAATCGGAGGTGACGCGGTGGCAATTCACGCTGACGCAATCCTTGTTCCGCTGGGACCAGATCGTCGGGCTGCGGCGCGCCGACAAGCTGGTTGCCCGGGCGGAGGCCGTTCGTGAGGCCGCGCAGCAGGATCTTATCGTGCGCGTTGCGCAACGCTACTTCGACGTACTTGCGGCGGAAGACCGGTTGACGTCCATCCATGCAGACAGAACCGCGATTGCACGGCAGCTGGAACAGGCGAAACAGCGATTCGAGGTGGGACTGATCGCCATCACCGCGGTACAGGAATCACAGGCAGCCTATGACCAATCGGTAGCCGACGAGATCGCCGCCAAACGATCGCTCGCGACCGCGCGTGAGTTTCTTCGCGAAATTACCGGCGAATACGTTACAACGTTGTCGGCACCGGGCGAAGATTTCCCGCTCATTACGCCGGACCCCAGCGACGAGGCGAGCTGGGTCAACCTGTCGATGAGCCAGAATCTTAACCTGGTAGCCAGCCGCATCGACGAGCAGCTCGCCCGGGATGAGATTTCTTTCCGGCGCACCGGCCACTACCCCAGCATAGAGCTGGTCGCCAACACGGGTGAATCCGATACAGAGGCCGACCGGAGTTTCAATAACTCGCCGTTTGTCCCGGCGGACAGTGACGGCAGCTCCGACAGCATCAGCATCCAGTTTAACCTGCCGATCTTCGCCGGCGGCGGCACAAGCTCTCGTGTGCGCGAGGCCGTCTACCTGCATCGCGCCGCGCGTGAACAACTGCAGCGCGTCACGCGGGAAACCGAAAGGCAGGCGCGGGATGCCTACCTTGGCGTTATTTCCGAGCGTAGTCGCGTCAAGGCGCTCAAGCAGGCGGTCGCCTCCAGCCGTACGGCCCTTGAAGCGACCGAGGCGGGCTTCGAGGTCGGCACCCGGACCATCGTCGACGTCCTGAACTCGCAGTTCTCGCTCTACCTGGCCATCACGAACTATTACCAGAGCCGCTACGACTACGTATTGAACGCCCTGCAATTGAAACAGGCGGCGGGAACGCTGGAAGTCAGGGATCTTGAGCGTATCGACCGTTGGCTAAAGGAGCGCAAGCCGCCGGAGCAGGCGATCGCGGAAGAAGAAGCCGCGACGGGCGGAGGCGTCTAGCGCGGCGTGCCGGCGCAGCATCCGGGCTAGGACAGGGATTGTTCGATCAGCAGCGGCTCGAGAAGAACGAGCAGACGAGCCAGTGCACCCCTGTTTTGTTCCAGCAGTGTCCGGCCGTTCCGGCCGATATCGGATGCCATGTCCGGATTCCTCAACAGATCGGCGATGGTCTCGGCGAGTTCGTCAGCATTCCTGACGATGCGACAGGCGTTCGTCTCGACAAACATGTCAGCAATGTCCTGCGCGTTGAACAAGTGCGGTCCGGTAATCACAGGCAGCGCCTGTGCCGCCGGCTCCAGCAGATTGTGACCGCCCACCGGCACGAGACTGCCACCGACGAAGGCAATATCGCTCGCTGCATAGAACAGCGGCACCTCGCCCATGGTGTCGCCGAGAAGAACCGACGTCCGGGCATCGCAGCTACGGTTCTCGGTTCTCGAGACCACGTCAAAGCCCAGTCTTTGCACGCGCTCCCTCACCTCCGCAAATCGTTCCGGATGTCTGGGAACGAGTATCAGTAGCAGGTCCGGAAACGATTTCAGCAGTATTCGATGAGCCTTCAGCACCTGGTTTTCTTCGCCGTCGTGCGTACTCGCGGCGATCCAGACGGGCCGCTCCCCGATGCGATTCGCGCGAAAAGCGCGGCCTTTTTCGGGGATATCGGCCGGTAGTTCCACGTCGAACTTGATGTTACCCGTGACCCAGGTACGCACGGCGCTCGCGCCCAGCGACAGGAAGCGATCGGCGTCCGATTGGCTCTGGGCCGCGATGATGATCCCGTGAGACAGCGTCTCGCGGATGAGTGGCAGCAATCGGCGGTAGCCGGAAATCGAGCGCGGCGAAATCCGCGCGCTGACGAGTATCAGGGGCACGTTGCGCACGCCGCAACCTCGGTAGAGATTGGGCCAGATTTCCGTCTCCATGATCAGCGCCGCGTCGGGGTGGACGGCATTGAAAAAGTTGTTCACCGCGCCGGGAAATTCGAAGGGGATATAACAGTGCTTGACGGATTCCCCAAACAAGGCCCTGATGCGCGCCGCACCTGTCGGCGTTACGGTGGTTACCAGCAGCGTTCGCTTCGGAAATCGCTCGCGCAGAACGCGAATGAGCGGCAACGATGCCTGCACCTCGCCAACGGAAACGGCATGGATCCAGATGCAGTGCTCGAATTTCGGAAAGCCGAAGCCGAAGCGCTGTCCTAGGCGATCGAAATAGGCGCGATTGCCGAGGCCACGCACAAGCCAGTAGCAGGCGAACGGTACGAACAGGAGATAGGTCAGAAAGTTGTATAGAAAGCGCACAGAAGCTTCAGCTATTCAGCTTTCTTCTCGCAGCCTGTCGATGATGCGAGAGGACGAATGACCATCGCGAAACGGCAGTACACGAACCTCGCCGCCGTTCAGCAGGACCTCTTTCGCCCCGACGATGGCCTCCGGCTTGTAATCACCACCTTTCACGAGGACGTCAGGCAGAATTCGCGCGATCAGGCGAGCGGGCGTGTCTTCTGAAAACGGCACGACCCAGTCCACAGCCGCGAGGCCTGCCAGCACCAGCAGGCGATCTTCGAGTGTATTGATCGGGCGGGACTCGCCCTTGAGGCGCCGCACCGAATCGTCGTCGTTGACGGCGACGATCAGCCGGTCTCCCAGGCTCTTCGCCTCCTCCAGGTAGGAGACATGGCCAGCATGCAAGACGTCAAAGCAACCGTTGGTCATGATGATACGTTCACGCCGTGCGCGTGATTCCATGACCATGGCGTGCAAGGCATCCGCATCGAGCAGCCCTCGCCCGCCCTGGCCGCGCTGGTGCAGGGCCACCTGGAGTTCACCCGGTGTGACACTGGCGACGCCAATCTTGCGGACAACCAGTCCGGCAGCCAGGTTGGCAAGAGCGGCGGCGGACCCCAGGTCCTGGCCGCTGGCGAGCGCCCCGGCGAGCGTCGCAATCACCGTGTCGCCGGCACCGGTAACGTCGAACACTTCGCGCGCCTGCGTCGATAGAAACAGCGGCTCGCTATCGTTTTCGAGCAGCAACATGCCTTTTTCGCTGCGGGTGATCAGCAGCGCCGACAGATCGAGTTCCCCGATCATGTTTCGCGCGCGCTCGACCAGCTGTTCGTCACTTTCGCAGACGCCGGCAACCGCCTCGAATTCCGTCTGATTCGGGGTCATCAGCGATGCGCCGCGATACCGGGTGAAGTCCCGGCCCTTCGGATCGACCAGTACGGTTACGCCGGCATCGCGACAGACGCCGATAAGGTCGCGGACCTCGCTGAGCGCCCCCTTGCCGTAGTCCGACAGGACCACGGCGCCGGCACCGGCAACTGATTTCCGGAGCGCAGCGAGCATCGCATCGCCGGCCATGTGGGCGACGTTCTCCTCGTCCAGCCGGATTAGCTGCTGGCCGCGGCTCTGGACCCGCGTCTTGGTAATGGTCGGGCGGTCCTTCGTGCGCGTGAAATCGCAGACGATACCGAGTCCGGTCAGAATGGATTCCAGGGACTGCGCTGCCGCGTCCTGGCCGACGAGCCCCAGCAGCCGGGTTGTCGCGCCAAGGCTCGCGAGATTCACGGCAACGTTGGCCGCTCCGCCCGGACGATCCTCGGTTTGATTCACATGGACCACGGGCACGGGTGCCTCCGGCGAAATCCGGCCGGTGGACCCGAACAGGTAGCGGTCGAGCATGACATCGCCGGCCACTACGACGTGGGTCCGGGAAAAATCGGGGATTCGTATGGTCACGGTGCGAAATCTACCATGACTGCGTGCCCCGAGTCCTGAGCGTGGTGCATATGGATGCGAGGCGCGCAAAGGACGGCGCGCGATTGCGCAGCATACACATCAGCTACGTGAACAGATTTCCCGGATTACTCGACGAAGCAGCGCGCCGATGCCCCTCACTGAAATCCGTCCTTTGCTTCGACGTGTCGGGCGAAGTTGTCGACAATACTCTGCCAACCTTGTCGCTGCTGCTCCGCCGAGTTCTCGTCTTCGGCATCGAATGTTTCGATGACTCTGACGCCGTCATTCTCACGCTTGAAATCAATAGAGACCAATCGGCCGTCATCCATCTTGTATTCGATCTGTCTTTTCTCATCAATTTTCGTGTAGGTTCCCTCGAAATCGAATCCCATACTGCCGTCCCTGGCTTCCATTCGATACGAAAAGCGACCGCCCACTCTCAGGTCATTCTCGCTTCTCGGATTGTGCCAATCATTGGTAGCCGCATTCCATTGATTGATGTCCTCCGGAGTTGTCCATGCGTGCCAAACCGCGTCGATATCGGATTTGACAAGTGCCTTTACGGTGATCTTCATGATTGATACGAGCCCTTGTTGAGAATTGCGTCAAGCCTTGTGGTGATTCCGGTCGCCACAGTGGTCTTATTTCCTCGCACCGACTAATGCGAATGTGGCGCCCTGAGGATCCATTCCGGACATCGAAAAGTCACCACCCGGTATCTCGATCGGCTCCTGCAATATCTTGCCGCCATTTTCCCTGATGGCAGACACGGCCTTGTCGATATCCGGTACACGGAAATAGTAGCTCCAGGCGGCAACCGGCATTTCGGGTACTCTTGGCATCACGGCACCGATCATGCCTTTTCCCTGGTACAAGAATAGGTATTTGCCGATCGGGCCCATATCCATGTCGCCTTCCTGACGCCAGCCGAACTGGTCCGTGTAAAAGGCGACAGCACCCGCTTGGTCAGTCGTCGCAAGTTCGTTCCAGGCGCAATGGCCAACCATCGGCTCGGTTGCCGCGAAGGAGTTACTCGTTCTGTCGCTTGCGCCCGTCATGATATAGAACATCACACCCTGCGGATCGGCGATGAACGCAACGCGTCCTACATCGGGAATGTCCTGCGGTGCCATGTGAATATTTCCGCCGGCCTTTTCGATGCGGGCCGCCGTCTGATCAACATCGTCCACACCGATATAGCCCGACCAGCAGGGCCGGGCTCCATTGGCAGTCATTTCAAGCGTCAATGGCAGCAGGCCGCCCACAATCGTACTGTCCATTGAGAATTGCCGGTAGTCTTTGTCGTTCTTTCCGGCCGGCGCGAATGACCAGCCAACGACGGCGCTATAGAATTTCTGCGCTGCTTCAGCATCGTTGGTCATCAGCTCATACCAGATGAAATCACCATGCTTGTTTGGCACTGTCCGATCTCCTCAGTTGCCGCTGTCGAAAACGGGTTCAAAACCCGCCCATATCATCCGCATGCCATCGAACGGCATGTCGCCCATCTCGTTCCAGCGCTTATCGGTCTGCATCTTCTCAGCCGCCGCGTCGCAGGTTGCTTTATCGGGCCACTCGATCCACGAGAACACGACCGCCTCATCCTGTTTCGCTTTAACAGCGCGCTTGAAGTCAGTCACCTTGCCGTCCGGCACGCTGTCGCTCCAGTTTTCCCTGATGCGAGTCGCGCCGTATTCCCGGAATATTGGCGCCGCCTTGGCCGCCAGATCACGATAAACCTGCTTGTTTTTCTTGGGAACCGGAACAAGAAACCCCTGTATGTAGCTCATATCGCTTCTCCACTGAATGGTTCTGAGTACCGATAGATACCCGACTGTATTTTGCATGTTTAACAGAGAAGGTTATATAATGCAACAAACTTGTTATTAATTCTAACTCTCTGAGGAATGCAGGCTGAAGAAGCGTGAATACAACGATGGTTGCGCGACCGCCCATGCGCTGGACATCATCGGCGAGCGCTGGGCATTGCTGATCATGCGCGAGTTGCTCCTGGGCCCGCGACGCTTCTCCGACCTCCGCGACAGCCTCCCTGGAATCAGTGCCAATGTACTGACCCAACGCCTGCAAGGGCTTGAGGACGTGTCGATTGTGCGCCGGAGACGTCTGCCACCGCCAGCCGCTTCCAAGGTTTACGAACTGACTGAGTGGGGCAAGGAGTCCGAAGAACTGATCAAGGTCATCGGCCGCTGGGCGGCACGCTCACCGCATATGGCGGCAGGTAAGCCGATGAGTGTGAATTCGGTAATCCTGTCGTTTCGGACCATGTTCGATTCGTCCAGGGCCGACGGCCTGGACGCCGTCATCGGTCTGCGATTTGGAGAAGATGAGTTCCTTGCAAGGATCACCGGCGGCGCACTGGATATTTCGCGCGGCGAGGCGGCCTTGGCCGATGCGATCGTATCCTGTGACCAGAATGCCCTGGTTGCTGCCGTTTATGGCGGATTGCCACTCGAGGGTATGGTCAAGGCAGGCGAAATCGAGATAACTGGCAAGATCTCGCTGGTCAAACGCTTCTGCAGATTGTTTCCGCTGCCGGAACCGGCGCCAGCACTGACCGGGTAGAGTCGGCCTTTTCAGTGACTACTTCGTACGTGGGCAGATTTCCCGGATTACTCGACGAAGCAGCGCGCCGCCTGCATGCGCCTCAGGTACTGAGCGCGTTCCAGGTGGATGCGATGCGAGGAAAGGGAAGCGGGAAATCGCGCAGCGTACACATTCGTACGTGAGCAGATTTCCCGGTTTGCTTGACGAAGCAGCGCGCCGCCTGGGACGCGCTCAGCCGCACTTGGAGTCGCCGCAGGAAAGACAGGTCATACACCCGTCCATCATGATCAGCGCAACCGTGTTGCATTTCACACAAATCTGCGCACCCTCAGGATAGTTCTCCGCTGAAAACGCGTCCTGCTGCTTTCTCGATTCCTCGAACTCCGCACGCTTCTCGGCGATGAGTTTTTTCTGCCCGGGATCGAGCTCCGGTGCCGTCATCAGACCGATCATGATCAGGTGCTTCTCCACGATATGCCCAAGCTCGGCAATGATCGAGGGCATGAAGCGGCCGCCGGTCTGCCAGTAGCCGCCACGTGGATCGAACACGGCCTTCAACTCTTCGACCAGAAACGTGACATCGCCGCCCTTGCGAAACACCGCAGAGATAATGCGCGTCAGCGCCACGATCCACTGGTAGTGATCCAGGTTCTTCGAGTTGATAAATATTTCGAATGGGCGTCGCTTCTCGTGCTCGGTGCCTTCGTTGAGAATAATGTCGTTGATCGTTACGTACATTGCGTGATCCGACACGGGCGTCTTGACCTTGTAGGTCGAACCGACCAGCACCTCCGGGCGCTCCAGTTTCTCGTGCATGCGAATGACTTCGGCTCGATTGCCGCCGCCGCCCTCGCGCTTGAATTCCGGTTTGGACGTCGTCTGCTCTGCGGACGGTTGATTAACCGCGTATCCGACTATCTTTTTCTCTATCTTTATCATCTAAAACTTTCCGTAATAGCCTTCTTTGAGTGCGTCGAAAAGATTGGCCGCGGTGTGAATTTCACCATCGTATTCAATCTCCTCGTCGCCTTTGAGTTCTACCGTTGAACCATCGTCAAGCGTGAAGGTGTACTTGGTATTCTTCAGGTCTTTTTCCTTCACCAGGACGCCCTGGAACGCCTCCGGATTGAAGCGAAACGTCGTGCAGCCTTTCAGCCCCTGCTGGTATGCGTACAGGTAAATATCCTTGAAGTCCTCGTACGGATAATCTGTTGGCACATTGGCAGTCTTGGAGATCGACGAGTCAATCCACTTCTGCGCTGCCGCCTGGATGTCGACATGCTGCTTTGGCGACACCTCGTCTGCCGTGATGAAGTACTCCGGTACGGTATTCGGCGTCGCATCGTCGCCCGACACAGCCGGCATGGCGTCTGGATCCACCAGTCCGCGGTAGGCGAGCAGCTCGAAGGAAAAGACGTCGACCTTTTCCTTGGTCTTTTTACCCTGGCGAATGACGTTGCGGAAATAGTGATGGGCGAAGCTCGGTTCGATGCCGTTGCTGGCGTTATTCGCCAGTGACAATGAAATGGTGCCGGTCGGCGCGATGGAACTGTGGTGCGTGAAGCGGGCACCCGTCTCCGCGAGCTGCTCGACCAGCTCCGGCGCCTCGGCGGCGATTCGTTGCATGTAGCGGCTGTAGCGCGTGTGCAAAATTCTTCCCGGCACCTTGTCGCCCGCCTGGTAACCATCTTTACGCATCTCGGGGCGTAGACGAAGCATTGCCTCGGTCACCTCGAAGGTCTCGTTCATGATCGGTGCCGGCCCCTTCTCCCGCGCCAGGTCCAGCGCCTCTTCCCAGCCGGCCAGGGCCAGTTGTCGGGAGACCTCTTCGGTGAACTCGACGGCTGCTTTGTCGCCATATTTCATCCGCATCATCGTGATCGTAGATCCCAGCCCCAGGAAGCCCATGCCATGGCGACGTTTTCTCATGATCTCGTTGCGCTGCTGCGGCAACGGCAGCCCGTTGATTTCAACCACGTTGTCGAGCATGCGTGTAAATGTCTTGACGACCTTGCGGAAATTCTCCCAGTCGAATCGGGCCTCGTCCGTAAACGGTTTCAATACGAAACGGGTCAGATTGACCGAACCGAGCAGGCACGAGCCGTACGGTGGCAGCGGCTGCTCGCCACACGGGTTGGTTGCGCGGATGTTCTCGCAGAACCAGTTGTTATTCATTTCGTTGACCTTGTCGATCAGCACGAAGCCGGGCTCGGCGAAGTCGTAGGTCGACGCCATGATGAGTTCCCACACTCGGCGCGCCGGCATGGTCTTGTAGATCTTGCAGGCGACGAGTCCTTCCGCATTCGTAACGTAATTGCCCGCTTCCGGCCAGTCGCGCCACACAAACTGGCTCTTGTCACCGAGATCGAGGCCGTCCTCGTCGACTTCTTTGGGTGTTACCGGGAATGCCAGCTTCCAGTCGTCCTCCTTGATAACCGCCTGCATGAACTCATCGCTGATCAGCAATGAGAGGTTGAACTGGCGTAAGCGACCATCTTCGCGCTTGGCACGAATAAACTCCACGACATCCGGGTGACCTACGTCAAAGGTTCCCATCTGCGCGCCGCGACGCCCTCCGGCCGAGGACACGGTGAAACACATCTTGTCGTAGATATCCATGAACGACATTGGACCCGAGGTATAGGCCCCGGCACCCGTCACGTACGCGCCCTTGGGTCGCAGCGTCGAGAACTCGTAACCGATACCGCAGCCCGCTTTCAGCGTCAGGCCGGCCTCGTGCACCTTGTTCAGGATGTTGTCCATCGAATCACCGACGGTTCCCGACACCGTGCAGTTGATCGTTGACGTTGCGGGTTTGTGCTCCTGGGCACCGGCGTTCGAAACGATGCGTCCCGCCGGGATGGCGCCGCTGCGCAGTGCCCAGACGAACTCCTTGAAGAAGTGATCGCGCTTCGCCTCTGTTTCTACGTTCGCGAGAGCCCGCGCTACACGTTGGTACGTATCGTCAATCGACGTGTCTATCACGGACCCGTCTTTTGCTGAAAGTCGGTATTTTGCATCCCAGATATCCAGGGATGCCGCCTGAAACTCGATGTCCGTGACCGTTTGCGTTTCCAAATTTACCGCAGACTTCATTTGTCCTTTTACTCCCCTGAACTCCCTCTAAGGAGACCCCAACCTGTTATTTTTGCCCAGCTTGTCACAGCGAAAAGAGTCCCGCTCGCCGGCGGCCAGAAAACGCGCGACGAGAGCCGTTACCGGCCTCTTTCCTCTCGTTGATTAGACACAAGATGTTGTGTCCGAGTGCAGACAAGATTATGCCCGTAAAGGCCAACTGTCAAGGATTTTGCCCAAATTCATGTTGGGGTGTTTCGTTATATAAAACAATAGATTAGAAGTTTTTCGAGAGTAAGTGCTTTAAATATAAGCGAAAAAAAATGACAGTTTTGTGAAATACCGTTTCCACTAGATGTAGTGCCTGAATCCGGGCTGCCATTTGCGCCCCAAATAGCCACTTTTCTGGTCTTTTTTCCCCTTCCGGCGGCACTTGAAAAGCAGATGCAAGCCCTCACTAAAGCGATCAAGGCAACTTTGTGTGGCCCGACGAAGGGTCGGGTGAACCTGCATTAAAACGCTACAGCGAGGAGAACGTTATGAACATTGCCCGTTTCGAACCATGGACCTTCGTCGATCTTCTGCGGCGCGACCTGGATCGCCTGTCGGATCCACGCCGTGTCACCGGAAACGACCATGAGTCTGTCGCGGACTGGATACCGGCCGTCGACATCTTCGAGGAAAAAGATCGCTATGTTGTGCGCGCCGATGTGCCTGGCGTCGATCCCAAGGACATCAATGTGTCGATGGACAACGGTGTCCTCAACGTCTCGGGCGAGCGCCGCGCCGAGCCCCGCGCGGAAGAAGTCAGTGCGCAGCGCCTGGAACGCGTGGCCGGCCGGTTCTTCCGGCACTTCTCATTGCCGGAAAGCACGGACGCCGAGGGTATTACCGCGAAATGCAGCAACGGCATTCTCGAGGTTTCGATCCCGAAACTGCCCGAAGTCCAGGCACGACGAATCACGGTCGAAGCGGCCTGAGGCGAGCCACTCAGAGACAGCCCGGGCGCGACCGTTTCTCGTGCCCGGGCATCTATGTCCTTGCGGCCGCGGCCCGCACCGCTTGCGCCGCAGACGGACAGGAACTTTTTCAGCAAAGGCCGGGTCGACCGCATTGGGCCTATAATCGACAGGCAGGACCTGCTGTGGATAGGACAGCGTTCACCGGCGATTCAGCACAAGCCCCCTAACCTTGGAAATTATTGGAGCATCGATTGAGGCTATTTAAGATGACAACAACAAGAGCGGTCTGGACCGGCGCGCTGGTCGCCGCACTGGCTCTGGCGACGGCTGCCGCCGCGCTGCCTGACAGCGTGGGCGGACGGCCGGTTATTAGTCTCGCGCCGCTGGTCGAGGCCGCATCTCCGGCCGTCGTGAATATTCGCGTCAGCCAGACGGTCAACCGCAACCCGCTGGGTGACGATGCCTTCCGGCGCTTTTTCGGGATTCCGGACGGCCCGAGCGCTCCCCGTGAGATTGCAAGCGCGGGCTCCGGCGTCATTGTCGATGCCGAGAATGGTTACATCCTGACCAACCATCACGTTGTCGGCGGTGCGGATGCCATTCAGATATCGCTGATCGACGGCAAGGTACTCGACGCCGAAGTCGTGGGATCGGATCCGGCAACGGATATCGCCGTGATCAAGGTCGACGCCAAGGGACTCACGGAGATGGCGATCGGTAATTCGGATAGCGCACGCGTCGGCGATTTCGTCATAGCCATCGGAAATCCATTCGGGCTGGGGCACACGGTGACTTCCGGCATTATCAGCGCACTGGGCCGAACCGGCATCAGCCGCGACGGCTACGAAGACTTCATCCAGACCGATGCATCGATAAACCCGGGCAACTCCGGCGGCGCCCTCGTGAATATGAACGGCGAGCTGATTGGTATCAATTCCGCAATCATCAGCCGTTCCGGTGGCAACGTGGGGATCGGCTTCGCGGTGCCAACGAAGATCGCCAGTTCGATCATGAGCCAGATCCTGGATTTCGGCGAGATTCGCCGCGGCCTGCTCGGCGTGGGAATACAGACCATTGACGCGGAGATGGCCAAGGCGCTCGATACCAACGTGGAGAGCGGTGCCCTGATCACCAACATCGTGCCCGAATCCGCTGCGGAAGAGGCCGGCCTCGAGGTCGGCGATATCATCGTGGAGGTCAACAAGGAAAAAGTCGCGGGTGCATCCGATCTGCGCAACAAGATCGGCCTGCTGCGCTCTGGCGACCAGGTAGATTTGAAATACGTGCGCAACAAGAAGACTCGTTCGACCAAGGCATTGCTTGGCCAGGCACTCGGTCGCCAGCTGACCGGCGCCGATATTCATCCGGGTCTTGATGGCGCCGTGTTCGCGACCTCCTCGACGACCAGCGACGAGGGCGTCGAAGTCGCCGAAGTCGAACCCGGCAGTCCGGCAGCCCAACGAGGCCTGCGCCCGGGCGACCTGATTACGGCGGTCAACCGCAATCGGGTCCGAAACCTTCAGGATCTCTCGGCGGTTGCCGAAAACAGTCGCATCCTGTTCTTGCTGGTGCAGCGCGGCGACCGTTCATTGATGCTGCAGATTCGTTAAACCGGGCGAGAACGCCATGTACAAGCAGGGCCTGTGATGTTCGTCACAGGCTCTGTTCTGTGTCGCAGATCGTCACGGGGAATATTGCGGAATCCCTTCAGCATCAGTAATGTCGGGACATGAGTTCCAGCAATCTCTTATCGTGAGTCGCGGTCGCCCGATACCCGGTCGTCCTGACGCCAATTCATGTCGTTTCCGCTCGTTGCCGGCTGCGCTGGCGCTGGTTTGCGCGCTGGCAATCGCTGGCGCCGGGCCAACCCGGGCCGAGCAGCTCGTCGACAAGCAGCGACAGCTCTTCAAGTCGGTCTACGACACCGTCGAACAGGGTGACTGGACCGCGGTCGACGCGCTCTCTCCGGCAGACAAGTCAATGCTGCAAGGCTACGTCTTGTGGCCGGATCTCGAGGCCGCCTATTGGCGAGCAACACTCGACACGGCATTGCCGACCGACATTGAGGCGTATCTGCAGCGCTACGGCGCTCTCCGCCCCGCCAGGGAACTGCGCTACCGCCTGGCGTTGCACCGTGCCGAGAACGGCGACCTGCAGGGCTTTCAGAGGATCTACGAGCAGTTCTACCAGGGCCAGGAAATTGCGCGGCTCGACTGCCTGTCCCTTCAGGCCGAACTCGACCGCGGTCGTGCCGAGCGTGTGGTCCAGCGTGCGACGGAGTTGTGGCTTGTTGGCAGAAGCCAGGTCAGCGAATGCGACCCTGTCTTCGATTACCTCAAGGAACAGAAACTCCTGGGAGACGCCGAGTATCGGCAGCGCTTCGAACTGGCGATCACCGCAAGAGAATTCCAGCTCGCACGCTGGCTCGCCAGGAGGATTGATCCACTGCATGAGCACACAGCGGCGCTGTGGATCCGGGCACAGACCAACCCGGAGGATTTTCTGCACGAACAGTCGCATCGCAGCGGCCGCGATGCCACGCCCGAACAGCTCGTTTACGCGGCAGAGCGCCTGACCTACCGAGATCCCGAAATAGCGCTGGCCGCGTGGAAGAAAATCAGCAAGAAGGTTCGATTTAGTGAAGATCAGCAACACCTGGTTGCGCGCCATGTCGCTTTGTGGACAGCCCGGGACAAACTGCCGGGCGCCTACGCGCTGCTGCTCGCGCTGCCGGATGCGGCAGTGGACAACGAGGTCAGGCGCTGGCGGGCACGCACCAGCTTGAGAAATTCCGACTGGATTGCGTTGCTTGGCGATATCGCGGCGATGCCTGACAAAGAGCGCGAGGCCGAGGAATGGCGGTTCTGGCGTGCGATCGCCCTGCAGCGCTCGGGCCAGGTGCTGGCGGCACAGGCCGCGCTTGAGGCGCTGGCAACGGAACGCAGCTATTACGGTTTTCTTGCCGCGGACGAACTCGGCGAAGGCTATGCGCTGGATCACACCGAGCTGGCCGCCGATGAGGCAATCATCGCGGCACTCGAGGCACGATCCGATATTGTGCGGGCCCGCGAGCTTTTCCGCGTCGGTCTTGACAGTCGTGGCCGGTCCGAGTGGGACAGCGTCATTCGCTCGTTGAGCGTCGAGGAAAAGACGCAGGCGGCGATCCTCGCCGATCGCTGGGGCTGGCACTCGCGAGCGATTTCGACCGCCGCCAGCCTCGGTGAGTACGACGATCTGTCGATACGCTACCCGTTGCCGTATCAGCCCTTGTTCGAACGTTCGGCATCGGCGGCGAGTATCGCAACGACCTGGGCTTATGGTATCGCTCGAAGTGAGAGTCTTTTCATGCCCGACGTGCGCTCGGGTGCCGGCGCGGTCGGCCTCATGCAGCTCATGCCCGCGACCGGCCGCGAGGTTGCCCGGGGAATTCGCCTGCCCTACTCCGGCCTTCAGACCTTGACCCGGCCGGAAAGCAATATTCGGCTAGGCACCAGCTACCTCGGCCAGATGGCGCAGCGCTACGGTGGCAATGCCGTACTCGCAACCGCTGCCTACAACGCCGGCCCGCATCGCGTCGATGGCTGGCTGCCAGTCTCCGGAAGCATCGATGCGCGCGTCTGGATCGAAAACATTCCTTTCAACGAGACCCGGAAATATGTGAAGCGCGTGCTATCGGCCCAGGCCATTTTTCACTGGCGCATGACAGGCCAGTTCCGCCGGCTCTCGAATGATTTGCTGCAGGTGCGGGCGCCGGGCAACACGGAACAGCTAGCTTCGTCAGTCGCGCTTCCCGGTCCGCCTGTTCGAGCCGCGATAGCTGCTCCGACTCCGAGTAGAAACACGATAGATCCCCGTCGCAGTCTTCAATGATCTGACGAAATGCGGGCAGCCAGCCGTCGTATAGCGTCATGGATGCCAGTCGGGCGTTGTTCAGTTCGCCGTTCGGCCAGTCCGAGGCTGCGCGCCCTTCGCTTTTCAGAGCGCGGTCAATATCTGCCCGAAGCCGAGAAAGTCGGTCGGCCTTCAGCTGTCGCTTGTCCTCGTCGCCGATGGGTCTCGCGTACGCCCGGGTCAGATCATCACGCGCGGCCGCGACCAACACCATGAGCCGCTCACGGAGCTGCCGTCTTTCCCGATAGACCTCGATGTCGTCTGCAAGGCCTCTGCCAGCCAGCCAGCGCTCGACGCCGGCTTCTTCCACCGCCGTCGCGAAAGACTCGTTGAACGCCGTATCGTCCTTGACGTACAGGCGTTGGTGAGCGAGCTCGTGAAACAGCGTCGCGACCAGTTGAATGTCGTCCCAGCGAAGCATGGAACTCAACACGGGGTCGTTGAAGTTACCCAGTGTGGAATAGGCGGATACGCCGCCGATAGCGACGTCATAGCCGTTTTCTGCCAGGCGCCGGGCTTTACGGTAGGCGGCATCGCGGGAAAAATAACCGCGGTAGCTGACGCAACCGGCAACCGGAAAACACCACTGCCGCGCCTGCAGGGAGAACTCCGGGGCGGCGAATACGTTCCAGACAACGAATTCGCGCTCGATATCGGTGTAATTGCGGTAGCTCTTGTTGTCCGGCAGGCCTAGCGTCTCGACCGAGAAACGACGCGCCTCCTGCACCAGCATCAGGCGTGCGGCGAGTTCCTTTGACGTGCCCTCTGCGGCGATCACCTCGTCGATCGGCTCGCTCATTCGCAGCACTTTCCACTGGCCGGCCGCTGCCTGCATGTAGTAGCAGCCTGCATTGGTCAGGACCGCCGCCATGAGCAGAATGTAACGCAGCCATCGAAGTCCTGTCGCGCGTTGCCTCATGGCGCTACTCTGCTGGCTTGCGGGCCGTAACGTCAACAACGATTGTCGGGTAGTATTGCGCGATGCAGGTTTACCTCGTAGGTGGTGCGGTTCGTGACGAGCTGCTGGGCGTTCGGCACAAGGAGCGGGACTGGTGCGTTGTAGGGGCGACGCCCGATGAACTCATCGCATTGGGCTATCGTCAGGTCGGAAAAGACTTCCCGGTCTTCCTGCATCCCGAAACCGGCGAGGAATATGCCCTGGCACGAACCGAGCGCAAGACCGCGCCTGGCTACCACGGTTTTTCCGTCGATTGCTCAGCGGACGTATCGATCGAAGAAGACCTGCTGAGGCGTGACCTCACCATCAACGCGATGGCGAAAGACGCCCGCGGCAAACTCGTTGATCCGTACAACGGTCTTCGCGACATCGAGCAGCGCTTGTTGCGCCACGTATCCGATGCCTTTGCCGAGGACCCCGTGCGAATTCTGCGCGTCGCGAAGTTCGCCGCCCGTTTCAGGTCACTCGATTTCACCATTGCGCCGGAAACGATGGACCTGATGCGACAGATGGTCAGGAACGGCGAGATCGATGCACTGGTACCCGACCGTGTATGGAAAGAAACAGAAACGGCATTGCGCGGGCGCAGCGTACGTACCTACTTCGAGGTTCTGCGGAAATGCGGCGCCCTTGGCGTGTTGCTGCCCGAAGTTGATGCGCTGTTCGGCGTGCCACAGCCGGAGAAATGGCATCCCGAGATCGACACCGGCCTGCATGTTCTGATGGTTCTCGACCAGGCGGAAGCGATGAGCAACGACCTCGAGGTACGCTTTGCGGCGCTGACTCATGATCTCGGCAAGGGCATTACGCCGCAGGCCCAGCTTCCCAGTCATCCTGGCCACGAAATTCGCGGCTGCAGGCTGATACGCGAGCTCGCGACCCGGCTGCCTGTGCCCAAGGCGAGCCGGGATCTCGCCCTGATTGTCGCGGAGTTTCATACGCACTGCCACCGTGCGCTGGAGCTTCGCCCGGAGACGATACTCAAGGTCCTGGAAAAGACCGACGCGTTTCGCCGACCGGATCGCTTCGAGCAGTTCCTGGTGAGCTGCGAGGCCGACGCTCGTGGCAGAGGCGGCCTCGAGAATCGCCGCTATCCCCAGGCGGACTTCCTTCGCGGCGCCCATGCTGCTGCCGCCGCGGTTGATGCCGGCGCTATCGCAGCGGGCAGCGAAGCCCGGAAGATTCCGGCGGCGGTACGCCGCGCGCGGAAAACGGCAATCGCCGAGTATTGTCGCTCCGGTTAGCCCATAGTACCCGCCGGCCGCAGTCGGTTTCCGTGATTGTCAATTCCCGTAAAAGAACAGGAACACGGAAAAAAACGTGACGTTGCCATACAGGTCGGAGTCGTCGACGCCCAGCGAGAACTCGACATCCGATCGTTCCCCGATCGGAGTCAGGAATCGAACGGTCGCGGACGTCGTTTTGCTGCCATCGACCTCGCCCTTCCAGGTCGCCAGATCGACCTGCCAGCTGCGCTCGCCGACGTCCACTGCGATGTTGGCACCCGCACGGTAGTCGACCAGGCTGTTGATCAGGCTGAGGCGTGAAAACGTCAGCAGCTGAAGCAAGACCCGATTGCTGTCGAGTTTCAGGTTCACATCGTAGTCATAGTCCATGCCCGCGACGCCGACACTCACCGAATCGCTGATGTCAAAGCGCGCCGTCAGGCCCACACCGTTCGCCGAAAAGCCGGCCTCCCGCGCCGCAAAGAAGTCGTTGCCTGGAAAAAGAATGCTGAAGTCCCGGTATTCGTAGTCACCGGCGATCGAAAACTCGTCGCCACGCCAGTAGGCGGACGCCTGCAGGTCGGTCGATTCTAGCGTGTCATTGTCACCCCAGTAGCTGACGCCCGCGCGAACGCCGACGGGCTTCCACCAATGGTCGATGCCGACGCCAACGAGCCAGGTATCGAGATTCTGCCGAAATGGCGATTCCGCCGTGTTGCGGGCCAGGGACGCCGAAAGCCAGGTCTGCTCCGACAAACCCAACTCGCCAAGAACCGATACCGCGAGACCATCTTCCGAATCCCCCTCGACACCGGCTCCGAGCACGTAGCCCTCGGCGGCAGAAGCGCCACCCGACAAGAGCAACAAGAGAACTGCAATCGAATTACGCCAACACATAGAAAATCACCGCGGCCAGTACGAGTCGATAGACAGCGAAGGGCAAGAGACCGATGCGACCGACGAATCGCATGAAGAACTCGATGCTGAGGTAGGCGACGACGGCGGAAACCAGCGCGCCGACCGCGAGCTCGCCCCAGGGAACGGGGGGCTCGCCGCTAACGAGTTCGAATCCCTTGTACAAGGTCGCGAGAAGTATCACCGGCGCCGACAGTAGGAACGAGAAACGTGCCGCGTCCTGGCGCTTGAAGCCCATGAAACGCGCGGCCGTTATCGTCACGCCCGAGCGGGATGTTCCGGGCACCAGGGCCAGCGCTTGCGCGCAGCCGATCATGAAAGCGTCGCGAATGCGCATGTCGCCGATAATGCGCTCACTGCTGCCAAGCCGATCTGCTAGCGCCATGAGGATGCCGTATCCGGCAAGCGTGTAGATGATGATCGATGGCTCGCGCAGGTTTGCCTCGATCCACGAGGCGAACAGCAGTCCGGCGACTGCGGCAGGTACGGTGCCAAGGCCGATCGCCAGCGTCATGGTAGCCTGCGGCAGTCGTACGTTGCCGCCCAGAAGTTGCCCTGCGCCTCGCAACAGACCGAGGATGTCCTCGCGAAAAAAAATGCACACGGCAAGCAATGATCCGAAATGCACGGCGACATCGAAGGCCAGTCCCTGGTCTGTCCATTCGACCAGGTAGGGCACAAGCACCAGGTGTCCGGAACTGGAAATCGGCAGAAATTCAGTCAATCCCTGGACAATCGCAAGCACGATGATCTGAAGTCCTGTCACAGCGCGCCACTTCCAGTCGGGGGCATACTCATAAGGTGTGTGTCCTGTCAGCCAGGCTGAACGCCGACGGTGTACCGATATTGCCTCGCCGCAATGCCATGCATTTGAACCGCTCGCCCATTTCAGTGGGCAGAGTAAGCGTTTTGATCTGCCCCGACAATTGCAGCTGTCGCGAAACCGGTAACGATGCAAAATTCTCAAGCTCGGCTTCCAGTCCGCCGCCCAGGAGGAACTGTGCCTGCGCAGAGTAGCCGGCGACGTCGAGGCCGGCCGCAACGGCGGACTCCGCCACGGTATTGAAATCCACCCATGCCGTCAGGTCCTGGATGCCGGCAAGTATCAGCGGATTGTCGTGCACATGGTGACGGAAGTGGCAGCGCAGCCATCCCGCCGAACGTTCGCGCGCGTAGTACTCGCGCCGGGTAACGCCATAGTCAAACAGGAACGCAATGCCCTGCTGCAGCGAGCGCCCGAGCGAGACAATCCAGTCTGGCACCGCGAGAGATACCTCCGAGACGTAGCCGATCGGCAGGGCATCGCCCAGCGATGCCTCGATTGCTTCGACCCGGGCCAGCAGCTTCCGGGGCGCCGGCGCCTCCGTCGTCGCGAAGCGCTCGCCGTTGCGGCGCACGCGCAGCTGCGAGATGCCGGACTCTGTTTTTCGAAAGCGCTCGACCGGAAACGCGTCCAGCACCTCGTTCGCGATCATTACGCCGCTATGCCCTTGCGGCGGTGCGTCGAGCCAGGCAATCCGTGACATCAGATGCGGTACGTCTTCGCGCAGCAACTGCGCCTGCCGCTGCTGCAATTCGCCCGACACCTCGAGGATCTCATAGCGTTCCGGCAGGGCGTCCAGCTGCTCGAGCGTCGTAAGAATATCGCTGGCGAGCCTGCCGCTGCCTGCGCCGTATTCCAGGACCGACCCGCCGCCCAGCTCCTCGAATACCGCCTTGCACTGCCGCGCCAGGATGCGCCCGAAAATCGGTGATACCTCCGGGGCCGTTACGAAATCGCCCTCCTCACCGAACTTGCTCGCGCCCGCCGCGTAATAGCCAAGCCCGGGGGCGTACAGCGCGTGGTGCATGAATTCCGCGAAACTGATACTGCCGCCCGCCTCATCGATGCGTGTACCGATGTACCTCACGACACGCTCGGAGTGCGCCGCGCCAGGCGCGTCGGGTTCCGGCAACGCTGTGAAATTGTCGTGTTGCATGTCGCTTCCAAAGTCTTTATGAATACGGTTCGTAACAGGCCCGGGAATTGGCGATGGCAGGCAGGAATCTGAATGGCGAAGTGATACTGGTAACCGGCGCCGCGCGCAGGATCGGTGCCGCTATTGTGACACGGCTTCACGAAGATGGTGCAGCGGTCGCCATTCACTATCGCAGCTCCGCAAAGGACGCGGACGAACTTGCGGCGCGACTCAACGCTGTGCGCCCCGATTCCGCCGCGACCTTTCAGGCCGACCTGCTCGACCTGCAGCGAATCCCCGCTCTGGTCGCAGCAGTATGCGACTGGCACGGCCGGCTCGACGCCCTCGTCAACAACGCGTCTACCTTCTATCCCACGCCGGTCGGTAGCATTACCGAAGCCCATTGGGATGATCTGATGGGCAGCAACCTGAAGGCACCGCTCTTCCTTAGCCAGGCCGTGACGCGCGAACTCGAGAAACGCCGCGGCGCCATCGTCAACATCGTGGATATCCACTCCGACAGACCGCTGCGCAATCACGCGGTGTACGGTCCGGCGAAGGCTGGGCTCGCCATGCTGACAAGGTCACTTGCCAAGGACCTCGCACCGTCGATTCGCGTCAATGGCGTTTCACCTGGCGCAATTCTGTGGCCGGAAGACGGCCTGAGCGACGCGGCGCAGCAGTCGATACTGCGGCAGGTACCGCTGCAACGACCCGGCAACCCGGAGGATATCGCCGATTGCGTCCTGTATCTGCTTCGCGACGCGGAGTACGTCACGGGCCAGATCATCGCCGTCGACGGCGGCCGCTCCGTCGGTTAGATAGCTCCGTCGTCAATTGCGTTGCTGTAGACCAGGCTCGCAGCTCCGCAACTACGACGCCGCGCGCGCGAATATCTCACCAAGCGAGTTCGTGAACGTCGGGTCCACGCGACGCGAGCGCTGTCCGAGCGACTGAGACATTCCCGCGATCGGCGCCCCATCTCGCAACGACGCGGCCGAGGCGGCGAGTGCGGGGATATCTCACCAAGCGAGTTCGCGAACGTCGGGTCCACCCGACGCGAGCGCTGTCCGAGCGACTGAGATATTGCCGCGATCGGCGCCCCATCTCGCAACGACGCGGCCGAGGCGGCGAGTGCGGGGATATCTCACCAAGCGAGTTCGCGAACGTCGGGTCCACCCGACGCGAGCGCTGTCCGAGCGACTGAG
>JBFELT010000038.1:0-20976 GCA_041552015.1 Woeseiaceae bacterium
CAGCATTGCGGCAACGCCGACGGCTGTCAGGCCGGTCAACCAGCTTTCGAGTTTCTTGTTTTCCGGCTCATACGTCGCCCGCGTCCCTTTCTTGTAGCGGAACTTGATGATGCAGTACGCCATGAAGAGGTTGACGGCGACGAAAACGAAGCCGGTCACGTACAGGGTGATGTCGACCGTGAAGTCCACCATGCCCCAGTTGGAAGCCAACTCCGTAAAGGTCCAGGGGCTGAGCAGGTGAAAGACGACCGAAGCGACGACGAGAAGAATCAAGACAACAGCAAAAGGCATACCTGGCGCATCCTTTGTGTTCTTTGTTTTTCGAGCGCGGCAACGATTGGTATCGCCGCCGGTCTTTCTTATTCAGTTCGCTTGTTTGGTTCTCGTCGCAATCCTTTCCTGCACTGGTGCTGTGGTTATTCTGTGTTGCTGCGGTCCCGACGGAACCCGCGAACTGACCCCGAAAACAGGATAATGCAAACGAGACTCATTATCCAGATCATTCAGAGCCCGATATCCGCCTTGACTTGCGCTTCGGCCTTCCTGATGTCCGACTGCAGCGCATCCAGTTCCTGCTGCAAGGGAGCCGTGAACACGGCCGTCTCGGAATTCCAGTCGATGTCGGGAACCACCGCTACTATCGCGGCGGGCCCCGGCGTTGCCGGGAGCTCGGGTCGTGAAGGGTTTATCAACAGAATTGCCGCGGCGGCGGCGGCAATGCCGGTCAGGCTGCTCGCCCACCAGAACAGGGCGGTTCGGCGCGGGGCAGCCGCTACCGTGGAGTCCTCCAGCGGCGTAACACCTTGCAGCGATGCCGCAATGCGACGATCGAGCTCGTCGGATACCCGGGCATCGATCCTGCCGGCGTCCCGCCGCAGCTGATTGGCTAACTTATCCATACGCTTCACTCTCATTGTAAGTGCCGTTAAGTTCGGCATCCAGCGCGCGTCGCCCGCGCATCAGGTTCACTTTCGTCCATGATGTGGAACGCTCGAGCGCCGCTGAGATATCGTTGACCGACATGTCTTCGGCATAGCGCAACCACATCGCCGTGAAAACTTCATCGTTAAGTACGCGCCGGGCACTGACCCAGAGGTTTTCCGTTTCCGATTCCGCGATGCACTGCAACAAGGGATCGCTCTCCTCGTCTCTGAGATCATGAACGGCCGCCAGTTCCTGTCCCCGGCCATTCGCCGCGTTGCGGATTGCGATCCGGTACAACCACGTGCTGAATCGCCAGCGCGGATCGTAGCTGCGGATATATCGATAGGCATTGATCAGCGTGTCCTGCAGGGCATCTTCGGCGTCCGCATAGCTTGCACAGCGCGTCAGCAGGAAACGCAGGAGGCCGTCACGATAGCGCCGCACGAGGTCGGCGAAGGCAGCCGGAGAGCCCGCCTGTGCCGCTTCAATCAATTGCGATTCAGTCTTCAAGAGCCGCTGTAACAGTGTCCGGATCGAGCGACAGCGCCAGCTTCAGCATGCTGCCTGCGACATCGACCTTCGTCGTCTGCAGCACGGCGGCAATGTCAGGATCCATGTCGTCGTTGAAAGCCGTCAGACCGATCAGCCCCCTGACAACGCTTGCCAGGGAATTCGCCATGTCGGGCTCATTTGCAACGAGCTGCGCCTCGATACCCAGCCTGTCGCCGAGGTCGGCTACCAGCAAGGCCAGCTGCCGGGTATTGCGGAGAATTTTGGAATCCCAGTTCCCCTGACCCGCCATCGCGTCGGCTTTGACACCCGCCTGCATGAGGCTACGCTCCGCCCGCAAAACGAACAGCGCATTCTGGTCACTCTTGTCCGATTTGATTCGGCCATTGTTCTCCAGCAACGTCTTCATCTGCGCCTGCGTGTTGGTGATCAGAATCTTGTCTTTCAGCGCAACACTGACATAGGCTTCTTCTTTCAGGGAATCGATTTCGATATCGATATTGCCGCTGTCCGCGGCATCGTCGCGATCGCCGTCAAAGAAGTAGTAGACCTTGCCCGACGACTTGAAGGTTTGAAGTTCGCCGTCAAAAGCCGCGAGCGCGATTATCTTGTCTCTCGTGCCCTGGCTGATTTTTCCGTCAACGATAATCACCGGCCCTACACCGGCGCCCGAATAGGCCGTAAGGCTCTGCGCTTCTTTTCCGAAATCGATGCCGGTTTCACTGCGGATTTCCGCGAACACCTCCCTCTCGAGCCAGTCGTAGACGCCTCGGCTCGCCTTGCCGCCTCGCATCGCGTCAAAGTCGGCATGAAAATACCAGGTGGTGGAAGCGGGAAAACCGCCAATTTCCGCCTCGGCGGCGGGTGCAACGGTGAAAAACAGCAGGACTGCGAGAAATAACGGATTGCGCATTGGAGAACCCTCGAATAAGTGTCGTCTTACACTGTTATAGGGCTGTTTTGCCGGATTGGTTACAAAGCACGCAACAAGAATGCGATCTGGCGATCGAAAGCGCTGCTTCAGGACTGTTCCTGTGGGCCGCGACTGCTCAGCCAGCTTACGCCGAACGTGAGGATCATGCCGACCAGGAAGCCCGGGATCGCCTCGTACAGACCGTGATAGTCAGCCTTGAAGAAGCTCAGCCAGACGATGCTGGCCAGGAATCCGCCGAGCATGCCGGACAGTACGCCAAGCCAGGTGATTCGCTTGTAATAGAGTATGCCGATCATCACGGGCCCGAAGGCGGATCCGAGACCGGACCACGACGCCAGCACGAAATGGAAAATGACGCGCGGCTCCTGGATGCCCAGCAGCAGCGCGATAACGCCGATCACGATGGTGACGATCTTGCCGTAGTTCGACAGCATCGAATCGCTTTCATTGCTGCCCATGATTTTCTGGTAGGTATCGCGAACTACGGCCGAAGAAGCCAGTAGCAGCAGGGAATCGACGGTGGACATGATCGCGGACAGGACGACCACCAGCAACACACCCGCGATTACCGGCGGGAACAGCTGGTTCGACAGCGTCGGGAAAATCGTCTCGCTATCCTCGAGCCCTGGCACGAGGGCGCGGCCGGCGACACCGGCGGTCACTGCGCCTGCCGTGAAGACCAGCAGCACGATGAGCGACATGATGCGGGCCTTCCTGATCTCGCCGTCGTCGCGCGCCGACATGTAGCGCACCAGGAGCTGCGGGACGCCCAGGAACGGCAGCCCGATACCCACGAAGCTGGCGATACCAATCCACGCCGGACCGCTGGCGAAAGCAAACATGTCGAGCAGCCCGGGATCCTGTGACGCGAGCGAATTCGTCATCGCACCCCAGCCGCCAGCCGCGCTGACCGCCGCCAGCGGCACGGCGATCAGGCCGAGCAGCATCAACACCCCTTGAACGACATCGGTGTAGGACACTGCCTTGTAGCCGCCCACGAAAGTATAGCCAATGATGAAGATTGCACCGACGACGACACCGGTTTCGTAACGCATGCCGAGAAAGCTGCTGAACGCCTTGCCGGAGGCAACCATTTGCGCGGTGACATACGTGGTCACCATCACGACGATGATCAGCACGGCAATACCGCGAATCAGGTGCCACTTGTCGGCGAACCTGGCGACGAGAACGTCCGGGACCGTGATCGATTGCGTCTCGTCTCCGAGTCTCTTGAGGCGCCGGGAGATCAGGCCCCAGGACAGGCCGATACCGAGAAGTTCGCCGACGACGACCCAGTAGGCCTGTGCGCCGACGGCATAGCCCATGCCGGAAAGGCCCAGCAGCAACCAACCGCTCTCACCCGTCGCGTTGGTGCTGAACGCGACGACCCAGAAAGGCAGCTTCTTGTCGGCGAGATAGAAGCCCGCCAGCGTGTGCGTGTCGCGGCGACTCCATACGGCCAGGGCGGCAAGAATGCCAAGGTAGACGATCAGTACGGTCACTGTTGCGGACATCGGAAGCGGCCGGCCTTATGTCGTCACGCGTCGCGCGTGATGCGCCCTGCGATTATGCCGGCGATGAACAGGAAGACGGCCATGCCCAGCAGGTATTCGGGCCAGGAACGCGTAATGCCGCAATAATAGATACCGGCGATGGATACCACCTGGAAGGCATTGATGATCTTGCTCTTGCGCAGCTTGGCCTTGGGGAAACGCAGCCTCGAAATCATCAGCAATGCGAGCACGAACATCAGCACCGGCATGTACAGGTGCAGGGGCAGGGACGCGGCGATCTCCGGGTGGTGAATGAGGACGAGTACGACAGAGGACACCATCGCACCGCCAGCGGCTGTAATCGGAATACCCGTAAACCAGCCGGTGCTGGGCTGACCTGAAACGAGATTGAAACGCGCGAGGCGCATGGCACCCGCAAGCACGAAAACCGCAGCAGCAACCATCAGCACCCAAAACTGCCCGGTGTCGTACTCGATTTCTCCCAGCTGCATTCCAGCATTCAGCATCAGCACGGCGGGCGCAACGCCAAAGGAAACGAGATCCGCCATCGAGTCGAACTCCGCGCCGAAATTCGAGGTCGCTTTCAGCAAGCGGGCGGAGGCGCCATCGAGTACGTCGAGCAAGCCACACCAGACGATTATCCAGGCAGCGAGCTCCAGGGCACCCAGTTGCGTGGTAACGATCGAGGCAACGCCGAGCAACAGGCTGAATGCCGTGAAGCTGTTGGGTATCGTATAGCGGAGAATGCTCAAGGGCCTGTTCAACCTCTCGTTATTATCGGCAGCCATTCTGCATGGCACGGCCGCTTATATCCACCGCGCAAGGATTGCGAGGAGCTAATCAGGTTCCGCCCCACCAGTTCGCGCCGCGAATGCTGGCGCTGGTGCCGGTAATCCCGACCGGGCCCCGCTGCACATTCAGCTGCATGCGAACGCCGGCGCGTTCGATTTCGATGACCACGTCCTCGCCGGCCGTCCCCTGCAGGGTCAGCGAACGCAAGTCACTGACGGTGAATACTCGCTCGCCATTGTAACTGACAATTTCATCCCCCGGCTGCAATCCGGCCCTGCTGCCGGGGGAACTGTCCAGCACCTGCGTGACCCGCACCGCGGTCGCCTGTCCTTGCGCCTCGAGATAGCGCTCGTAGTCGCTGTCTCCCAGCTGCTGTCGCAACAACGCCTGCGGGCGATCGATCAGGGACTGCTGGTCGAGACTCTCGCCGGCACGCTGCGCCTCATGCGCTGCCTGCAGCGCCTGGTACTGGACGGCGGACTCCAGCTGCAGGATACGGCGAGCCTCGTCATCCGGAAAACCGCCGTCGATCAGCGATTTCAGGCGCCGCTCCTGCATATTGCGCATCATCGTTGAAATATCCCTGGGCCTCTGCTGCGCGTCTTGTCGCGCCTGCCGCTTCATCTCTTCTGCCTGCGCCTGGCGCTCGCTGAGTACGCGGGGGCCATCGACGTCGATGCGTTCCACCTCGTCAAGCAAGGCGCGCAGCTGCTCCTCAAGGGCGACCCTCGCTTCGCGCTCCTCGGCAATGGCTCGCTCCAGGCGTCGCAGGCGTTCTTCGGCCGGACTCGATGAATCGAACTGTCCGGCCTCGGGATCCAGGACCGACCTCACATCGCCGCTCGAACCCTCGCCCAGCAACCACACCGCGACGGCAAAACCCGCGATGAGGCTGACGGCGACAGCGGCAATGCTTCGGACCATGCGCCTATTCGGCCACTTGCGCGGCAACGACCGCGGCCGGACAGTCAGATCCGGCGGCGTACGGACCCAGGCCGGTGTTTACGCTGGCAATCTGTCCCGGTGCTATCTGGCCGCTGATCTGCTCGCGGCGCTGCTGCTGGCGACCCGCCGCGTCGGCATATTGCACCACGATCTGAACGCCGGTGACCGGCACCGAGGTGTCGTTCCTGACCGAGACAACGAGATTACCCTTCGCATCCGGATCACATCGGCGCGACAGGTAGGCGCCTGGATTCGTCGGCAACTCCAGTTTCGCCAGCGCACCGTTCGCCGCCTTGCCATACTCGCCGCCCGCCTCGGCAACGACCCTGTAATGCCTCACGGCCTCGGAACGATTGCCGCGCTGCTCCGCAATACCGCCCAGTGCGTAGTGCGCCGGCGCCGTTGGCAGCAGCTCGATACTCCTTTCGAGGTCGGTAACCGCACCGTCGAACTGGCGCAGTCTCTTTTTCGCGAGACCGCGCTGCAGGTGATAGTAAAAGAAGCCATCGCGACGCTCGATAGCACGGTTGTAGTTGGTAACGGCCATATCGTAGTCGTCGTTAACGAGTCGAATATCGCCGCGCAACGCGTGAAAATGGGCCTCGGCGGGGAACAGCGACAGTGCCTTGTTGGCCAGCGTCAGCGCCTCGTCCGTTTTCTTCTCGGCCAGCGCTTTTCGACCCTCGTCATACGCCTCGTACGCGGGCTTCGCAGCGCGTGTTTCTCTCATGCTGCGCTGAAATTCGTCGCTCCCGATCTTTCCGCCAGGCGGCAGGCTCGCCGCGGTGGCAATGTTGGCGTTGACACGTTCCTGCGAGGGCGGATGACTCGCGAACAGGCCACTAAGCCAGTCCGTTCGTCGCCCATCGCTGAGACGTACGAAGGTCTGCTGCAGGCTCACGGCGCCCTTCGGGTCATAGCCCGCCTTCGACATGTACTGCATGCCATAGAAGTCGGACTCGAGTTCTGCGTCGCGCCCGTACTTCATCGTGACCAGCTGTGCCGCCAGTCCGGCACCCCCGACCGCCAGGTTGCCGTAGTCGCTGTCGCTGGAGGCGACGGCTGTTGCCACCACCAGTCCCTGCAGCAGCATGCCTCGTGATATCTGCCGTGCCGTATGGCGGGCGGCCGCGTGCACGACCTCGTGGCCGAGCACGGCGGCCAGTTCGGCTTCGGATTCCAGCTCCGTCAACAGGCCGCGATTGATGGCGATCTTGCCACCCGGCAACGCCCAGGCATTGGGTACCGAGTTGTTCAGCACGACGAACTCGTACGGCAGGTCGACAGGGCTCTGCGCGGCCAATCGTGCGCCCACTCCCGCCACATAACGGGTCAGTTCGGGGTCCACGTCATAGACGCCGCCCTGGGACTGTTGCATCGGGACGTAATTCTGCTGCCCCATCTGGATTTCGGAGGCAGTGCTGACCGTCATCAATTCGGTCTTGCCGGTAACCGGGTTGACCGCGCAGCCACTCAGAAACGCGAATCCTGTCGCGACGAATATCGTGAATTTGTGCATTATTTGCCCTCGCTGCTATGCCCCAGTGATTATACCGCCTGTTATAATGCCCGCGCTGTATTTGAGGCAGTCAATATAAAGGGAGAACCAGATGGGATTGTTTGACTTCGTAAAAGATGTAGGGCGCCAGATTTTCGATACCGACGATGAGGCAGCCGACAACATCAAGCAACACCTCGAGATCAAGACGAGTGGGCTGAGTAATCTGACGGTCGAGTTTGACGATGGTGTTGCAACAATATGCGGCGATTGCAAGAACCAGGCCGTACGCGACAAGGCAATCCTTATTGCGGGCAATATCAAGGGTGTCAAGAAGGTCGTTGCCGACGATCTCAAGGCGCCGCCGCCGAAACCCGAGGAGCCGGAAGAAAAGGCCGAGTTCTACGAAATCGTAAAAGGCGACACGCTGGGCGCAATCTCGAAGAAATACTATGGCAGCGCGGGCAAGTACATGAAGATCTTCGAAGCCAACCGCGACATCATCAAGGATCCGAACAAGATCTACCCGGGCCAGAAAATCCGCATTCCGCTCGACTAACCCAAGGAACACACATGGACTTAATGGACCTGCTGAAGGCTACCGGCGGTGGCGACAGCCTCGGCCAGCTTTCGAAAACCGTCGGGCTGGGCTCGGACGACACCGCCAACCTTGTCAAGGCACTCGCCCCTGCCCTGATGCGAGGGGTGCAGAAGAACGCGGTCGATGATTCGGGTCTGGCGAGTTTGCGGCGCGCCCTGCAGACCGGCGGACACGATCGTTACATCGAAAAACCCGAGCTGCTCGCCAGCGAGGAAACGCGGGCCGACGGTAACAACATCCTCGGCCATATTTTTGGCAGGAAGGACGTCAGTCGAAACGTAGCGGCGGCCGCGTCGAAGGAAACCGGTATCGATACGAACCTGATCAAGAAGGCGCTGCCACTGCTCGCGACGCTTGCTATGGGCGCAATGAGCAAGAAAACCTCGGCCGGCAATGACATTGGCTCGTCGCTGTCGAAAGGTGGCCTCGGCTCGCTCGGCGACCTGCTCAATATGGGCGGCAAGTCCGGCGGTGGTCTCGACGACATCCTGGGAATGGCGCGGAAGTTCTTCTGAGCATCTCGAACTGCCCGGATGACGGTAATAGCGAGAAAGGGCCGACTCTACGTCGGCCTTTTTTCTTGGCGTTTGCGCCGCGAGCAACGCTTGCCGCCGAGCTTCGCGGCTCACCGTAGGTGATAATCCGAATGGTTTGCCGCGATGCATTTGGCCACTATCTGGAAGCTGATACTGCGAGGAGTCGAGATGCCGTCTGAAGCCAGAACGATGATGAAAGAGCTGCGTGAAGATCATCGCAACATGTCGATTGTCCTTGGCCTGCTCGAGGATGCGGTGCAGCAGGCGTCCGTGGGAGATGACCCCGACTTCGAACTCGTGGAAGAGATCATGCGCTACATGACCGTGTATCCGGACGCAGTTCACCACCCGAAAGAAGACGTTGTTTACGGACAGCTGCGCAGCAAGCGCCCCGACCTCGCGGACGGTCTCGAAGACGTTCCCGGCGATCACCGCGACATCGCATTGCTCGGTTCTGCGCTGCGGGACGACGTCGAGGCAATAATCGCAGGCGCCGCCGTGCGCCGGAAAAAATTCATCGAGGATACGTCAGCCTACGTCGAACGCCTGCGCAATCACATGTCCTGGGAAGAGCGCGACCTGTTCGAACGCATCGACAAGATGCTGGACTCCGATCCACAGGAGTTCGATGTCGAAGCATTCGAGCACATCAAGGATCCGGTGTTCGAACTCGAAATCGAAGCCGGTTTCCGACGGCTGCTGGCGACCCTGAAGTCGGCCCGCGACCGCGACTAGAAGCGGTCTCAGAAATACCAGGCGAACTGGGCGAACAGTCCGGCGCCGCCGGACAGGTACCGATCCGGCTCGCCGGCGCCGACACCGCCAAACTCGGTCCCTTTCGGACCGACTGGCACGTTGATGCTGGCGAGCAGCGTCATGTCGTCGGCAACGCTGTAGTTGGTGACGAGCTGAAACAGGCCGCTCGGATCCGCAGCGTTCAGAAGCACGGTTGGCGTAAGTCCCCATAACGGCGTCATTTCGATCATCACGCTTGCCGCGACATAGTGGCGACCGATCGAGAAGAGTTCACCCCTTGTGACCCGTTCGATCAGATCCGCGTTGCTGCCGAGGCTGACAGGGTCATACGCGTTCGAGCGCTGACCGAAGCCGTTGTAGAAATATTCGACGGCTCCGCTCATGTTGCGATTGAACCAGTTCCATGAGTAGCTGAGGTTCGTTACCAGTTGTACCGTGGTGTCCTGCCTGCCGCGCGTGGCGACGATGTCGCCTCTCCAGATGGCGCCCCCCACGCTCTTGCCAGCGCCGAATCCGACGACCGTATCGCCGAAATGCTCGGCCAGCAGCAAATCGAACTCGGCTTCGCCAAGAAACCCGTGGTACTTGAGCGCCGTGGTCGACTGACCGGACTCCACCTCCGCGTTCAGCGGATTGCGGCGGGCAACATAGGCACCCTGCACGTCATGACCGTTGTCGCGCAGGTACTGAAGGTAGAGCATATCGTCGCCACCCTTGTATTCCGTATCCACCGCTGCCGGGTCGAAGGGATTCACCAGGTCCATGGGCGCGTAAAACAGTCCATTGCCCCATGACAGTGCCTGCCGGCCCAGGCGCAGGACCGCCTTTTCGCTGGTATAGCTTACGGACAATCGATCCAGACGATGCAGCACGACGGTGTTGTCTTCGTCTCTGATGACGTCGGTCAGGTTCAAGAGGCGGCGATCGTCGTTTGGCAGGCCCGGGAAAAAAATGTTCGTTCCGCCCGGCACGGCGCGCGCAAGCTCGACGCTGTCGCCGTTCAGCGCGAGCAACTGGTAGGCGGCATCGAAAGACCAGCGATCGCTATCGGCTTTGAAATTCACGCGCAGGTCGCCGTCCAGGTCCAGCGTACTGCTGCCGACAAGGTCCCTGAACAGACTTTGCTCAGGGTACGCCTGGCTTGTCATTGCGAACTTGCCATGTCCGCCAGTTTCGATGTTGCCGTCGTCCGCGAACGTCGCGACAGACGCCAGCAAGACGAGATAGCAGAAACTACGCGGCATTCTGCTGAATGTCGTCGACGATGCGGCCGTCCAGCATACGGATCAGGCGCTTCGCGTAGCCCATGACCCGCTGGTCGTGCGTTGCGATGACGAACGTCGTGTTGTGGTGTTCGTTGAGCTCGGTGAACAACTCCATGAGCTCGTCCGAGGTCTTCGAGTCGAGATTCGCCGTCGGCTCGTCGGCGAGCACCAGCGCGGGTCGGGAAACGATCGCTCTGGCAACGGCAACACGCTGCTGCTGCCCACCGGACATTTCCGCCGGCCGCCGATTTTCCAGCCCATCGAGGCCGACTTCCGCCAGTATCGCCTTGGATTTCTCGGCTCGCTCCGTCGCGGGCACGCCCTGCACCTGCATGACGAACTCGATATTCTCCCTTGCGGTCAGGACCGGGATCAGGTTGTAGGCCTGGAATACGAAACCGATGCTCGACAGGCGAAGTTCCGCGAGCTCGCCTTTGCTCATCTGATCGATACGCTGATTGCCAATCCAGACCTCGCCGCTATCGGGCATGTCCAGCCCGCCGATTGCATTGAGCAGGGTCGTCTTGCCGCCTCCGGATGGCGCTGAAAGGCACACAAAGCCGCCCTGCTCGATTTCGATACTTACATGATCGAGCGCCTTGATGTCCTCATCACCCTGCCGATAGGTCTTGCACAGATCCACACAACGAACAGCCGTCATTATCCCACCTTTGTAATTGCTTCGACCGGCTCATAACGCGACGCGCGCCAGGCCGGTGACAGGCTCGCGAGAAATCCGAGAAACAGCACGATTACGTTCGCAAGAATCATGTCGCTTGCGTAAAGCCTGGGATAGAGCACGCTGGCCGCGCCCATCATCTCCATGCCCTCTGCAACAATCGAGATATCGATGCCATCGCGCAGCGGCTGAATCGTCGCCCACGCAAGCACGTCGCCAATCAGCAATCCTACCGACAGCAGCAGCATCGACTCGATGATGATTTGTCCGAGAATGCTGGACGGCTTCATGCCGAGCGCCAGCATCAGGCCGATCTCCCGTACGCGTTCGAACACAGCCATGACCAGCGTATTGACGAGCCCGAATGACAGCGCCAGGAAGATCACGACCATCCAGATCACAACGAAGCCATCCATCACCTTCAGCATGGAACCGAGATATGTCGCCACCTCGCTCCATCGGCTGACGGCCAGCGTCTTGTCCACGCTGGCGACGACTTTTTCGTACGTTGGCTCTACATTGCGGTAATTATCGCCCAGGAAAACAATCTCCGTCGTCGTATCGCCAATACGCAGCATCTTCTGCGCGGCTTTCTTTCCGACAAATACGTTGCCTTCCTCGAAAGCCGGGACCTCCGCCGTGAACAGGCCAATAACGCGAAAGCCACGATCGGCGATCTCGTTATTAGGATCCTGGCTCATGATCACGACGCGCTTGCCGACCGCCGTTTCCAGCTTCTCGGCCAGCTTCCTGCCAATGACGATGCCGTCGTCGTCGACGTCGGCGAGGAATCGACCATCGACGTCGTCGTAGTCCAGGTAGCCGAACGGCCGTTCGGCCACCGGATCGATACCAAGGAGCGTAACGCCACGCGATTCGTACTCGCTGGCGATCACCGCCGGCACCTTGACGCGGCTCGCCCAGGCCTTGAAGTCCGCCGGCCCGAATTTCTTCGACAATACTGCGTCGCCAATCAGGATACGGTTTGCAACACTCGGATCGTCGAGGAACAGCGGATCATGAACCTGCACGTGGCCGGGCAGCACGGCGACGCCATCTTCGATGACCTGGTCGACCATGCCACGGGACAGCGCCGTCATGAATATCATCGCCCACACACCAACGCCGATTGCGCTCAGCATGATGATGGTGCGCCGATGGTTGCGCCACAGGTAGCGCCAGGCGAGTCGCGTCAAGACCGGCAACATGCGCATCAGTTCGCCCTCATCGCTTCGACCGGATGCAATCGGTGCAGGCGCAGCGCCGGGTACGCCGCCGCCAGCAACGTAAACAGGAACACGACGGCAGGGCCGATGATCATCGATAAAGGCGTCACCTGGAGATACACGCGCGGCGGCAGATTGAAGTTGGCCGCCATTTCTTCCATGCCGGGGATCGAGAGGCCGTTCACGCTGAAATACGCTGTCACAATGGCGCCGCCAATTGCCCCCAGAATCAAGCCGACCAGGCCCAGGAAGGCGGTCTCGAGCATGACCAGGCGGCCGAGCTGGCCCGGTTTGAGGCCCAGTGACATGATGATGCCGAACTCGTGGGTGCGCTCCAGGACCGACATCAGCTGGGTATTCAGCACACTGAAAGCGACCAGGATGACGAGAATCGCATACATGAAGAACGCGCTGCTCATGTCCGCTTTGATCGCCTGCTTCAGCCCGGGTTGCAGCGCGTCCCAGTCATGCACGACGAGACCTGAATCAGGCGGTAGTGCGGCGGCGATCTCTGGCAGCACGACCTGAGCCGCGTCCAGCGTCGGCGCGGTGATAACCACCTCGTGGCCCGCACCTTCCATAAAGAAGGTGTCCTGAAAGGCCCGGAGCGGCATTTGCGCGATATTTCGATCGACGTCGACTACGCCGCTTTCGAAAACGCCGACGACAGTTGCGACAGCCGCGGCGAAGGAGCCGTCGCGACCGCTGCCAAGCAGCGTCAGCTCGTCACCAACTTTGACGCGCAGGTTGCGTGCCAGCACCGCGCCGATCACGATCTCCACCGCGTCCGACTGGGCGAGATAGCGGCCTTCTTTGATGAGCCCGGGAATGCTCGAGACCTGCGGCTCAAATTTCGGCTCGACGCCATAAATGCCGACGCCGTAGCTGCGTTCCTCGCTCGACGCGAGTGCGAACGCCCAGCCTCGCGCCGCAATTCTCTCGGCAGGAAAGTCAGCCCGGAGTCTGTCGGCGAGCGGCACGATCTCTGGCACCGTCTGCCGCATCTTCTGATCGTCCTTGTAGCCGCGCGCCTGTACCTGCATGTGCCCGGTAAACACCTTGAGCGTATTGTCGATCATCAGACCGTACATGCTGAATTGCATGGAGATCATGAATACCAACAGGGTGTTCGAGAACACTATCGCGCCGATGGTCAGCCAGGTTCGCCGCTGGTGTCGCCAGAGGTTGCGCCAAGCCAGGCGTACGACGATGTTCATGCAGAGCTGCTCCCGGTACTCTGATCAGTCTCGCGGGTTGCGAAGATTCGACAGCGTGAACAGGCTGTCCTTAAGCTCGATCTCGTACTGCACGTCGTTAACGCTTATCTCCGTCCACTCGTCCGGATTATCCGTCTTTTGCATGCGTTGTCGTTTCGCAATAGTGCGACCGCCCATCTCAGCGACTTCCAACGACACGAGTTTCTTCACCAGCTGGCCGTCCTGATCGTAGAACGCATGTTCGAGCACAACGTGATCGTCCCGAATCCGCAGGACTTCGCGCCCCCATACCACGGCTGCATCTTCGTGCGGGATCGACTCGATGTCGTAGACAACGAGACCATCGATTTCCTCGCGTTTCAGGATCGAGTGATCGTACAGGTCGACAATATCGTCGGCACGGGCGACGTCCTTGTTCGAAAAATCGGAACCCATCCAGCTCTGCCCCATCATCGATGAGGGTATCTTGATAACACGGTTAACCTTGGGCGAGAACGTCCACATATTATTGTCGTCGGTCAACGTGCCGTTGCCACGATCTTTCTTGGGTTCAATCACCCGAACCAGCGACCGTTTGCTACCCTTGGTCCACGCTCGCATCGTCATCGAGCGTTCCCAGTCGGGTCGGTGAATCACCATCGTCATCTCGGTGTAGGACGACAGGCCGCGCCAGTGATCGACCGCATCGCGCACGATCTGCGCCGCATCGCAACAGTCTTCGTTCGCGAGCACAGGAGACGCAGCAAACAGGCAAAGCAACAGGATTGATTTCTTCATAGTATTGCAGACCGTATTGAGCCCTATTTGCTCAGTATTTCACATTCGTACTATCCGAGCCTGGATGATACGGATCGGCTGCATGTTGATAGAATCTCAGTCGTTGCTAGTGTCCTGCTTGCCTGGTTCGTTAACCTTCAGCGCGGCAAGCAGGACGCTAGTCGAGCGGGACACCCTGCCGTTCCAGCTCCTCGCGCATCGGCGCGAGCTGGCGCTCGTAACGCTTCCAGCGGCCGATCGAGCGTGTATGAGCGGGCTCGCGAACCTGAACCGAACTTGCGGTAGTGACCGCCGATTTCTGCGCATGGAAGTCCAGGCAATCGTCCTCCCAGTCGAGCTCGAGATATTCGATCAGGGCGCGTGCATGCGGCTCCAGGTTGCTTGCCGCATCTTCGTACGCAATCTCGAAATATCTTCCCGGAAATTGCTCCCGATAATGCTGCATCAGGTGAAAGTAGCGCGCATGGTGGCGCGCCATTTCGCGCTGCTCATAGGAGTGCTTGTAGGCATCTGCGAACAGCTGCTTGAAGCTCGCAAAGCAGGCGTCCATCGGCTTGCGACGGACATGGACAATACTGGCATTCGGCAGAGCCATCAGGATCAGCGGAATGTACAGGTAGTTCGGCGGCAGCTTGTCGACGAAGCGCGGCGTCTCTCCGCGCATCGTTTTGACCGCTTCGAGGTACGCGTTGCCCAGCTTTTCGCCGTCGAGTTCGCTACCACGCCGCATCAGCTCCTCGGAAAATCGCCCGGCTCCGCGGTAGCGGCTCAGTCGCCGAACGCTGTTGCCGAACTGGCGTAGTTCGCCGGCGGAATGCACTGCGGAATGGCTGGTTATTACGCGCTCGATCAGGGTCGTTCCCGTGCGCGGCTGGCCGACGACGAAGATTGGCGCTTTTGAATCGGCGCCTGCCGGCTTGCCAGCCAGCCAGTGCGCTGTAAAGATGGTATGCATCGCGGCGAACATCCGTTCTTCGCCGGCTTCGTCGAACTCGACCGTTTGACGACGCGCTGCGGCGCCGCCGGCAAACGCATGGAATGCCTCATCCCATTGCTCGAGGTCCTCGAGCTCTTTGCCCAGCGCGTAGCTCAGAAAGGCCGTGGCCTGGGGTGGTCGACGGCGGCTCCGAAGCAAACGACGCAGCGTCTCCACGTGTTCGAAATCCGTCGCTTTCTTCAGTCCCGCCAGCACCCAGTGGGCATTCGGGCTTTCGGGATCGATCTCGAGAGCCTTTCTCAGCCCCTCTTCCGCCGCCTCGAAATGACCGAGGTACATCTCGCTGTTCGCGTTGTTGACCAGGAATTGCGGATTGTCGGGCGCTCTTGCCACGGCCTTCGTAAACCAGCGTGCGGCCTCGCCCTGATCGCCCTGCAGCGAGTGAATAAGGCCAAGAAGATCGTGCACGACCGGATCGCCGTCCTCGAACTGCTTCGCCTTTGCGAGTGCCTCGTCAGCAAGGATTGTCTGGCCCGATGCAAAGTGCAGTTTCGCGAGCTGCGCCCAGGCGGCGGCGTGCCGCGGCTCCAGCTGCGTCACCGAGCCGAAGGCGCTGATCGCGGTGCGGGTCTGACGGGTCTCCAGCGCGACCAGGCCGACGAGGAAATGGCCTTCGGGCAGATCGGCCTTGGCACCGAGCACGCGCTTGCAGCACTCGCCCGCCAGCTCGACGTTGCCGAGCTGCAGCGCATTGAAGCCCTGCCGCAGCGTGTCCTGCATCCAGGCTGCTGGCGGCACTGATGTCGGAGTTTTTTTCATGCAAGTTGCGGGCGACTGGAATGAAGGCAGTATAAGCGCATTGGCCTGTCCGGCCCACGACCGCAAGCAACAGCGGTGCCGCCGCAAGCAAGCTCTGCTAAGCTTGGTCAACTTCTTTGTCGGGCCCACCATGCGCAAGTTCCTGGAAGAAATCAAACGCCGCAACGTAAGCAAGGTCGCGCTTGTTTACATCATTGCCGGGTGGCTGACGATGCAGGTCGTGGACGTCATGTTCCCGGCGCTGCAGCTCCCCGAGTGGATGATCTCGGCGGTGGCCGCATTCGTGCTGATCGGCTTTCCGTTCGCCGTGATTTTCGCCTGGGCCTTCGAGATGACGCCGGAAGGCATCAAGCGTGAAAAGGACGTCGATCGCGATGCCTCAATGACGACGCAGACCGGCAGCAAGCTCAACCGCACCGCCATGATCATCCTCGTCGTTGCCGTCGGTTTCCTGCTGCTCGACAAGTTCGTAGTGCAGCTCGGCGAAGCGCCGCCGCCGGCAGCCCAATCCGCCGCCGAGGTCAAGCCGTCAATCGCCGTGCTGCCCTTCGTGAATATGAGCGACGACAAGGAAAATGAGTATTTCTCCGACGGGCTGGCCGAAGAACTCCTGAACCTGCTCGCGAAGATACCCAGGCTGCACGTCGCCGGTCGCACATCGTCGTTCCAGTTCAAGGGCACCAACGAGGATCTTCGCATCATCGGCGAGCAGCTGAATGTCGCCAACGTGCTGGAAGGCAGCGTTCGCAAATCGGGCACGAGACTGCGAATTACCGCGCAGCTGATCGACGCCGAGAACGGCTACCATCTCTGGTCAGAAACCTACGATCGCGATCTGACCGATATATTCGCCGTGCAGGACGAAATCGCTTCGAACGTCGTCAATGCGTTGAAGGTGGCGCTGCTGGGCGAGCAGTCAGTCACCACGGACCGAGGCACCGACAACATTGACGCCTATAACGAGGTGCTCAAGGGCGGCTATTTCCTGAATTACCTGACCCGCGAAAACCTGGACAACGCATTTGCCGCATTCAAGAAAGCCACGGAACTGGATCCGACGTTTGCGCGCGCGTGGACCGGCCTCGCGATGACCGAATACAACCGTGTTGCGGGTATCGCGGGAAGCTCCGGCGGCGATTTCAGAGAGGGCTTCCATCGAGTACGTGCCTACGCGACCAGGGCCATCGATCTTCAGCCTGATAATGTAGAGGCCTATATCGCGCAGGCTATGGTGGCACAGGGTGCAGACTGGGATCTCGTCGGGGCGCTTGAATTCAGCAAAAAGGCGGTCGAGCTCAGCCCCAACGATCCGATCTCGCTGGGCTGGCTTGGCAATAGCTACTTCTTCATGGGCGACTTCGACGCAGCGATCGACGCTTTTGAGAAGGCTATCGACCTCGACCCGCTGGATATCACATCGATTCGCCAGCTGGGCGATGTACACGCGGCCGCCGGAAATTACGCGGAGGCACTGGCCTATTTCAATCGAGTACTCGAGCTATCGCCAGGCTCGGCGCGTGTCAATGCCCGGATCGCGAGCGTATACATGCTGCAGAACGATCTTGACCGCGCGTCCATGTACGTGGCGAGCGAGACCGTCGACTGGACCCGAGAGATCTATGAAATCCTCATCCTGGGTCGCCGGCAGGGCCGCAGCAGCCAGTGGCAGGCTGCGCGAGACGGCTACATTGAGCGCTGGGGCGCACCGAACTCATACCAGATTGCTGAAATCTGCGCCGACGCCGGCGATCTCGACTGTACCTTCGAGTGGCTCCAGTCATGCGTTGACGTGCACGATCCCGGCGCACCCTGGGCTTTTGTGATTTCCTACTTCGACGAGGCGCGCAAAGACCCACGCTGGGCCGATTTCGCCAAAGCATTCAGGCGCTAGACAACATCGCTTTTCAGGGAATCGAAGCTCCAAATACGTGTTTCTAGCAATGGCGCTTCCGGCCGTGTTGGCTAGACTGAAACACAGACAGAATAACAAGGACGGGGCTATGTTCAGCATCGAAGCTATCATGAGTACCAACCTGATTACGGTTGCGCCGTCCGCAACGCTCGCCGAAGCGCGCGGGCTGATGCACGACAACCGTATTCATCACATCCCGGTCATGGACGATGGAACACTCGTCGGGCTATTGACGCTGACGAATGTTCTGGCTGCCACAGACAGCTTCCTTCGGGATCCCAAGAATCGTATTCATGCGAACGAAATCCTCGTGAAAGATGCGATGGTTTCCGATGTCGCGACGGTCGACATACACGCGAGCCTGCGAAGCGCCGCACTCTTCATCGAAAAGCATAAGATCGGCTGTCTGCCCGTCATGAGCGACGAGGAACTGGTCGGCATAATCACGGACACCGATTTCGTTGCGGTCGCTATCAACCTGCTCGAAATGCTCGAAGAAACGGAGCCGGATGCCGACGATCTGGAGGAAGACTACGACGACGAAGACGTCGCCTGATCGGCGCCGGTCGTTTCGTCCGGATCAATATTGCGCAGTTCGTGCTCGGCGTCGCGCTCCGAGCCAATCAGGATAGCCACCCAGCGCGTGCGCTCGTCGCTTTCCAGCGCCAGTTTGAGCGTCATGGTCAACGGCACCGAAAGCAGCATGCCCACCGGCCCGAACACCCAGCCCCAGAAAACCAGGCCGACGAAGACGATCAGCGGCGAAATTCCCACGCCGTAACCCATTAATCGTGGCTCGACGAAATTGCCGAACACGACGTTGATGGCGGCAAAACCGACGGCCGTTGCGCTCGCCTCGCCCGGCCCCAGCTGCACCAGGGCCAGCAACACGGCCGGAACGGCCGCGATGATGGAGCCGATCGTCGGGATGTAGTTGAGAAGGAACGCGAGCATCGCCCACAGCAGGGGGAAGTCAACGCCGATGGCCCAGGTCAGGATTCCGGCACAGAAACCGGTCACCATGCTGACGATGGTCTTGATCCCAAGGTACCGCCCCAGGTTCTGCAGAAATACCCTCGGGCGATCGAGGGAAGTCTCGCTGCGGCCGAACGCGGCCTCGAACTTCGTTTGCCCGCTCGATGCCTCGAGCAGGATGAAGATCATGGTAAAGAAGATCAGGAAAGTATTGGTCAGAACGTCTTTCAGGCTGTTCAGGATGCCGGCGACGAGGCCCATGGCCCAGCCCGGGTCGATCATGTCACGCAGGCTCTCGACCGAGCCGTCGCCCTTGAGGTTTTCAGAGATAAAGCTGAGCGCACGAGTGACGATGACGTCGAGCCGCGCCTGGTAGACCGGAATCGAGGCGGTAAAGTCGGCGATCGATGTACCGAGGATCATCCCCACCAGCGCCAGGATCAGCATGATGATCGTGACAATGAGCAGTGCGGCCAGGATCGAGGGCACGCGTTTCGCCTGCAGCCAGAGCATCGGGCGCACGGTGATCAGCGCGAGGAATACCGCAATCAGGAACGGCACGAGTATGACCTTGGCCATCTGCATTCCGTAGATCACGACAACGATCGCTGCCGAGACCATCAGGGCGCTGCCCTTTTGTCGCACCGTGTTGTTCAACGAGACTCCGTAATCCGCAGATGCGCCGATGATCGCACAACCACGGCTCCGTCGCATGCCATCGGGCCGCGTCCTTTGCTAGTCTTCCCCTGTCAATCACATCTCGGGACGAAACAATGGTCGCTGTCGAATCGCAAATGCTACCGCTGGGAACACGGGCGCCGGCATTCTCACTACCGGATCCGGACGGCAAGCTGCACTCACCGGAGGACGGCGCCAGCGCGTACCTCGTGATGTTCATCTGCAATCACTGCCCTTTCGTCAAACACGTGGGCGAGGAGCTGGCACGCATCGGCCGGGACTATGGCGCGCGCGGCGTCAGTATCTTTGCGATCAACAGTAATGACATCAGTCGTCATCCGGACGACGATGCCGCCCACATGAAGATCGAAGCCGAGGCCCGGGGTTACACGTTCCCGTATTTGCTGGACGAAAGCCAGGCCATAGCCAAGGCCTATCGGGCCGCCTGCACTCCGGACTTCTACGTGTTCGACTCGGACCAGCGCCTGGTCTACCGCGGACAGCTGGATGACAGCAGGCCGTCCAATGGTCTGCCGGTCGACGGGCATGACGTGAGAGCGGCACTGGACGCGGTGCTGGAGTCGCGGCCGCCACTCGCGACGCAAAAACCGAGCATCGGCTGTAATATCAAATGGCGTCCCGGTAACGCGCCGGATTACTTCTGAGCGCCAGCCAACGGCGGCTTGAGACCGGGCTTTTTCCTGGGTGTGTACAGCTCGGCTTCTTCGCGCGTCAGCTGTTCGATCTTGATCGTCCAGCGGGCCAGGGACGAGCTGATCCGGAGCTGGTAACGCCCCCCCGACTTGAACAGCTTGGCGCCGTTGCCCTTGCGCTTGGTATGCAGCACCCGGCCGACGTGCCTGCCCGAATTCGCCTCAACGAGCGTCACGTCGAGGGCCACCAGCTCGTCGAAATCGCCGTCGAGGCGCCAATCCAGCAGCCAGGGTGATTCGACATTGAAAATAGCGGTGGTGGTATTGCCGGTGCCTTTGAACTCGCGCACCCGATCGGCCGCGGCTGCCGTCGAAACGGCCGCGAGCAGGGCGGCGGCCAGCAGGCATTGGAATGGCTTGCGCACGTCAGTCTCCCTCGAGCGAATGTCGTTCATTCAGCATTGGACAGTAGCGAAGACTATAGTTCGGCGGCATGGACCCCGCAACATCGCACCCGGGGCATAGTCATTGCCCGATCGGTCGGGAAAATCGCACTGCTGCAAGGCCGGGCGTTGTCAGAACTCGATGCGGCTGCCGTCCCAGGCGAAGGCATGACCGCTGTCTTCCGGGGCGAGCCCCTCGATGACCTTCAGCAGGTAGCTGGCAGACTGCTCCGGCGAGAACAGCTGCTTGCTGGGCGTCCGCGACGTGAAAGGCTCTGACAGGCCTGTATCGACCGTGCCCGGATGCAGGCCGGCAACGATGGACTGCGGCCACTGCCGCGCGTGCTCTATTGACAGCGTCTTGAGCAGCATGTTGAGCGCCGCC
>JBFELT010000039.1:0-20827 GCA_041552015.1 Woeseiaceae bacterium
AGGCACCGAGTTTCGCGACAACATGCAGGCATTGATTGCGGAGATACAGCTCGCAATTCCTGCGGCATTCGAAAACGAGGACTACGGCAATCAACTCAAGGCGTTGGAAGGGCAGACGCAGAAGGAACTCGAGGAGCTGTGGCGCAGCCTGCACGAACAGGCCGCTCGCGAGGGAATTGCGGTGATGCAGACGCCGACCGGCTACGTGCTGGCACCGATGCGCGACGACAAGGTCATAGACGACAAGGAATTCGACAAGCTACCGGAAGAGGAACGCGAGGCGATCAAGGAGTCTATTCAGCGCTTGAGTGAAGAATTGCAGGCGCGCATCGAAGCCATCCCGAAGATTCGCAAGCGCCACCGCGAACAGGTCCGTGCGCTGGACCAGGAGGTGACGGCGCACGCGGTCGGCGTCTTGCTGAACGATCTCAAGAAAAATTACGAAGATCTTCCGTCCGTCCTCGCCTACCTGGATGAGGTGCAGCGAGACATCATCGAGAACGCACAGGAGTTTCGACAGCCAGAGACGCCTGCGCTGCCGTTTCTTGCGGCCGATCACTCTGCTATTTTCGCGTCGTACGAGGTCAACCTGGTCGTGAGTAACCAGGTCGATGCGGCGGCACCGATCATTTATGAGCCTAACCCGAGTTACCCGAATCTGATCGGAAAAGTCGAGCACCGTGCGGAGATGGGTGCGCTATTGACCGATTTCCGATTGGTGCGCTCCGGTGCGCTTCTTCAAGCGAACGGTGGCTACCTGGTGCTGGACATCCACCGCGTTCTCGGGCGGCCGTTTGTATGGGACGCGCTGAAACAGGCGCTGTTCACGAGGCAGGTGCGGATCGAGTCGCCGGCGGATACCTTGGGTTTCGCCACGACGACGATGCTGCAGCCCGAGCCCATCCCGCTCGATGTAAAGATCGCCCTGATCGGGGAGCGCTGGCTTTACTACCTGTTGAGCGCGTACGACAGGGAGTTCGGCGACCTGTTCAAGGTAGCCGCGGATCTCGATGACGATATCGAGCGCTCGACGGATAGCGAAACGGCATATGCCGGGCTCGTCGTGGACCGCATCCGGCAAAGAGCGCTGTTGCCGTTCGACGTCGCGGCCATCGGGCGCGTCATCGAGCAGCGCGCCAGGCAGGCGGAGGACAGCGAGCGCCTGTCGATGCATATGCGCTCGCTCGACGACCTGCTGCTTCAGGCGGACTACTGGGCCAGGCGGCGCAAGGCGGATAAGGTATCGGTTGAGGATGTGGCCGAAGCCCTGCGGCAGCACCAAAACCGGCAAAACCGTGTGCAGAACAAGGTGGTCGATGCCATCACGCGGGAAACCTTGCTGATCGATACCTCGGGCGAATGCGTGGGCCAGGTCAACGGCCTGTCCGTGACGGACCTTGGGGAATATCGTTTCGGCCACCCGGTGAGAATCACGGCGACGACGCGGATCGGCAAAGGCGACGTCGTCGATATCGAGCGAGAAGTGAAACTCGGGGGCGCCATTCACTCGAAGGGCGTGCTGATCCTTTCCGCTGCGCTTTCGGCACGCTACGCTGCCGAGGTACCGCTTTCGCTGCACGGCAGCATCGTATTCGAACAGTCTTATGGTGGTGTCGATGGCGACAGCGCGTCTGTCGCTGAACTGTGCGCACTGCTGTCTTCACTGTCGGAGGTGCCGATCCGGCAAAATCTTGCGGTGACGGGCTCGGTCAACCAGCTCGGCCGGGTGCAGGCGATTGGTGGCGTCAATGAAAAGATCGAGGGCTTCTACCGGGTCTGCAAGGAAAGAGGCCTTGACGGAACGCAGGGCGTGGTGATTCCCCGGGACAATGTCAAGCACCTGATGCTGGCAGAGGAAGTCGTCGAGGCGGTTCGGAATCAGCAATTCAGCGTCTACGCCGCAAGGCATGTCGATGAGGTCATCGAACTGCTGACTGGCTGCCAGGCCGGAGAACGAGAAAGCGACCGGCAGTTTGGCCCGGGAACGATAAATCGGCTTGTCGAAGACAAGCTCATCCATTACGCGACACGGCGGCAGCATTTCGCCGAAGGGAGCGGACATGACCGAAAACGGGACTGAGGTTCGCCGTATCTTGCTGGCCGTGACCGAGGCGAGTTTGCTACCCGATCTCTGGCGCGCGGTAACCGAGCACCTGGCTGACCAGGAAACGGAGCTCGTAACCATATTCTTCAGCGACGACCGCTGGCGCAGGGCAGCGAGCCTGCCATTCACCCGGGAGATCCACCGGCTCGGCGGCGGCAGTGCCGAGTTCACGCCGACGAGAGCTGAACAACTGGACCAGGACGACATTGCGGGGATCCAGAGCCGGCTGAAGCAATTCGCGGCCGGGTCCAAGGTCCGCTTCGCCTTCCGGGTCGCCAGGTTGCAGGAAACAATCGGGTTTGATGAGTTACTCACTTCCGAATTCGACGTGCTGATTGCGCCGTCGTCATTGAAGGGGCGGCCGATCTACAACGAGATGGCCAGGCTGAAATGCCGAATACGCTTCGTCGAGCCTGGCGGCAGCTGAGGCCTCAACCGGGACACACGGGCGGAATTGAAACGTGAAAGAGTCGTCGTTCAATCTGAAAGTGGCACGCATCTTCCGCCAGTGCGCCGACGTGCTGAGACAGCAGGCAGCGAACCCGTTTCGCATCAATGCCTATGTGAAGGCAGCCCGGACGCTCGAGGACCTGGATAGAGACGCTCGCGATATTCTGCGCGACGAGGGCGTTGCCGGGCTGATCGCCCTCCCGGCGATCGGCAGGGGCCTGGCCTCGGCAATCGACGAGATAGACAGGACCGGTAAGCTCGCCCAGCTCGATCGATTGCGCGGTGATGCGACACCGGAGAGCCTGTTCCAGGCAGTGCCGGGTGTGGGACCGAAACTTGCGCACGTCATTCACGAATCTATGCATATCGATACGCTGGAGGCACTCGAAGTTGCGGCGCACGACGGGCGCCTCGAGGCGGTTCCGGGCATTGGCCCGCGCCGCGCAGCGGCGATTCGTGCCGGGCTCGCGGCGCTGCTCGGTCGCGGTCGGTCGGGTCCGCGGGTATCGAGGGACCTGCCGCCGGTGGAGCTGCTGCTCGAGGTCGACAGCCAGTACCGACGGGGCGCCGCCGCCGGAAAGCTGCCAAGGATCGCGCCGAAACGTTTTAACCCGGAGGGCGAGTCGTGGCTGCCGATTCTCCACACAGATCGCGGCAAGTGGCACTTCACGGCCCTGTTTTCGAATACCGCTCGCGCCCATGAACTCGGGCGTACAGGCGATTGGGTCGTCGTCTATTACTATGACGACGATCACCAGGAAGGGCAGAACACGGTCGTTACCGAGACAAAGGGGGCCATGAAAGGCGAGCGCGTCGTCCGGGGTCGGGAAGCCGAGTGCCGGCAGCGCCTGACGTGAAAAGGACACTAGCCCCGTTTGTAGGTTCCCATCAGCGTTGCGGTTGCCAGGACGTGCCCCTCGATTGCGCGCTGCAGGGCCGGCCCTGTCGGATCCTCGAGATCGGTTAGCTCGGTATCCAGTGCGTAGAGCTTGAAGAAATAGCGGTGGCGACCGATTGGCGGGCAGGGGCCACCATAGTCTGCACGTTTCCAGTCATTGAGACCGTGTCGCGCGACGGACGTCAGGTCTTCGCTGTCCGCGGCCCGCGCCAATTCCCTGGTGCTCGGTGGCAGGTTGTATAGCACCCAGTGTACCCACACCATCTTTGGAGCCGCGGGGTCGGGCGCGTCCGGGTCGTCGACCAGCAGCGCCAGACTTTGGGTGCCTTCCGGAATTCCGGACCAGGACAGGGGTGGCGACACGTCATCGCCGTCGCAGGTGTAGACCGATGGAATCGCAGCACCGTGTTCGAATGCCGATGAGATCAGTTTGAAACTCATGAGAGTTCCTCCTTCGGCGCGCCGCGCCCGCTTACTCCGCGTCAGCCGTATCGAATTGCTCCAGGCCCTCTTCGAGGTAATCGGCCAGCAGGGATGTGCCTATCAGGTAGTCGGCCGTATGATTGTTCCAGCTGTCTTCGGCATTGCTCAGGGCCTCGCCCCATTCCTCAAGGGTGAAGTCGCCGCGCCCCAGCCACGTCAGCGCAACAAGTGATACCTGCTGGTCAGGTTCGAGGTCCTCGATCGCGGCCTTGAGTTCCTGGTAGTAGGTATCGCCTGCGAATTCGGCATTCATCTGGCCGGACCAGAACTCATCCGCGATCTCGGGTTCTTCGTCGAAAGTGACGTCATCCCTGGCGTGAAACTCGCGTGCCATGTCAACGATCTGTCGTACAGTATCCCGGTTAAGGTCAAGTTCCGTCATCGCCGTCACCCGTTCAAATTCCCAGCACCCCGCAGCTTCTAAATTGCCGCAACCGTGCTTCACGACAATGCGGAATAATACCTAGCCCGGATGTCAGTCGCTAACGCCCAGTCGCTCGTGCATGAGCGGGCTGGTTGTCGTGTACTGCAGGCGAACCTTCTTGTCCGGCTCGATCTGTTGCTTGATCGCGAATGCCGCCATCGCCGCCTCGTGAAAGCCGCAAAGGATCAGCTTCTTCTTGCCCGGATAAAAGTTGATGTCACCAATGGCGTAGATGCCGGCAACGGAGGTTTCGAATTTCTCGACGTCGACATTGATTGTCTTGCGATTTATGTCCAGGCCCCATTCGGCGATCGGCCCGAGCTTCGGTGCCAGGCCGTAAAAAACCAGCACGTCGTCGACGGCGATTTCGATCGGGTCGCCGTCCTTAGGTTGTACCGATATCGAACGGACAAGCTCGTCCGCCATGTCGACCGCGACTACCCTGGCGTTTTCGACGACGTCCATCCTGCCTTCAGCCACCAGTTTGCGCATTTTTTCAACCGAGGCGGGCACCGCGCGATACTCGTCGCGCCGATGTACCAGGCTGATGTGCCCTGCCGTGCCGACCAGCTCCAGGACCCAGTCAAGCGCAGAATCGCCACCGCCCAGAATTGCAAGCCGTTTGCCGGCAAAGCGTTTGGGATCCTGCACCCGGTAGTGCACGTTCTCGGCCTGGAAGTCGTCCACGCCGGGTACGCGCATCTGCCGCGGCTGAAAAGAACCCACGCCGCCGGCGATAACGACTGCCTTCGCATTGAATTGGGTTCCGGCACTGGTCTCAACGTGGAACGCGTTGTCACCGTCTTTTCGAACGACGGTGACTTCCTCGTTGAGATGCATGCCCGCTTCGAAGGGTTCGATCTGCTTGAGCAGCCCCTGCGTCAGTTCTTCGCCGGTACAGACCGGGATGCCGGGAATATCGTAAATCGGCTTGTCCGGATAAAGCTCGGTGCATTGCCCCCCCGGTTGACGGATCGAATCGACGACATGAGCTTTCAGACCCAGCAGACCCAGTTCGAAGACCTGAAACAGGCCGCAGGGTCCGGCGCCAACTATAACGACATCGGTGGTGATCAATGGCTTTCTCCTCCCAGGTGGTCGTCGCGAAGATTAGCATGATGGTGGCGCGCGAAGACGCGCTGGCTCCGACTATCGGCGCGAGCGGGGGCGCGAACAAAGCAACGGACTAACGCCGTCATGGGCCAGCGCGTGGGTCCTGGCGATCGGAGGTGGATGCAGTGTGTCGTTCGGCGCCGATGTTGTGGCGCATTTCCTCGCGAAAATGATTGACGCCGGTGAAAAACTCGCGCATGAGAATGACCCACAGGTAATAGCCCCGCTCAGTCAGCTGCAGGCGAGCTCCATCGCGCCTGGCCGCAGCGATCAGTCGAAGACCGGCGAGCTCAGGTCTCAGCGTCCTGGCGAACTGGCCGGCGAATCGGTGTTCAGCCTGATCGAGATCCAGCGAACCGGAGAAGAGACGCGTCAACAGGTAGTAGCGCATCTGATCCCGTGCACTCATTGCTCGTCCCCGGACTATGCCGCTTCCGCCATTTTGCGCCCGTTCGATGTAGTGGTTCAGCGAGAACGTACTGGCATAGAGGTGGCCGCCGAAATAGCTGAAAGCACCGCTGCCGAGACCGACATACTCGTCCTGGGTAATGATGTACTCGTCCATCATCGTCGGGCGACGCGAAAAGCACCAGGCCGAGGAGCGCCGATAGCCGGCCGCGATCATGTGCTTGCAAATCAACCGGTACAGTTTCCGCTCACGCTGATGATCGACCTTGCCAATTTGCCGCAGCATGTTCTTCTGCGTACTTTTCGAGGTCATCAAGGGGTAGAAGGAAACCTGGTCCGCTTTGACATCATCGGTGAGGATGCGCAGATCGGCGCTTAGTGAATCCTCGGACTGATCCGGAAAATTGAAGATCATATCGATGTTAAGGGTATCGAACTCGCCGGCAACGCGATTGAGGCGCTCCCGGATCTGCTCGCCCGAACCGTACTTCTCGAATCGTCCCATCTCACGCAGCAGGGAATCGTCAAAGCTCTGTACACCGACGGACAGCCGGTCGACGCCGATCCCGCGAAGCGCGGGCAGCCGGTCAGAGTCAATGTCATCCGGATTGGTTTCCGTCGAGACACTGGTGACTGGATGCAGGGCGCGTACCATGGCGATCGTTTCTGCCAGCAACTCCGGGATGACGGTCGGCGTGCCGCCTCCGACATAGAGTTCGCTGAATCGAAAGCCCGCATCCGTTACCGTGCGAATCTCCCGCTGCAGAGCACTGAAATACGCACGCGCCCGATCCTCCTTGAATTCGACCCGGTGAAACGAGCAGAAGGGGCACAGCACCACGCAGAACGGGATGTGCAGGTAGAGCAGGTAGGTCTTGCCCGGATCCGGCAATGGCAGCCGGGAATCGTCGCGCGACTCATCGAGGTGCAGGTATCGCGAACTTTGGTAGCGCGCGAAACGGGCAAGGAGCGAATCAGAAATCATGGTCAACCCGCGGGTCAGTCCTGTGGCCTGTCGAGATTAACAACTGTTATGTCCTCGATTTCGGGTCGTGGTCCGCTTTTAGTTAAATTACGGTCTGGCGGCAGACGAGGTCTGTACGCAGATTCCGCAGGCACAGCCGGGCGCCGTGGATTTTTCTGCTAGTCTTTGGGTCCTATCCTATAGCTTTGTAGACGAATAGGGAGCAGTGACATGGATACCGGATGGATACAGGTGTTTGTGCTGACGCTGGCGGAATGTGTCGCACCGTCGGGAAAGACGGTGTGCCAGCAACAGGAACTCGAGATGACCTTTCTGACCCAGGCCGATTGCCAGGCGGCACTGGAGCAACTGGTAACGCTGAAGGATGCGGCTGAGACCATCATTGTCGATAAGTCGAAAACGCGTTGTGAGGCGACCGCACGCCGACAGCGCGTGTTCTCGGGCCTGGCTGACATTCAGAATTCGGTGCAGCCGGGGATTGTCTGGCGGGCCCCGGATCGGCAGCAGCAGGTCGCCGCAACGGTGGATACGAGTTACCAGGGTCGTCTGGAGGCGCTCAAGACCTGTGACGAGACCGGGGGCGTCGCGCCCTGCAAGATTGGCGAGATCATTGTGGAAGAAGCGGTAAAAGGTGAACCGGTCGAGGTTTGGCGTGTGGACAAGAAGTAGTGGCCGGGCGGCCGCGCAGCTTTATCGCCAGGTAGTCATTGACCGCGCTATCGCCGGCTGGTCTTGCGCCGCCAGATCGGACTGACCGGCAATCAGCCGACGCCAGACTCCGCGTGATCCGCGGTCTCTTCGGCCAGCCACTGTTCCACCCAGGCGACGTGCTCCTCTTCTTCAGCTGCAAATTCCGCGGCCAGTTCACGAACGCTCTCGTCGCTGCAGTCATCCACGACGTCGGCGAAAAACTCGTAGGCGCGCTTTTCGTTGTCGAGCGCCAGCGCCATAGCCTGGCTGGGTGTCATCAGGTGGAACAGGCGATTGCTGTCGGTGTTTTCGGGGGCCTCGGGTCCTCGCCAGTGATACTGGCTGGGCGTCAGAATAGGAAGGTGCCGGCCCTTGATCTGCTCGTCGATGGTCTCTGCGTGCGCGGCTTCGATCCTGGACATTTTCGCAAATATCTTCGCGACCTTGCGGTTGCCGGTTTGCTCCATCATGTTGGCGAGCTGTGAATATCGCTGCGTCGCCTCGAGTTCGATAACCAGTGCGTGCAGGAGCAGTTCGGAAATTGACATTTCGCACACCGGAGGCTCGGGTGGCGGGGTCAGGGTCGGTGTTCGGTGCATCGGTGTTCTCCCTGTCGGTTGAAGGGTATGGTGCCAATACAGCTGTAATCCTAGTAATTGGGGTATCGAACGGGGCGTTGGGGCGCCGATTTTGTGAGGGAAGTCCGTATTCTTGCCGAAATTATGTGAAATACCGCACTTAATAAGCCATTTGATAAAGTGACTGTAAGTCTTTGTACACTATGCAGAAAATTGACCATTCGGTCAGGCAGGGGGAGTATAATTGAAAAGAAAGACGCGTATTCCCGTCAGGACGATTCGGAATGTCTCGCCATGCGACGATACGCCGCGCCAGGTCAGCGCGTACTTCCGTGGTCTCCTGGATGCGGGATCCCGACTGCGGGCAGACGGTCAGGCGAAGGAAAACCCGCGCGGCCTTCTTCAGGCCGGCTACACGCCGAAGTACAGCGTCACGTTGTTCGACACGCGCTATTTTCTCTGCAACCAGCGTGATGCCGAAGGGCTCAAGGTGATGCCTGCTTACGTGCAGCCAGCGGCCTCGGGGCCCGCGAAGGCCGCTACCATTCATGCCCGGGTGTTTTACAAGGATTCCTCACTGGTCTGGCGGTGCGCGTCTCACTACATCAACACGAAGGACGCGCACTGGATAGGGAAGGGTGCCCTGCGATGGATGGAGAAACGCGGCGAGCGCGCATGGTGCACGGCTGAGGAAACCACCAACCTGCCGCTGGAGATTCAGGCAGCTCTCGACGAGATCAGTCAGCGCGGACCGCGCAGGCACAACGACAGACGTCTCCTGTCTCTGGTGCTGCGCAATGCGCCTACAAACCGGGCAGCGCCCTATCGCGATTTCGAGGCACCGCGGGAGCGGGCAATGAGGCTGAAAGCCAACCGCATCAACAACAATCGGCGCATTGCCTGGTTTACGGACGAGGACGATCCGCGATCGCTGAAGTTCGAGCCCGGATTCGAGCCGGACTTCAACGCACTTATCGACGTTTCGGCATCCCGCAGCTCGATGTATGGCGGCAAGATCCAGAAATATCGTATCGCGTCGACAAATCGGCAGGTCCAGTACCTGTTCGTTGCCGGTCCGTCGCAGGTCTGGATCGTGAACCCGCAGCCGTTTACCGTCGAAATTTCGAGTTACGGCTTGCGCACGGTCGACGCGATCGTCGACGACGACTTGTTGATTCCCGGTTACGAGTTCTTCGATAACGCCGGAACGGGTGAACTGGACGATCAGATCCCGCCCGGATTTGCCGGTGACGTTTGCCCCGTCGACCCGGATAGGGCCGACGCATCGCCATGGAATGAGAAGTTGCCGGTTATTCAAGCCTTCCGCCGCAAATTTGGAATGCCGCGTCGCTAGCAGTATTGATCGCCTCGAAAGTACTGCTCGTCTAACTGCGGCCGAATCTCAAGCTCCGATCAATGGCGCTAATCCCGGCGCGGCTGTCCTGGCTTTCGATCAGGATTCCTCTTTGAGCGATCGCGGCTGGATTTTCTCAAGCTCATCGATCGTCCTGGGCCAGTCCTTCTTGAGTAAGCGCGAGAGTGCCCGGTCGGCAAGGAGTTTTCCGCCGGTCTGGCATGCAGGGCAATAATTGGTTTCATTGCTCGCGTAGCGAATACGCTGCACCGCGGTGCCGCACACGGGACACGGTTCTTTATAGCGGCCATGGACCGCCATTTCCGGTCGAAACGCCGTGACTTTCACCGGGAATTCTTCTCGCGCCGTGCCGGTGAGATTGTCCAGCCAGAAGCGCAGCGTTCCCTGGGTGGCATCGAACAGGCGTTGCATCGCTGCGTCGTCGAGACGGGATGTGAGCATCACGGGAGACAGGCGCGCGGCGTGCAGGATCTCGTCAGAATAGGCGTTGCCAATGCCGCTGAGGATGCGCGGGTCGGTCAGCGCTCGTTTCAATGTGCGATTCTCGCGGCGAACACGCTGCGAGAATTCCTCCAGGCTGCAGCTGAGCACTTCGAGTCCACCCGGATCGTGTTCTTCAAGCGCGTCATTCCCCTGCACGAGGTACAGAGACGCGCGCTTTTTCGTACCGGCTTCGGTGATAGTCAGCGAGCCGCTGGCAAACCGGAAGATTGCCAGCGTGTTTCGCGTTGGCTTCTTGGCCGGCGCACCGGCATCCAGCCACTGAAACCGGCCGGCGACCATCAGGTGGATCACCAGCCAGTAATCGCCGCTCAGTCCGATCGCAATGCGCTTGCCGAGGCGCCGGACTTCGGTGACGGTGCGACCGATTGCCTCATCGAGGGGTGGAACGGCCGTACGCAGAAAGAACGGACTTCTGAGCGACACCTCGACAAGCTCCTGGCCGCCGAGTCGGGGCTCCAGCGCTTCGAGGTAGGCTTCGATGTCGGGCAACTCGGGCATGTTGGCGGCAGTATGCCAATTTTTTGGCCTGGCCTGCTCGCCCTACGATGCCCGGCGCGAGTCGAAGCCGGGACCGGAGTTAGTTGCGGTTCGACCCCGAATCGTTCGATTTCCCTGCGCCGGTGGTCTGCCAGAAGTCCCGGATTTCGACTGGCAACGCTTGCCGGACGTGGGCCGCCTGGCCGCCGCCGATTTCCTCGCTCAGGACAGAGAATACCGCCGCAGCGGCACGCTCGCGCTGTGCCGGGTCGAGATTCGGTACGTCGCGACCAATATGGGCCAGGAACTCGCCCTTGTGGCGGTAGCGTTCCGGCTTGTCGGCCGGGTGCCAGCCTTCGTAGTAGAAGCCACGCACCAACATCGGCATCTGGGCTCCCAGGTGAACGGCATCGTTTGCTGGCAGACGGTCACGCACGGCATGCAGCACCGAGCGAAGCACATGATACGAACGCTCCATGTCGGTCGAGCCCATGTTATGAGCTACCTGTTCGATCCAGTGGGCCGTCTTTCGCTGCGTGTTTTCGAATACGCCCAGGTTCTTCAAGATAATCACCTCCGGCAAACAGCTGTGCTTCGAATCGCTAGTTTTAGCTTGCGGTCTCGATGCAGTCGACACAATTCGAGATAACACTTACCTCTTTCGCCAGCGGCCGTTTGCATCTTTTTCGTAGACGCGTCCAACGGCCGACCAGGCGACCCGATGCGCGGTCTCTTCCCGGGTTCCCTTCGTCCCTCGTTTCGACGGGTCGGCATACTGGTCCCAGGCATTGTTGAATGCCTGCCTGTAGATGTCCTGCGCATGCGGCGGCAAATGGTCGCGCAGCGCACGGGGTAACTCCGAAACACTCCGGTAAGGCATGTCATTCTCCTTTACCGCCGGTCAACAGGCTGTTGGTACACCAAAGCGTCAAGCGGCACTCAGGGTATTGATCGCAGCCCGGCAGGCCGCACTCAAAGGACAGGCGGATGGCATAAAAAAGGGGCCAGGATTCGCGAATCCCGGCCCCCACATCACTCTGCCCGAAACCAATGGGCGATCAGGCGGCGCTGGATACCTCGATTTTCCTGGCCGCTTTCGATTTGCCCTTCATCTTCGGCGCTTCGATTTCGAGCATGCCGTCTTCGAATTCCGCCTTTATCTTGGCGACGTCGACATCCGACGGTAGCGCGATTTGCCGATAGACCTCGTTGCTCCTGAATTCGCTCCAGTGCACTTTTTCGTCGTCGTCCTTGCGCTCATCCTTATGGGAGGCCTTGACGATCACTTCACGTGGCGTTGCCGTCACCGAAATTTCGTCGGATTCGAAGCCTGCCAGGGCGACTTTGATCTCGAACTCGTCGTCTTCTTCCACGAGCTCGGCGGTGGGCCAGCAGATCTCGCGCTGCGCGGTCAGCCAGTCGTCAATATCGTTGCCCATACTGAAGCCACGATTCGCGAACAAATTGAAGGCGCGAACCCGAATCTTGTCGGCAATTTCCTCGAACTCCTTGAAGACCGGCAGTGTGCGGTCTTCGGGGGAGGCTACTTTCTGAACATTTAGTTTGGACATGGGGCACTCCTGGTTTTTCTACGGCGGTCACAAGCTCTATGGCCTGGATCCGCCAGCGGTGTGGCACCGGCCCAGCTTTTTGTCTGTGTTCTCCGATGGCTGAACAATCAAATCTGGTGGCATTATGTCAACTACCACCATCAAAAATAATGAGGCTTGCCGGTGCTGAGTGGAATACGTAGAAATCGCTCTCAGAATCGGGCGTTGAGCCCGACAAACACGCGAAACTGCGATGCCAGCCCGGCGTCCGTCTGTATCAGGCAGGTGAGGCCTCCCGCGGACAGGCAGAACACGTCCGTGTCTTCGTCAATGAACGCGCCGGCCCACCGGGCATCGATCGTGATGCCGAATGGCCTGTCCGTAAAAAACTTCACGCCGCCGCCCAGCGAGAACGAGAAATAGGTATCGTCATTGAACGTGCTGTCGTCGGGTCTGAAGCGGGTGGCACCCAGCGTTGCGGCGACGAAGGGCCGGGTCGGCCCTGCACTCGTTTCGTAGCTGCCACCGATCTCGAGTTTCTCGATGGTCACCTCGAGCGACGGCACAGCGGGCCCGCTGGTTCGTGTCGCCTGCCTAGCGTAATGCACTTCGTAACTCGATTGGCCGTCGGCGCGTATATTGAGCTGCAGCCCGGCGGCGTTACTGTCGTCCAGGTCGAGTTGCTGCCCCGTAACTTCGTCGTCGAACGTCCCTCCGGTAACGTAGCCAAGCAAAGGGGACAGCTCGAATCGTGGTTCGGTCCCTTGAGCACTCATCGGCACGACACTCAGACAAAGTGCCGTGCCCAACGCAACGATTCCGGACAGGGTGTGCATCAGCTGATACTAGCGCCAGCTCCACGAAATATCAGTCGGGTAGTACCGCTATGGGGAGGCTGGTCTCGACATCAGATCAGCGGAGTAGCTTCATCCCTTTGGCGGGCTCTGGTGGGCCCGGTTCGGGCCGGCAGCTGGCTCCGTGGTCCCGCATTATTCTAGAAATAACATTCATAAGTAGCAATAAACAATTGTTTTTAAGTGCATTAGTCTTCATTAATCCTCCCAGCTGCCCGATCGAGGGTACAGCCCCAGTCACCATACGCGCGAAAACTGAATCGAAGGTGAGGGGATTCGATCCCGAAATCCGCTAGATCCGGTAGGGCGCAAGCGCGGCTCGCTGGTGGCACAAGGATAAAGGGGGTGGAGCTCATGAAGACGGGACGGGAGACAGTCATCGAGGCACTGAACCGGGCGCGGCTGGGCGATGTCGAGCGGGCCAAGAGATGCTTGCTAAAGATGAGAAAGGACCCGGACCTCGAGGCAGACGCTTGCTACGGCCTCGGACTGATCGAGCTGTGCCAGAACAACCTCGAAAACTCCGAGGCATATTTTCGCAAAGCCACGGTCCTTGACCCGGCGCACGCGGATTCCTACTACCAGCTCGCGAAGATCGCCGATTCCCGCGGCGACCCTGTCACGGCGATGCTCTATTTCAAGTCCGCGATTGCGCAAAAACCGGGGCACGTGATGGCCATGGAGGCGCTCGCCGAGCACGGCGTCGACGTGGCGGCCCGGTCAGGATCGCTGCGCCGAAGCCAGGAAAAGCGCGCCACAAGTAGCGGTGCGCCCCGACGAGCGTGACACCCGCAGAGGGCGGGCGCCCCGACGCCGGCCCGTCAGGGGCAAATTGGGTACAATTCGAGGCTCACCGACTCCAATCGCAGGTGACAATCATGAGAGAACGAATGCTTATTGCCGTGCTGGCAGCGCTGCTGCCTGTGATCGCGGCGGCGCAGGATTCGGGCAAGTACCAATGTACCTACGGCGACATGCTGCGTCGTGTCGAGATTGCCCACGAGCCGGGCGTCGAGGTGCCGTGCAGTGTTCATTACTACAAGGATACGGAGTCGCCGGGCGAGCAACAGGTCTTGTGGTCTGCGGATAGCGACGCGAACTACTGTGCGCGAAAAGCGGCGGAATTCGTCGCCAAACTCGAGGGCTGGGGTTGGGACTGTGGAAGGGATGCAGAGACATCCGTAGACGAAGGCGTCGCCGACGAGGAGGACGTCGAGGAGTCCGGAGACGAGCAACTGGGGGAGCCCGAGGTTCCGAGTCCACCCGATCAAATGGACATTGACTAGGATGACGTCGACCCACGACGTGTTTAACCAGTCATCTCCGCTCGTGGATTACAACGCTTACGACGGGGACACCGCGCTGCGCGAAGCCGTGCATCGGCATGGCGGCGGCCGCGCCGAGGATGCCCTCAATGCGCATGGTGCGCGCACAGGCAGTGCCGACGTCATCGAATGGGGTTTTCTCGCGAACGAATTCAAGCCCAGCTTCGACTCTCACGATCGGCAGGGTTACCGCATAGACCGGGTCAGGTACCACGATGCCTACCACGAGCTCATGAAACTGGGTCTCGAAACCGGTCTGCATGCCACTCCGTGGATCAATCCGGGCCCGGGGGCTCATGTGGCACGGGCGGGCCTCTACTACCTGCAGGCGCAGGTCGAATCCGGCCACGGATGCCCGCTGACCATGACCTTCGCATCTGTACCGACGTTGAAGCTCACGTCCGCGGTCGCCGATGAATGGCTGCCGAAAGTGCTGGCTCGTAGCTACGACCCTCGCAATGTGCCGCACACCGAAAAACAGGCCGTAACCATCGGCATGGGCATGACCGAGAAGCAGGGCGGCTCGGATGTTCGCAGCAACACGACGCGCGCCGTCGCAATGAACGCCAGCGGTCCTGGCGAACGCTACCTGCTCAGCGGACACAAGTGGTTCACCTCGGCACCGATGTGCGACGCCTTCCTGGTCCTGGCGCAGGCGGACGGTGGTCTCAGCTGTTTCCTGGTGCCACGCTGGCGCGCGGACGGAAGCAAGAACCCGATCCAGGTGCAGCGACTCAAAGACAAGATGGGCAACGTGTCGAACGCATCCGCGGAAATCGAACTGCACGACGCTATGGGCTGGATGGTCGGTGAAGAAGGGCGGGGCGTTCGTTCGATCATCGAGATGGTCGCGATGACCCGCTTTGACTGCATGATTGGCTCCAGTGCCGGTCAACGGCAGGCCGTGGCCCAGGCCGTCAACCATGCGCGCGAGAGGGTTGCATTTGGCCGGGCATTGATCGACCAGGCACTGATGCGAAACGTGCTCGCCGATCTTCAACTCGAAGCGGAGGGATCCATCGCGATCACGATGCGCATGGCCGAAGCGCTCGACAACAGCCACGACAGTGCCGGTGGGGAACATGATTCGCTCTTGTTGCGGCTCGGCCTGCCGGCTGGCAAATACTGGATCTGTAAACGCACGCCATGCCATGCGTATGAGGCCATGGAGTGCCTTGGCGGCAACGGCGTAAGCGAGGAGTTCATCATGGCACGCCTGTATCGCGACGCTCCCATCAATGCCATCTGGGAGGGTTCGGGCAATATCCAGGCACTGGATATTCTGCGTGCCTTGCAGAAAAGCGCTTATGCGCTGGATGCCTGGTTTGCCGAGCTTGCCCTGACCGAGGGCGCCAGCCCGGAGCTGGATCGGGCCGTGGTTGCACTCAAGAATGCCATCACGGATCGCGAGGATCCGGAGTACGGAGCACGTCGCCTGATCGAGCAACTGGCGTTGACCATGCAGGCCAGCCTGTTATTGCGTGCCGGTTGTTCAGCCGTGTCCGATGCATTCATCGCGTCGCGCCTGGGCGGACAGGGAGATCGCAACTATGGCACTCTGCCGAAAGGGATCGATATCGTTACGATTCTGGAACGCGCGGACCCGCTGCTCGCATAGCCAGCGCACGGTCATGCTTCGGTACGGTTTCAGGGCAATATCGGAGTGAAGGGCTCGCAGGAAATATCGCCCCTGGTAATCGTAAGAAAGCTTGCTTCCGGGACAGGAATCCAGTCGGCCTCGAGGTCGTTCAAGGGTTCGGAAACAATTGCGCGTGCGTCCCTGGAAAACCGCCCAGCCTCGGGAGCGATCTCCTTCGTTACTTCGCGATGCGCACTGTGAAACAGCGACCGCGATTCACCGGCCGTTGAATAGCGGACGGCATACAGCGACTCGCCGTCGCTGATGCCGAGGGTCATTTGCAGGGCGTTTTCCACCTTGTGTCGTTCGGCCACGTGTTCGACCAATCCCGCCATTCGTGAAATACCGGTTTGCACGTCGCCCTCCATACCGAAACTCAACGCGAGCAGGAACATGAGTTCCGAATCCGTTGTGCCGAGTATCATTGGAAATAGTTCGGGGGCGATCGCAAACGCAAGATCGCGACGCAACTTGTCGTATTCGTTAACAAGACCGTTATGCACGAACAACCACTTGCGGTGACTGAAGGGATGACAGTTGGTCCTTTGCACCGGGGAGCCGGTCGTCGCGCGCACGTGCGCCAGAAACATCGGCGACTCGATCTGGGCGGCCAGCGCCTGCAGGTTGGTGTCGTTCCAGGCAGGTCGGATATCCCGATAGACACCCGGCAGCTCACGATTGCCATACCAGCCGATACCGAAACCATCGCCGTTGGTCGTCGTGGTAGCGACCGACGCATGCAGGCTCTGGTCAATCAGGGAATGCTGCGTCTTGAACAGGACCTCGTCGAGGAGAATGGGAGCGCCTGAGTACGCCAGCCATCGACACATGCCGTCTTCCTTCGGGTTTGCGACTTACTGAGAACCTCGAGTTTGAGGTTTCAAAAGGCGGTTGGCAAATGGACCAGGCTGTTGTCCGGGAACTGTCAATGATCAGCAGCAGGACGATGGCTGATGCTCGTGATGGCGCTCTGAGCCGCTATTTCAATTCCCCTGCGATTTCAATATAGTGCAAACGCGCTCGTCGTATTGGTACGGTTCAACAACGCCGCTAACCAAGTCCGTTACTACCACGTGACCTGCATGAGGCGCGTTTGAAATGCATTCAAGAATTCAAGCCGAGCAATTTGGTGACACAAGCCTAGCTAGCCGCAGCCGGTAAGCGGAGAGCGCTGTGGTCGACGTCTTCATCTCCTATCCACGCTCGGCGCGCGCCAGGGCCGAGGTGATAAAGGGCAAGCTCGATGCGCTCGGCCTTGACTGCTTCTTCGATATGGAGCGCATTGACGGCGGAGCGAATTTTCCCGACGCCATCGATCGTGCCTTGCGCGGCTCCAAAGCGGTGCTGTGTTGCTGGTCGCCGACCTATTTCGAGCGGCCATGGTGCATGATCGAGTGCCGCGATGCGCTTGCGCGCGAAATACTGGTTCCTGTCGCCGTAGAATCGTTCGAACAGTTCGCGCCGCCGGCGGACCTGCGCCAGATCAACTGGTTTGACCTTGTCGAATGGCGTGGCGAAGATGCACATGAGGCCTGGAGCCAGACGCTTCAGCGCCTCGGCAAACTCGTCGGGCGCGACATTTCCGCGCCGCTGAAGAAAACCCTGCAGGGCGAACTGAGTGTCGCGGGCGAGGCACCCGCGGCGCCATCGGTTGTCCAATCCCGCGCCGATCTGTTGGCCGACCTGCGCGCCACGTGGGCCGGCTTTCCGGCGAAATCAGATGCGGGCGCGGTACAGCGTTTTCTCGAGCGGGTGCGTGCGGTGGCCGCCAGCTCCGGTCTCGAGTTCGAAATCGAGCATCATCTCGAGGAGCTGCGCCGGAGCGCCGAACGCCGGGCGCAGGAAGCCGCGCGCGCCGACGCCGAGCGCCAAGCGCGTCAGGCGGCAGAGGCCGAGGCGCTGCGCAAGGCCGAAGAGGCCCGTGCTCGTCCGGGTGCAATCTGGCGCGACGCCATCCCGGGACTGCCGGCAAGCGCAAGTCCGGAGATGGTCACACTGCCGCCGGGCAGGTTCCGGATGGGTTCCCCGCAGCCCGAGGAGCGCTCGGTCGGGTACGACGGTCGCGAGGAGCCGCAGCACGAAGTGAACATCGATTACCGCTTCGCGATCGGCAATTACGCGGTGACATTCGCGGACTGGGATGCGGCAATCGCCGTCGGTGCGCGGCTGGAAAGACCCGTCGATGAGGGCTGGGGCCGTGATCGCCGCCCGGTGATCGGCGTCAACTGGGAAGACGCCAGGGCCTACATCGCCTGGTTGAACGGCAGACTGGGGCTGGCCGGCCGCGCCGATGCCTACCGCCTGCCCAGCGAGGCGGAATGGGAATATGCCTGCCGGTCGGGGACGACGACACCGTTCAGCTTCGGCACGACTGTCTCGACGGCACAGGCGAACTACGACGGCGTTCATGCCGGTGGCGTGGCGAGCACGGGTGAGCATCGCCGCAAGACAATGCCGGTCGGTGCGTTTCAGGCCAATGCGTTCGGACTGCATGACATGCATGGCAACGTCTGGGAATGGTGCGAGGATGCCTGGAATTCCAGCTATGACGCGCCCGGACGGCCCGACGATGGCTCGGCATGGGTAACGGGCGGTTTGTCGCGACGCGTTCTTCGTGGCGGTTGCTGGAAGAGCGATGCTCTTGAAGTCCGTTCGGCGTCCCGCATCAACCACAGCCCCCTCGACCGCGGCAACGATATCGGTTTCCGCCTGGCCAGGACCCTCTCACCGTCTCCTCGGTGAGGGACCTCGGCGTCCGTGCCGCTCAGGGAGGCGAGCGAAGCCGATCGCATCTTTGCCGATCCCGGGCGCCCGCAGGGCCCGGCTATGCACCTGCCGCTGCGTACGATAGAGTGCCTGTTGCGCATTCCAACAGCGCTCCTACGGCCCGCCTTGCGACTCGCAGTGGGAAACGGGGTGATCAAGACAACAATAATTAACCGGCAGCGATCGGAAATGGGGACGAATGACTAAGGGACAGCACCCCGGTATACGGCACATCGTCTACGTGATGCTGGAGAACAGGTCGCTTGATAACGTGCTCGGCTGGTTGTACGGGGACGAGACGCCGACGCACGTGCACCCGGAAGGATCCTGCCCGCACTTCGATGGTCTGAACAAGGACTTGTTCAACCGCGATGCCAAGGGCAGGAAGCACTACGTCATCCGCGGCACGAAGGGCCGCCACACGGTGCCGCGCTTCGATCCCCACGAGCGGTACGAACACGTCAACTACCAGCTCTTCGAGGAGCGCGAGACACCGCAGAGGGGCGGCGGCGGACCGTCGGGCACGTCCGAGCCGCCCGAGCCCGGCATGGGCGGGTTCTACCAGGACTACGCCAGGTGGTATCGCAACAACGACGAGATCATGATGGGCTACACGCCGGACGATCTTCCGGTTCTGAATAAGCTCGCGCGCAGTTTCGCCGTTTCCGACCGGTACTTCTCGTCCGTTCCCACGCAGACGAACTGCAACCGCGCGTTCGCCTTTGCCGGGAATTCGCTCGGCAGGACGGCTCACGGAGACCTGTGTGCCTGGGTGAACAACCGAAACTCGAACCTGTTCGCCCGGCCGGTCGGCAGGCAGTTCAGCGAACGCACGCTATGGAATGTGCTGGACGAACAGAACCAGAACCTCCCGAGTGACTGGATGATCTTCAACAGCGACGGCAACTGGCTCGAGGATCTGTTCCGGGCCGAGGGCTACCGCTATACACAGCAGATCATGGAACAGCTGCAGGACTCGTGCTTCGACAAGCATTTTTCCAAGGTCGGCTCGGCTGACGTGGCGGCGGACAACACGCTGTTCGGCATGATCGCCAGCGGCAAGCTGCCGCGATTCAGCTACATCGAACCGTCGTGGACGTTGCCGCTGGGCCCTGGTCTCGGTCCGAATGGCACTGACTACCACCCGCCAGGCGATATTCGCAAGGGCGAGCGTTTCCTGAGAGAACTTTACGACGCGCTCTCCGGTAATCCGGATATATGGGACTCGTTGTTGCTCATCATCAATTTCGACGAACATGGCGGCACCTACGATCACGTGCCGCCGCCGTGGACCGCGAAGCCGCCGTGGCAGGACAACCTCGACACACCGGCTCCTGTGGCGCGCGAAGAAGGTTTTCAATTCGACCGCTTCGGCGTGCGCGTGCCGCTCATTCTGGTGTCGCCCTTCATCCGCGAGAAGACAGTGTTTCGCGCGGCGGGCGATATTCCCTACGACCACACCTCGGTACTGGCCACCATTCTTCGCCTGATGGGCGTCGATCAACGGCACTGGCGCCTGGGTGCCCGCGTGGCAAATGCACCGACCTTTGATGACATCCTGACGGACGTTCCGCGTGACGACGTACCCAGGCTGACGGATTCTCCCGGCGAACGGCCCATCGGCATGGAAGGAGACATGAGCGAGCGGCTGTACAAGGCGCTGCTTTCCGACTACCCGGACCATCGCAAGGGAATGCGCCCGGTGCACGCGGTGGGTATCGGCGCGACCGGTTGTTTCGTTGCCTCCGAGGACGCACGACGCTATAGCTACGCGGAGCAATTCCAGGGTAAGCACATACCCGTTACGGTGCGTTTTTCCAACGGTTCGGGTTCGCCTGTCGAGCACGACAGCGCGCTCGACGTGCGCGGCATGGCGGTCAAGTTTCACCTGGACGGCGGCGATTCCGATCTCATCGCCATTACGCTTCCGATCTTCTTCGCGCAGACGCCGGAAATGTTCCTGCAGTTTGCGGCGGCCGGCGTCCCGAAACCCGACAAGCCCGAGTCGTGGTTTCAGCGCTTCCTCGACATGCTGCAACTGCGCGCCCCGGCGCGGCCGCCAGATCTACCCGAAGACGGCACGGTGGGGGTCACCCGCTACGCGAACACGCACCTGGCCGCACGCCCGGGAACCGTTGCCGCAACGATGTTGGTGACGCCCGTCAGTTACGCGCGCGCCGCCTACCACGCGCTGCATACGTTCA
>JBFELT010000040.1:0-20564 GCA_041552015.1 Woeseiaceae bacterium
AGGTTCTGTTTTCCGTAGACGTGCCAGAACGGCATCATGAAAAACATGAACAGGGACCAGACCAGCGCGATCGAGATCCAGGTTCCTTCAACCCTGTCCAGTGGCTGTTTCCACCAGACTGTCTCGGCAGGGGGCTGTAAAGCACTCATAGGTGTTACCTCTACCTAAAGATCAGGTCCGATGACTAGGGGGCGATAGGGATATTCACGATTTCCATGATTCCCCAGATGATGTAGAAAAGAGCCGGCATCAAGATGCCGATAAAGAGAAGGATGAACGGATTGTCGAGAACCCGCTGCATTAACGGGATCTTGACCGGCTGCTCCCCTGATGAAGTATGTTCATTCATAGCAACTTTTTCCTTTTGTGATAATTAGTTAATCAAATCCCTTGCCCGGGTCGCGAAAACGACCAGCCGCAGATGCGACAACCCCGGTGTCGCGACTATCTAAATTGGGCAAGCACCGAATTTCGTCGATGTTAGCCCCGATTCCATGGTTGCAAAGTAGGCCCGGGAGCGCCAATGCGCCTTGACATAGATCAAGGACGACTGGCCGTCATCCTCTAAAATATCAGCCACCCTCAGGACTGAAATAGAAGGGGGCGCCACTGTATCTGCATGAAATGTTCATTTGCCGCTCCAAGGCGCCCGCCTTGCAGGCCCTGATCACAGTAGTCTGCCTCGAGTATCTCCTGTACTAGGGAATATACGTAGTTTCCGAAAGCGTATACGAGGGACCCGACAGTTCCGAAATCGGGTAAGCTGCCCGCCCATGAAGAGACACTGGAAATACGCGATCTGCGTGATGTCGGTTTCGCTGCTTGGGTCTGCCTGCGATCAGGACCCCCAAAGCAATACGGGGTCCGATGAAAGCCGGTTCAAGCTGGTTCGTGCCGATAATGAGACCTGTATTTTCGATACCGCCACCGGCCTGCTCTGGCAAGGTAAAGCGGATGTCGCGGGTCTGCACGATTACCGCAACACATACAGCTGGTGGAATCCGAACGAGGCCCACGGCGAGCTGGACTATCGTGGTACGGAGAACGGTGGCGAATGCGCCGGCAGCAGCTGCGATACCTGGCACTATGTGATCGCGGTAAACGATGCCGGCTACTGCGGTTATCACGATTGGCGCCTGCCCGCGAAGGACGAGTTGTTTTCGATCAGCGACCTGCGCAAGGCTGACAACCCCCCGACCCAGGATACGACCGTATTCATCTGGTCGCAGCCGGCTGAGTACTGGTCGGCAAACGACTATAGCTTTCAGTGGGATGCGGCATGGGCCTGGAACTTCGAGTTCGGCCATGACCGCGTCGATTGGAAAAAAACACCCAAATTCGTACGGCTCGTACGTGGTTCGGCTGAGAACTTGCCCGAAGTGAAAGAGTAGTCCGGTGAGGGCACTCGCGATCATCTCGTTGCTGTTCGTGTTGGCCCTGGTGTCCGTCAGCGCTTACCTGCGGCTCGACAACTCCGGCATCGGTTGCGCCGACTGGCCGGCCTGCTATGGTCGAATAGGTGCGCCTGCCGACGAGGTACCGACAGTCGGCAGCACCTATGAGCGGCTGGCACTCGAGGCGCAGCAACCCTTGTCGTGGGCAACACCTCTGCACCGGCTGATTGCCAGCGTACTGGGCTTGCTCATACTCGGCATGGCTTTGCTGTCATTGCGACGGCGTCGCGACCGGCGGTTGTCGCTGGCCCTGCTCGCGTTGACGGTGTTCCTGGCCTGGCTCGGAATCTACTCCGGCGAACTGCACAGTCCGGCCGTTGTCATGGGCAATCTCGCTGGCGGTTTCGCGATGCTCGGGCTGCTCGGCTGGATGGTTTTCCGCGATACCGCTCGTGGCTCGAACGCGCCGTCGGTGGTGCAACACTGGGTGGCTGCGGCGCTGCTGCTGCTATGCATGCAGATAGCACTGGGCGGGCTGACAAGCGCCAACTTCGCGGCTTCAGCGTGCCAGACGGTCCCGGACTGCCATGGCAGCTGGCTGCCCGGGGGCAATCTCTGGAAGGCCTTCGACCTGACCCGCCGGCATGAAATCGGCCCGACCGGATTCGCGCTCGGCGGCGCCGAACGAGCCGACATCCACAAGTTGCACAGGCTTACTGCGATCGTCACGCTTCTCACGGCCCTTGTAGCCGGGGCGCTGGCTCTTCGTTCGGGCCTGTTCGCCGCCGGGCTCACCGTCCTTATCGTGGTTGTCGCAGAGTTTTCGGTCGGCATCGCGGCGATACTGACGGATGTGCCAATCGGAATCGCCGTTGCCCACAACTGGCTGGCGGCGCTATTGCTGCTCGGATTGATACGCTTGCTCGCACTGAGCCGGAAGCGTGCCTATTTCCCGCCGTCGCAGTAGATTAGTCCCAGGTCCGACAGACTGCTAGTCGTAGGGTCGCAGTCGCGCCAGGCTGTGCACGAAAATGACGCGGTCTTCGATCGTCAATACGCCCTCGTCGACCATGTTGCGCAACAGGCGCGACAGGGTCTCAGGCTGAATAGACAGCCGCGAGGCAATGACATGGCGCGGCAGCTCGAGTCGAATCGTCGCCTCGTCATCGCTGGTTTCCACCACGTGATCAAGCAGGTAGCTCGAAAGCCGACTGCGTGCATTCTGTACCGTCAGGTTTTCGATTTCCCGCACACGCGCATGCAGGTGTCGGCAAACATCGCTCAGGAGACGCATGCAGGCATCGGGGTTGGCATAGACGAGGTCTACGTAGGAGCGGATAGGAATCTGGCAAAGCGTGCTGTCTGCGAGTGCTTCAGCCGTAACCGGGTATTTTTGCTCCTGCATGAACGCGATGGCTTCGGCAAAGGTCCGTCCCGGACTGACAACTTCGAGCACTTTCTTTTCACCGGTCGGTGCGACCAGGTTCAGCTCGACAAGCCCGACGTCGAGAAAATAGAAGTAGTTCGCTTCGTCGCCACGATGAAAAAGCACTTCGCCCTTTGCGAGGCTCTTCGCCGCGACGACCGCCACCAGGGTGTCGAAATCATCCTGCTCGAGTCCGGAAAAGAGGTAATGTCTTCGCAGCGTCGCGTAGAGGGGAGAGTCGGCATCCATGCATGAAGAGTCTAGCATCCCGGCGCCGCGCATCGCTTCCTGTGCATCCATCACGGAATCAGTTCGCAGCCGGCAAAGAGGCACTAATGGGACTGGCCCCGGTTTGGTCCGTCAACAAGTCCCGCAGATGCAGCGCCGCGCCCATTAGAAGTCTCCCGAGAACAGCTGCCAGTCTAGTCCGTCGCGGCGGGTCGTCCTTGACCCAGGTCAAGGCGCAGTGCGGCCGGCATCCCTATTTTGCGGTCATGGAATCGGACCTCGCAACGGTGAGACCATGCGCAAGTCCGGGTCAACGGGCAGGCCGCTGCGGGTTTCCCGTATCGCCAGCCTGCCCGAAGGGCTGTCACGATGCGGATGTCGAAAGGCCTGCGTTGCATACCGGTCCGGAATTCGACATCGAGGCGGCGCGTTCCCGGGTTGCCAATATACGCTCGCTTTGGCAGGAAACGATCTGATGCGCGATACGATGGCTGTGATAGTGGCACTGGCTGCTGCCTGGCCCGCCGGCGCGGCGGCGGCGGACAGCCGTTCCGCAGATAGCACGCTGGACGAGATCGTCGTCGTTGCAACGAAGCGGGCGACCAGTATTCGTGATGTGGCCGCAGACGTTACCGTACTGAAGTCCGCCGATCTCCAGGCAACGCTGAGCACTTCGCTGGCCGATGCTTTTCGCTTCGTGCCGGGCATCAGTCACGAGGCGTCGGCATCCCGATTCGGAACGGAAGGCATCACTATTCGCGGCATCGGCGGAAACAGGATTGCCCTGGAGCTCGACGGCGTGCCGTTGTCCGATCATTTCGAGATCGGGAACTTTTCGAACGCCACGAGGGACCTGGCCGACACCGGTATCATCGGCTCGGTCGAAGTGCTGCGCGGCCCGGCATCGGCGCTCTACGGCAGCTCGGCGCTCGGCGGCGTGGTTGCGATGCACACGCTCGATCCCGATCAATACGAAGGTGCCGGCGCAATGTCCGGTCGGGCGTCATTGTTGTATCGCGGCCTGGACGACAGCCGCAATACCGAGGCGAGCGTCGTTCTCAAGGGTGACTGGGTATCGCTGCTGCTTGCCGGAGGGTACCGAACCGGGTCGGAGCGGCAATCGGCAGCGCTCGACGTCGCAGAAGACCGGCAGGATTATCGGCGCGACGCGGGGCTCGCCAAACTGGTCGGCGAAAATCGCTTTGGACATGACTGGCAGCTAAGTGTGATCCGCCAGACCCGCGACACGACGAGCGATTTGAACTCATTTCTCGGTACGGGCCGCTTTGCGTCGACCACGCGCCTCGAAGGCGACGACCAGCATACCGTGAACCTGGTCAGTGCCGAGTACCGATTCGATGCCGGGATCATCAGCGAAGGCCTGCTTCGTGTCTTTCATGCGGACGCCGCGATAGCGCAACATACGCTGGATGAACGGGCAGCAGCAACGTCGCCTGCTTCGATCCGGCGCGACTTTTATTTTGATCAGCGCCTGCGGGGCGCAGAGCTGAACCTGTGGCGCGACGCGGAACTGGCGGGGTGGTCGCACCGCTTCGGTTTCGGCCTCGAGTACGCGGAGTCGAAAACCGAAGAGCTCCGCGATGGCCTGTCGACCAGCCTCATCGACGGCAGCGTCACGGCAAACATACTGGGCGAGAGCTTTCCGCTTCGCGATTTCCCGATGACGGAGGAGCGGGAAATTGGCGCCTACGTTTCCGACCAGCTTTCGTCAGGGCCGCTTTCGTTGATGTTGGCCGTTCGTTTCGACGAAAACCGGCTGTCGCCGAGCAGTGATCCGATCTATGCCGCCGACAATCCGGCGACGGCCGTTGTCGGGCTCTCGGATTCCGACGTATCGCCGAAGATCGGTGCTGTTTATCACGTCGGCGACGACCTCGATCTGTACCTGCAATATGCGCGCGGATTCAGGGCGCCGCCATTCGAGGACGCCAATATCGGCCTCGATATTCCGCTGTTCAATATTCGTGCGATACCGAATCCCGGCCTCAGGTCCGAGACATCCGACGGCTGGGAGCTGGGGCTGCGCTGGCAGGGCGAGAGCTCGAGGCTGCGACTCGCCGCATTCCGCACCGACTACACCGACTTCATCGAGACCAAGGTGCGCATCGGCATCGACCCGCTGAGCGGGCGACTTCTGTTTCAGTCGATCAATATCGGGGAGGCGTACATTCGTGGCCTCGAAGCCAGTTGGGCGCAGGATATTTCGGCGTTCCTGCCCGGCGTGACGCTGCAGGCATCGGCCTACTGGGCGCAGGGCGAAAACCAGGTAGACGGGCAGCCGCTGAACTCCGTGGGCCCCGGTGAGGCCGTGATTGGCGCGAACTGGCGATCGACAGATGAGCGTACCGAAATTCGCGCCCTGCTTACGGCGACCCAGCGCTGGTCAAGGCGCGATGAAACGTCGGGCGAGCTGTTCGTGCCGCCGGGATTCGGCGTTCTCGACCTGTTCGTCGCGCACAGCGTGGGTGAAAACCTGACGCTGCGGGCCGGCATCGGCAATGCCGGCGACCGGGTGTATTGGCGCTGGTCGGAGGTTAGAGGACTGGCGCCGGGCGATGCCTTGCTACCGACAATTGCCGAGAGCGGCAGAAATTATTCAATTGGCCTGCAGTGGGACTGGTAATCGGTACCGAGTCAGGCAAAAAAGGGAGACAAAAGATGATCACGCTAGGCACTTTCAAATCGGCTTCTCGCTGGCGCACGGTTGCGCTGGCCGGCTGCCTGCTCATTCCCGGTCAGCTGTTGGCGCAGGAGGCGGCGGTCCACGCCGCCGAGACCGCTAGCGGCGACATGACGCAGCTAATCGGCGAGGGCAAGGGCCTCTACAACACGCATTGCGCTGCCTGTCACCAGCCGAACGGCCAGGGGCTCGCCGGCGCGTTTCCGCCACTCGCGAAATCGGACTACCTGATGGAGGATCGCTCGCGTGCGCTGGAAACGGTAATCAAGGGTCGAAGCGGCGAGATCACGGTAAACGGCCAGACCTACAATGCCGTGATGCCGGGCATGGGTCACCTGACGGACGCCGAAATCGCGGCGATCCTGACCTACACGACCAACTCCTGGGGCAACGAAGCATCGGCCTTCAGCGTCGCGGAGGTCACCAAAGTTCGCAGCGATACCGGGCTCGAGGATCGCGCAGCCGGCCAGCGGCACCCCGGCGCAAGCGAAGGTGAAATGCGCTACGCGGGAACGCCGTCGCCCATTCCGCCGGAGCAGGCCAAGGCCATACAGAGTCCGGAGGGCCCGACGCTGAGTGCTGAAGAATATACGACCTCGACGAGGCTCTTTTTCGAGCGCTGCGCGGGCTGCCATGGCGTGCTGCGCAAGGGCGCAACCGGCAAGCCGCTGACGCCGGATATCACGCGTCCGAAGGGTACGGACTACCTGAAAGCGCTCATTACCTACGGTTCGCCGGCCGGCATGCCCAACTGGGGAACGTCGGGCGAACTCAGCGAGTACGAAATCGACATGATGGCGCGCTTCCTGCAGCAGGAACCGCCAGAGCCGCCTGAATTCGGCCTGGAAGACATGAAAGCCTCGTGGAAGGTGTTTGTCGCTCCGAAGGACCGGCCCAAGCGGAAAAAGCACAATCGCGATATCGAAAACTTCTTCTCGGTTACGCTGCGTGACAGCGGACAGGTCGCACTCATCGATGGCAATACGAAGGAGATCGTCAGCATCCTGAAGACCGGCTACGCGGTCCATATTTCCCGTCCATCGGCCTCAGGTCGCTACGTCTATACCATTGGCCGCGATGCCAAGGTGGACATGATCGACCTCTGGATGGACCCGCCGCAGATCGTTGCCGAGATCAAGATCGGGCTCGAGGCTCGTTCGGTCGAAACGTCCAAGTACAAGGGCTACGAGGACAAATACGCGATCGCCGGTGCTTACTGGCCGCCGCAGTACGTCATCATGGATGGCGATACCCTCGAGCCGATGAAAGTCGTGTCGACGCGTGGCATGACCGTGGACACCCAGGAATATCATCCGGAACCGCGCGTCGCGGCCATCGTCGCGTCACACGAGCACCCGGAATTCATCGTCAACGTCAAGGAGACAGGGCACATACTGCTGGTCAATTACGCGGATATCGACAACCTGACGGTCACGGATATCGGCGCCGCACGCTTCCTGCATGACGGCGGCTGGGATCGCAGCAAGCGTTATTTCCTGACGGCAGCGAACCAGTCGGACAAGGTTGCGGTGGTCGATTCGCGTAACCGCAGCCTTGCCGCCTTGGTTGACGTCGAGAAGATCCCGCATCCGGGTCGCGGCGCGAACCTGCTGGATCCGAAGTACGGTCCCGTCTGGGTTACCAGCGCGCTGGGTAATGCCAACATTACCTTCCTCGGCACCGACCCAGAGGGTCATCCGAAGAATGCCTGGAAAGTCGTGCGAGTGCTTGAAGGCCAGGGCGGCGGTTCGCTGTTCGTGAAGTCGCATCCGAAATCGACCAACCTCTGGGTCGACGCGCCCCTGAATCCGGATGAGGCAATCAGCCAGAGCATCGCCGTATTTGATATCAACAAGCTGGAGGCAGGCTACGAGGTTCTGCCGATAGCCGAGTGGGCGAATCTTGGCAAAGGCGTGAAACGCGTCGTGCAGCCCGAGTACAACAAGGCGGGCGATGAGGTCTGGTTCTCGGTCTGGAGCGGCAAGGAGGAAGAATCCGCGATCGTCGTCGTCGATGACAAGACGCGTAAACTAAAGCACGTCATAAAGGGCCCGGAGGTGATCACGCCGACCGGCAAGTTCAACATATTTAATACCGTAGAGGACGTCTATTGATCATGGAATGCAGAACTCCCGGTGGACTTTCTGCAGTGGCGCTGGCAGCGATGGTTGTTTTTTCGCTGCCAGCTACGGCCCTTGCAGAAGCAGGCACAAACACCGGAATTGCCGCGGCGATCACGTCGGGCGATGCCAGCATCGATCTTCGCTACCGTTACGAGTTCGTGGACCAGGATTCGTTTGCCGACGACGCGCACGCGTCGACGCTTCGATTGCGGCTGAATTACAAGACGGGCAGCTGGCGCAATTGGTCGGGATTTGTCGAGTTCGACCAGGTCATGGAAGTGCTCGTCGATGACTTTAACAGCGGTGCCGGTACCAGCGGCCCCAACCGCAGCCAGTACCCGGTGGTCGCGGATCCCGACGGCTCCGACCTGAATCAGCTCTACTTTCAGTATGCACCGAATGAGGATTGGCAGGCGCGGCTCGGGCGGCAACGAATACTGCTCGACGATCAGCGCTTCGTCGGCGGTGTCGGCTGGCGGCAAAATGAGCAGACTTACGACGGGCTTTCCGTGCAGTACGGCGGCTTCGAGAATACCAGGCTGTTCTACAGCTATGTCGGCAATGCGAATCGTATTTTCGGCTCGGAGGTTCCGGACGGCGATCACGATCAGGATACGCACCTGCTCAACGCAAAAGTCGATCTCGCAAAAGGCTGGGACGTGGTGGGCTACGCCTACCTGATCGATAACGACGATGCGCCGGCGTTCTCGACGAGAACCTTCGGTGGTCGCGTGAATGGCGCGTTCGGGCTGGGCGAAGGACGCGCCACGGTGCTTGCCGAGATTGCGACGCAATCGGATGCGGCCAATGCGCCGGTAAGCTTCGATGCGAGCTATTTTCGTCTGCAGGGAAGCTGGTCGCTCGACGCGCTGGTGCTCGGTATCGGCTTCGAGTCGCTGGGCAGCGATAACGGACAGGGTTTCCGCACGCCACTCGCCACCCTGCATGCTTTCAACGGCTGGGCCGACCAGTTTCTTGGCACCCCGGGCACCGGGCTGGACGATCTGTACCTGAAGGCGGCCTACCAGCTAAAACCGTGGAATTTGCAGCTGGTCTACCACGATTTCTCGGCAGAGTCGGGCGGCGGTGATTACGGCAGCGAAATCGATCTGTCGGCCGGTCGTAGCTTCGGTGAGCGTTACAAGCTGCTGCTGAAGCTGGTGATGTTTAACGCCGACTCCGCCGCGTTTACGGATACGACCAAGGCGTGGGTGATGCTGGGCGCCGGTTTCTGAGGTACCTGGCCTGTCATCCTTCGAGCCCGGCGGACAGGCGTGCCGATCGCAGGGTGTTGAACATCAGCATCGTTATCGTCATCGGTCCGACGCCGCCGGGTACCGGGGTAATGGCGCGGGCAACCTTGCAGACCTCGTCGTAGTCGACGTCGCCGGTAAGGCGCGATTTCGTCTCGCCATCGACGGTTTTCTCGACGCGGTTGATGCCCACGTCGATTACAACCGCGCCCGGCTTCACCCAGTCGGCCTTGATCATGTCGGGCCGACCGACGGCGGCGACGACGATGTCAGCGTTGCGAACGATGGCCGGCAGGTCCTTGCTGCGGCTGTGCGCGATCGTAATCGTCGCATTGCGCTGCATCAGAAGACTTCCCATCGGTTTGCCGACGATGTTCGAGCGGCCGACGATCGTGGCATTCAGGCCCGAAAGATCGGGGCCGAGTTCCTCCTCGATCATCAGCATGCAGCCTGCCGGCGTGCAGGGCACGAAGGCATCGCCGGTGTGGCCGGCCGTTAACTTGCCGATATTGATGAAATGGAATCCGTCGACGTCTTTCGATGGCGAAACGGATTGCGTGATGGTCTGCTCGTCCAGCTGCCCGGGCAGCGGCAACTGCACCAGGATGCCGTGGATGGAATCGTCTCTGTTCAGTTGTTCCACGAGTTTCAGCACCTCGTTCTGCGCAATGTCCGCAGGCAGCGTGTGCTGAACCGAATGAAACCCGCAGGCCTCGGCCCGACGTTTCTTGTTGCGGACATACACCTGGCTCGCCGGATCCTCGCCGATAATGACAACGGCGAGTCCCGGCTTAATGCCGTGATTCTTCAACAGATCCGCCGTCTGCGCCGTAATGGTCTGGGCGAGTTGCTCGGCCTTGGCCTTGCCATCGATTCGTTTCGCATTAGCCATCGTGTTTCTTTCCACCTGATCCTGTTTACGCGCGGCGCATGGTAACGCCCCCATGCGAGCCCGTAAAGAAAGCCCCAATGTCCTGCAGTGCCGAAGTGGCCGCTCTCGCTCTGCGGGCGCCGATTTCAAGCTAGAATACGGGTCCGACACACTCGAAGCGGGTCTCGTGACAAACGTCTTACGCCAATTGCGTGGAATCGTGGTTTTTTCCGGTTTTACGATCAATACGATCTTCTGGTTTATTCCGATTTTCGTTCTTGCAATCATCAAGCTCATCCTGCCGATCCCCATCGTGCGACGATTTATCACGCGCCTGCTAATGAGCCTGGGCGAGAACTGGATAAGCGTGAATTCGGCGATGCTGGCGACGGCCGGGTCGATCGATTGGCAGGCACGCGGGCTCGACGGCCTTCGAAAGGACGGCTGGTACCTGATCATGGTGAACCACCAGACCTGGGTGGACATCCTCGTGCTGCAAAAAATCTTCAATCGGCGCATTCCCTTTCTCAAGTTCTTCATCAAACAGCAGCTGATCTGGTTTCCGCTTCTCGGCGTTGCCTGGTGGGCGCTTGATATGCCGTTCATGAAGCGCCACTCCCCGGCCTATCTGGCGCGGAATCCGCACATGAAGGGCAGCGACCTGGAAACGACACGACGGGCCTGCGAGAAATTCCGCCATACGCCGACGTCAGTCATCAATTTCGTCGAGGGGACGCGATTCAGCGAGTCGAAGAGGGTGGCTCGCAAGTCACCATACCGGCATCTTTTGCCGCCCAGGGCCGGCGGCTTTGCGATCGCCATGACATCCATGGGCAACCTTTTCGACGCCATCCTGGACGTGACGATGATGTATCCGCAGGGGCCGGCGCGTTTCTGGGACATGTGCTGCGGCGGTCACGTTGCTGTCCTGGTCGACGTGCGGCAGAGACCGGTCGATGAGTGGCTGCGCAACGGAGACTACGAAAACGACCGTGCTTTCCGCCGCCAGGTTCACCGCTGGCTGGGCGATATTTGGCAAGAGAAGGACGACCTGTTACAACAGATGCTGGACGAATCGAGAATTTCATGACCGCAACCCGCCAGTACGATACCGTGGCCTTCGATGTTCGCGACAACGCGACCATGCTGTTCTTTGCGAAAACGACCGACGAAGGCGATATTCAGGACTACCTGCTGCTGATGCGCACGATCGAAGAGGACTTCGACGAGTCCATTTACATCGAGATCAACGAGAAGCAGTTCGGCGGCCACAATCTGATACGCGAAGCCGCACTGACCGGCAACGTTCTGACGCTGCGCCTGCACGAGCCCGCCGAATCTCTGGATGGCGCAACAGAGATCGTGCTGACCTATGCCGAGACGACCGATAACCAGGAAAGCATGGAAGCCGGTGCCTTTCGCATTTTCGGTGACACCCTGGTTGGCGGAAACGCCTGAGCCGCAGCGGCAGTGAGCGGCGCCCTATTCAGCCTTTACATCGTTCGTTGCGCTGACGATACACTCTACACCGGCATCGCGGCGGATGTGACCAAGCGCATGTCCGAGCACGAAAGCGGCGCTCGCGGGGCAAAATACCTGCGCGGACGAGGACCGTTGCGACTCGAATTTGCCGAAGTCGTGGGTAATCGCGCACTGGCGTCGTCGCTCGAGTATCGCGTCAAGCGTCTCAGCAGGCCGCGCAAAGAAGCGCTTATCGACGGACGCGAGTCGCTCGGCGACCTGGCGGAGGCGATGCAGCCGAATCAGGTCTCGGGCGGCGGCGGCGGATAGAGCACAATCGGCTTGCCGAATTCGGGGAGATAAAGGCCCGTTCTGGTATCCCAGCGGTCGCGGAATTCCTGCAGCCACTCGGCGGTCGTCGCGAAGTCGCTCAAGAATCGCGGCGCCGGTATTGTCTCGCCCAGCGGGCGCGTGAAATCATCGAAGTGAATGGGGTAAACGCTGTGTGCGCCCGTCGCCGTAACCAGCGCCTGCCAATAGTCCTCGGCGTATTGCCGTCCCAGGCTTTCCAGGCCGCCAACGCCGAGCATGACGACATCGGCAGAGATTCCGTCGAGGCCGCCCTCGATAAAGCCGGCACTGCCCTGCACGATCGCGGTGCCCTCCGGGTGTGCAAGGACGATCGTGTAGCTGCCGCCTTCGCGCCAGGCACTGACAGGCTGGGGGAGCTTCAGCGGGGCGTCGATGGCGCCCGCGAGCGGCACCGAACCTCGCCATCCGATTGGCGCGTGACGAGAACGCAGCAACGTCACGGTGAAACGTCCGAATTCGTACGGTTTGTTTTCGCTCACAGGCGATACCTGGTCCTCCGGAACGCCGGCACCACGCGCGATCCGCACGGTTGATTCGGAGCCGATAACCGACGCGCTCGTGCGATTCGCGATCGCACCTATGTCCATCGCGTGATCGAAATGCGAATGCACCGGAATGATCGCCGCCAGTCTGCGCATGCGAAACTCATCGAGCGCGTAGTTAATCGTCGCCGCGTCGTTGTCCACCGGGCGATCCAGCAGGAGATCCGCCAGGGTCGGTCTCGAGAAGAAGCCGTCGATGAGTATCTGCGTTTCGCCATCATCGAACAGCAGGGTCGTTACGCCGAGCCAGGTCACCGTGACGGTGACGCTGTCGGTGGCGGAGGCAAGGAGTGGTGCAGGCCAGTCGATATCTTCCAGGCTGGGCCTGTCGCTCCAAAGCCAGCTCAGCAGGCCGAAAGCAACGACAGCGACCACGATGGAGACGATGGCTGCCAGTTTCGCGCGTCGCTTCCACATTGCTATTGCCCCGCGGCGATTCTCGCAAGTTGTCCGGTTAGCGGCGCGAGGTAATTGCCCAGCGCATAGCCCAACAGCGCCATCAGAATCGAGGCCGGAACGAGGTTCGGACGGTGATGTGCCGCGACGATAGGTGCCGACGCAGCGGCGCCGATGTTCGCCGCCGACGCGATGGCAACGCTATGTATGTCGACACGGAATATCCACGCACCGGCCAGGCAGAAAAGGCCATGGATTAAAATCCATATAAAAGCGCCGAGCACGAATGCCGGTGCTTCGGCCAGTCCGGCGACGGATGCCCGAGCACCCATGCCGGCCACAAATATGTAGACGAGCGCCGTACCGATCGCTGTCGAGTTGGGAAGCTTCGACGCGGCGGTTGTCGACAGCAGCAATGCGAGTGTCGTCACGAGAAGAATGCGCGTCGTCGTCTCGGAAAAAACACCCGCAAGCGCTGGCGAGGTCGACGCGATCCAGTCCGCCAGCTGTGGCGCAAGCGCATGTCCGACAGCCGCTACCCCGAAAACCACGGCCGCAAGGTACAGGTATTGCGCCATCGACGGCGCCACGTCGTCCTCGGCATGCAGATCGGCGGCGGCATCCATTGCCGCAAGACGATCCGCGGGGACGCGAGCCCATTTATTGAACTTCTCCGCATAGTCGCGTGACATCAACAGCAGAGGCAGCCAGACGATATAGATGACATTGTCGGCAATGACTGCCAATCCCAGCTGCGCATCCGACGCACCGAGCATTTCCTTGGTAGCCAGCATATTCGCCGTACCCCCGATCCAGCTGCCAGCCAATGTGCCGAAAGCTTTCCAGGCATCATCGCTGAGCCAGCGATGCACGAAAAGGTAGGCAACGACACCGCCAACCATGACGCCGGCAGTGCCCATCAGCATCACGAGCACGCCCTTGCCCATGACCCGAATCACCGCAGGCACGTTTACCTTGACCAGCATCAGCACGATGAATACCGGCAACGCGAACTGGCTCAGTCCGCTGTAGATTATGGAGTCGCTGGGAATCACGCCGAAGTTGTTGAGAAAAACAGGCGTGGCATAAATAAACAACAGCGGCGGCACATAGTTGAAAAGTTTTGCGCCACTTAGCTGTGCGAGCAGAAAGAAAAAGGCCGCCACGATGCAGAGTACGGCGAGTACGCCGATGGGCGATGAAATCAAAACGTCGGAGTTCTGCATGCGGCATGCCTCGGGCAAGGTAGTCGAAGCCGAGTATAAATCATCGGCCGCGCCGCCGCGTGCCAGGACGCTTCAGGTGAACAATATTTGCGACTTGAGGTCTTTGCGGGTGTCGGCATCCGTCAGTGCGGCTGCCTTGACGGTCAGCCAGGCGGTATTCCAGTCCTTGACCTTGCTCGGCCCGAAAACGAACTTGGCGACAAAGCTCTCGAGATCACGCACATGAATGACGTTCTTCGGCGGCGCCGCCGTAAATTCAACCGAGCCTGTGAACACGACGAGATTGGCCACCGGCACATCCGGTATTACTTTTCGCAAAGCGCGAGCTCGACCTTCATTCTGAATGAGCGGATTCAGGAAACGCCGTCGCGTGACACCGTCGACGTTGGTCCACTGCGCCTCGTCTTCGGCACCAAACACGATACCGTTGCAGTGTTTGCTCTGAATACAAAGAACGCCGCCCGCCGTCAGGACGGCGTGGTCGATTCTTGCAAGGCCTCCGTAGGCACCGGGCAGAATGAAATCGTGCAGGATGTCCGGGCTGAGCCTGTTGAGGGCCCTGAGGATTCGCCATCGGCCGAACCGGCCGGTGATGAACCTGGTCACCTGATGCGCGGTCGAGCGAAACAGGAGTGTCAGTAGCAGGGCGCCGGCAATTGTGAAAATGATAATGGCCGGGCCGGCACTGGCGATCCCGGTCTGAACCTCCGCATCCGCCGCGAGCGAGGGCAACGCGATCAGCGGTGTGCCAGTGAGAACGGTGTTGATCGTCTTGAACATGTGGACAAGCGTAGTCCCGATAGCATTGCTCTGCATCCAATCAGGTCACGTTTTTGCCGCCTCGACCCGGATACGCAAGATAATAACCGTCAATTTCCCGAACGCGAATGTCAGTTTCATAAACCCGGCTAAGCAAGTCGCCGCGAAGAACCGCCTGTTTCGGGCCATCCGCGACTACGCGACCCGCCTGCAACAGCACTACCCGATCGACCCCGGGCGGTATTTCATTGAGGTGATGCGTCACGATAACGACATTTCGGCCGTCTTGCGCCAGTCGATTCAGCCGCTCCAGGTAGTCGAAGCTGGCGGCGAAGTCCAGGCCGGCGGTCGGCTCGTCGAGGATCAGCGTGTCCGGGCGGTGAACCAGGGCCCGGGCAAGAAGGCAGCGGCGTTGCTGACCGGTCGACATCTTTGCCAGTGGTGTGCTCTTGAGCGATTCGAGGCCAAGTTCCTGCAATGTCGCCCTGGCTGCCTGCATCTGCTCTTCGGTGACAAGGTTCGCCAGCGTACCGTGCACGCCAATGCTTGCGAAGAAGCCGGAGACCACGACTTCGAGTGCGGTCGTCGTCGCTTCGTAGCGTTGCTGAAGATCATGCGAAACGATACCGATGTGGCGGCGCAGCTCCCACACGTTCCAATTTTCGATGCCGAGTATGCGAATCGACGATCCCGGCTCGACGACCGGGTAGAGTTCGCGGTTGATGGTTTTCAACAGCGTCGTCTTGCCGGAGCCGTTCGGTCCCAGGATCGCGACTCGCTCGTGTTGCGCAATCGTGAGATCCAGGTTCCGGAAGACGCAGGTGTTGCCGCGCCAGATTGTCGCATTGCGTATTTCAATGAGCGGGAACTCAGGCGGCATGATGCCTCCAGTTGCCGCGACGAAAGACGATCACGGCGAGCACGGTGAGCAGCGACTCGGATACGACCACCGCGACGAAAGCGCCGTTGGGCCCGAGAGCCGTGCGCGTGGCCAGCAGATAGGCGAGCGGGATCTGTACCAACCAGAAGCAGATCAGGTTGAGTATGGCCGGGGTGACGGTGTCGCCGGCGCCGTTCAGAGACTGAATCATGACCATGCCGACAGCATACATCGGGAATCCGATTCCCAGGATCTGCAGGCAGCGAGTGCCCCAGTACAGGACCTCCGGCTCGCTGGTGAAGAGCGCCGTAATCGCGCCGGCCGACAGCAGTGTAACGAGGCCGGCAAGCGCCATGAAAGCGGCGTTGTACTTTGCGGCCAACCAGGCGGATCGCTCCGCTCGCCGCGGCTGTCCGGCGCCGAGGTTTTGGCCGACCAGCGTCGCTGCGGCATTGCCGAGGCCCCAGGCCGGCAGGAACGTGAATTCCATCATGCGCAATGCGATCGTGTACGCCGCGATCGCGGAGCTGCCGTAAAGGGCGACGATGCGCATGACGCCAATCCAGCTTGCCGTCGCGATCAGGAACTGGCCGATTCCACCAAAGGAGATGCGTAACAGGCTCGAGATCAACGTGGGAACGACCACCAGGTGCCGAGTATGCAATGCGATGCGTCCGCGATCGCCCAGCAAGTACCACAACTGGTAGACCACGCCGACGCCGCGTCCGATCGTTGTCGCGACGGCCGCGCCGGTTACTCCCATTTCCGGGAAGGGTCCCAGGCCGAAAATCAGGCAGGGATCAAGTACGATATTGATGCCATTGGCGAGCCATAGCGAGCGCAGGGCGACGGTGGCGTCGCCGGCACCACGAAACGCAGCGTTCAGCAGGAAAAGATAAATGATGCTCGCCGAGCCACCCAGGAGAACCGCGGTAAAGCCCTGACCCTGTTCGATCACGCCGCTCGAAGCGCCCATCATCTGTAACAGGTCCCCGGCATAAACGGCGCCTGCGATGCCGATCGCAATCGACAATACCGCGCCAATCCAGATCGACTGTCCCGTAACAAGTGCCGCCGCTTCGGGGTTTTTCTCGCCGATGCGCCTCGCGACCATCGCGGTCAGTCCCATGCCCAGTCCAATCGCCACCGCGTATAGCACGGTTACGAGCGCCTCGGTAATGCCGACCGCGGCAACAGCGTCGGTGCCGAGTCTTGATACAAAGGCAATATCGACGACCGCAAAAACCGACTCCATCGCCATTTCCAGCATCATTGGTATGGCAAGCAGAGCCAGCGCCCGCCGCAGCGGGCCGCGCGTGAAGTCCTCCTCGTTATCTCGCAGAGCCTCTCTTACCAGCGACACCGTGCGTCGCACTATTGAAGCGTGGTTTTGGCTGTCGTTCATTGTCGGTTAGACTGCTGGCTCACAAAAGACGGATGGAAGTGTCGTGCCAAGCGGGCTCACTCTCTTGCTGATAATGATTGCGGTGATCATCGTCTACACGCTCGCCCGGGTCGTGCAGTATGTTCGTCTCAGCGAAAAGCAATGGAAGGAAGTCGACAAGAGCAAGCTGAAGGAATGGGAGGACGATGACGAATGGTAGTCAACGATCCGAGTCGACTCTCAGCAGTGTCTCCAACTCCTCCGCAGTGTCCCTGACCGACTGAATCAGTTTCTCTTCCGAATCATGAATCGCGTGCTGTTCAACGAGCAGTTTCTCATCACGATCGTGGAATGTGTTTATCAGGCGCTTTGCGTCTTCGTCGGGGTGCCCAAGGTCCCGGAGGACCAGCTCCGTCATCGCGAGACTCGAAAAAAGTGTCTCGCGAAAAATATGGGTTATTCCGAGATCCATCAGCTTGTGCGCGTGACGTCGGTTGCGCGCCCTGGCGATGATTTTCAAGTGCGGGAAGTGCGTGCTCACGGCCTGGGCGATGCGCATCGATTGTTCGAGATCGGAAATAGCCAGGACAAATATTTTGGCGTTCCCTGCGCCCGCCGCACGCAGCAGGTCGGGGCGTGATGCGTCGCCATAGTGAACGGTGGCGCCGTAGCGACGAACGATGTCCAGCTGCTCGGCATCGCTCTCCAGCGCCGTGAAGGGGCGGCCAACAACCCGCAGCACCCGGCCGACTATCTGGCCCACACGCCCGAATCCGGCAATCAGTACCTCGGGATGTCCGTCTTCCGGAACATCATACTCGGGCTCCGCTTTGCTTTTCCTAGTGCTGCCAGGTCGCTCGGCCAGCATGTACAGCAAAGGCGTCATCATCATCGAGATCGCGACGGCGAGCACCAGTTCGTCGATCAGTTCTGGCAGCAGAACGCCCTCGGTCCTCGCGATACCGAACAAGACGAACGCGAATTCGCCACCCTGGGCGAGAACCGCTGCAAGTTTTACTGCAGCGCGCCAGTCGCACATGCCGAAGCGTCGTGCGAGTGGGTAGAGAACCAGAGCTTTGATGGCCATGAGCAAGGCGGCCATGGCCAGAATCCGGGCGGGCAATTCGATCAGCAGGCCGATGTTCACCATCATTCCGACGGCAATAAAGAACAGGCCGAGAAGGAGGCCCTTGAACGGCTCGATGTCCGCCTCGAGCTGGTGTCGATACTCCGAGTCGGCGAGCAGCATGCCGGCGATAAAGGCGCCCAGCACCATCGACATTCCCGCGAACTGCATCAGCAAAGCGCTGCCAATGACCACCAGCAGCGCGGTGGCGGTGAGAATTTCGGGAATTTCGGCGCTGGCCGCCACACGCAGAATCGGCCTGAGCAGCAGCCTGCCGCCGACGATAAGAGCCGCTATCGTGCCAACGATCTGACCGATGTGGAGAAGATCGATACCGCTCTCGGCGGAAGCACCGGCGCCCAGCAACGGCAGCATTGCGATCAGCGGGATGACGGCCAGGTCCTGGAAGAGCAGAATTGAAAACGCGGCGCGGCCGTGTACGGCGCCCAGCTGTTTCTTCTCCGCCAACAGCTGCAGAACAAATGCCGTCGAAGACAGGGCCAGGATCAGGCCAACGACAATAGCCGCGTTCGCGGCCAGCCCCAGCATCCAGGCAACAATCGCGATGGCGGCGGCGCTGGCTACGACCTGTGCCGTGCCGAGCCCGAAAACCATGTTTCTCATCACCCACAGTCGCGACGGCTTGAGTTCGAGCCCGACGATAAATAACAGGAATACGACGCCGAGTTCGGCAAAATGAAGAATATGCTCGGCATCATCGACGAAGCCGAAGCCGAATGGCCCGATGACGATGCCAGCCGCGAGGTAACCGAGAACGGAGCCGAAGCCGAGGCGCCGACTGATCGGCACGCTGATAACTGCGGCGAGCAGGTAGATAAGTGCTTGGCCAAGCAGGCTCATATTGGTTCCCGGTCGCTGTTTTCGATTACACTACTGGCCGAACGGGACCAGTCCGTGTTGTTTCCACTTGACGAGAGAATACTGCAGGATAAGCGAATGTTGATAGCTGGACTTGGCAGGGCGGTAACAGCGGCGGTCATCTGTCTCGGGGCGCTGTGCCTGGGCGCCTGTGGATTGCCGGACAACGATTCGGCAGAGGCCGACAAGCTTGCCGCCCGCGAGAACGTCGATGCGATGTCGAGGGAACACGCGAACGACAGCACGGCGGCAAGCCCTGCTGCCGAGACGGCGCCCGTACGCCCGGTCATCTCCGAAAACCTGCCTTATGCAGAACTCGATGATGAACTGGTCTACGGTTACTTCGTCGCGCCGGCCGATATGTTCGAGCCACTGCCGGCGGTCATCATGATTCATGAATGGTGGGGCCTGAACGACAATATCCGGGCGATGGCGAATCGGCTGGCGGCAGAGGGCTACATTGTGCTTGCCGTTGATCTCTACGGTGGCAAGGTCGCAGGCAACCCGGCTGAGGCCCGCCAGTTCATGCTCGGGGTCGTCGAGGATCCCGAGTCTGCAAACGCGAATATCCGCAGCGCGTACGAATTCCTGAGTGCGTCGGCCGGCGCGCCGAGAGTGGGCGCTGTCGGCTGGTGCTTTGGCGGTGGCTGGTCGTTGAACACGGCGCAGCTCTTTCCGGACGACTTGGACGCCGCCGTCATCTACTACGGCCAGGTAACCGATGACGAGGACAAGCTCCGACCGATCAACAGCCCGATACTCGGCCTGTTCGCCGCGGAGGATCGCGGTATCAAGGTCAGCTCTGTTGAGGCTTTTCGCGACGCTCTGAAGCGCTTGCGAAAGAATCATGAGATTCATGTTTACCCGGGCGTCGGGCATGCCTTCGCGAACCCTACCGGCAACAATTACAACCAGGCCGCAGCCGACGATGCCTGGCAACGGACGCTGGTGTTTCTCGATCGCTACTTGTCCAGCGGCACGGAATCCGAATTGTCTTCTTCGACACAGTAGAGCGTAACCGGTACCGAGACGCTGTCGAAATGCACGGAGGCCGTGCCGTCGTCGCCTCCGCAGCGCAGCGAGGCCTGCGCGGTCGCGATACCTGGCAGCAACAGGCTGCGGCTGACGGCCGGCTGCCCCTGGACGCAGAATCCCGGAACCGACACCGGCGCAAGCTGGTTAGCAGGCACATTGAATGAAGCCTCGACAGACGCAGCATCACCAAGCAGATCGGGGCCGTAGTATTGGTACGTGTCCGAAATGCTCACTGTCAGCGATGCGGCCTTGTTGCCGTTTTGACAGCTGAAGGCAGCGAGTAAAGTAACGTCGAGTGCAGGGAGCGCGAGCTGGTGTCGAAGCGCATCGCCGGGCTGTATTTCAACGATTGCCTCTGTCGCCCGAACGGTCAGTATGCCGTCGGACGCGGAAATCCCGGTGGCCGAAAACAGCACAGCGCCAAGCAGGCCGAGGTGGCGTAAAATCTTCATTTCGGCAAGGCTACGGCAGAATGCCGCAAAAGCAAGACTAAACGAGGCCGACATTG
>JBFELT010000041.1:0-20480 GCA_041552015.1 Woeseiaceae bacterium
ACGAGTCCGGCATCAAATGACCTCGGGCTGTGATGCCGGATATGACAAAGGCCCCGGCGGGGCCCTTGTCGATACCGAGACCGGTACTGATCAGTAGGCAGGTCCGTCCTTGTACTCGAGCCCTTCTTCACGCGCCTGCTCTTTCACGGCATCGTAAAGCTTCTGGTCCAGCGAGCTTTTCAGGCCGCCCGCTTCGTCGACCTTCTTGGCGAGATAGCTGCTGCGATCCTCGGACAGTGCCCGGATCTGCCGCTGCAGATCTTCGCGCTTCACAGACAGCTCGGCGACATAGGCCTCCTGCGCGGCTGGCGCCATCGCCTTGAGCGGTTCGGGCAACGCATCCTCATCAAGCTCGTCGAGAGCGACCGTGCCTTCCACAACGGCAGCGACCAGCTCGTTCTCACCCAACAGGTTCGCTCTACCACCCCTGGAGACATTGAACTCGGCGCGCCGCGCACGGGAGGCGACGGACAGCCCCGCGTGGATCTTGTCGGTCGCGTCCACCTTGCTCTTCATCTTCTCGCGCTCCTCTTCCGTTCCGTAGTACAGGCGCGTGTCGTCAAGCTGTGCGGACAGCTCCGCGAGCTTCTCGTCGAATGGTGTATTGATGGCAACGGCGCTTCCGGCCTGCTCAACCTGGAAGAACTCGCCGTGGCTCAAGGAAGCGATCTGCGTCCAGGGCTCGACGGTAAGCGGCAAGTCGCCGCACTGAATCGTATTGATGACAATTCCCTTTTGCCGTGCCGTCGCGACGATTTCCGGGTAACGGACTTCGTTGTAGTCCATGTGTGGCGGGGCGTCGCCGACGAGAAAGACGACCTGGTAAGCCTCGTCCTGCTGGCTCCAGGACATACCGTGCACCGCGTCGTACAGGGCCTTGTTGACACTCTCGGGTCCGTCGCCGCCGCCATCCGCCTGGAAGTCCATTAAGGTCGCGTACACCGAGTCGAGGTCGGCGGACAGGTCGACGACCCTGGTCACGTATGCGTCGCCGCGGTCACGGTAGGCCACCAGCCCGACACGAATCTCCGGCGCCTGCTGTGCCGACGCCATGGTCGTCGCTATCGACCAGATTTTCTCCTTCGCGGTCTGGATGAGACCGCTCATGCTGCCGGTCGTATCCAGCACGAATACGACGTCGATTTTCGGCTTGGCCGTTACGTGGTGCTTGATCGGCGGATCCGCCTGGATGTTCTTCGCCATCAGTTCCGGGTAGTACGCGATCGACGCCAGCGTCAGACCGAATAGTGCAATTCCCAAGATTTTCGTTTTCATGATCAAATCCTCTTACTGTGTGAATAACTGGCGCAATGCCTTGTCGGCATCGCGTTTCGCGCGGTCAAATTCCTCGTTGTCGGTCGTCGCCATGCGCTGTTCAATTCGTCGGCCGCGAATTGCGGGAGGAATTGAGACGAACAGCGCCTGAACGAGGAAGAAGAACCAGGTTGCGAGGAATACGCTGCCCGTGCGGCTGATCGCCCAGACCGCGGCGGTTACGCTCAACGCGCTGACACCGAAGTCCAGCAATGCCGGCAATACGCCCGAGTAGAAGTAGAGCGAGCGGACCAGCCAGATTGCGCCGACGTGAACCAGCAGATAGAGCGGCAACGGCGGCGCCAGCCACCAGGCAAGGGCGGCGAGTACGGCCCAGAGTGACAGCGTGGTGACACGCCCTGTCCGTTCCTCATTGCGGCCGAACAGGTAGAGCAGGTAGGCGAGGCCGAGTGCCGGTATGACGAGTCGAATCACCGAACCCAGCCCGACGAAGGGCGTTAGCGTCGCAACAGCGGCGCTGGCGAAAAAGCCAAGTACCGCCGCGACGATCACGCCATGCAAAAAGGACGGCCGCTTCATGACGCACTCCTCAGGTTTCTTTCGCGCAGGTACGCAATCTCGACTTCGTCGTCGCCTACAGCCAGCTCCCTGGCCATCCAGGCGATGTCGTCGAACTCGGAGTGGCTATCGCCGCGGGCCGGAGCATTTTCTGCGAAGAGCTCGGCTTTCTGCCGCAGGCCTTCGAGCGTGGCGCTGTTGCTTTCGAGCATTGAGCGCTGCTCGACGAGGTATTTCGCGTTTGCGGCGTGCCTGGTATTCAGGCGCTTCAGTAGTCGCTCTGCCTCGAGCTTCTTGCGAATGATGTTCTTCGCAAGCTCGTCCTTGCCGGACTCGAAACACAGGTCCAGCTGCACACCGTATTCGGAAATTGCGCCTTCAAGTTCATTCTTGTGTTGTGTCAGCGCTTCCTGGTCATGCGCGCAGAGCTTGATGCGCTGTTCCATGCTCGCCAGGTCGTCTTCCATATCGCGGATGGCCTGCTTGAGAAGCGCCTCGGGCTCCTCTATCTGGTCCAGCACCGCGTGGAAGTCGGCCTTGAATAGTCGCGAGATGCGAGTGATTAGTGCCATGGTCGTGTCTCCTCAGCTTGTCAGTCGAACGGGTCGATGGAGGAAGCTTAAGAGCCAGGCGCGACGCAGATAAGACGCGCAAAAGTAAAATCTCGCGGCGGGAATTTACAAAAACGTTACACTCGATCACGCCTCGATCGGCGCTGGAGTGGTAGCTTAGACGCTGATGAAAAAGCAGATTCGCATACTGGTGGTGGAAGACGAGGAGGCCATTCGTACGGGCCTTATCGACGTGCTCGTTTTTCACGGCTACGACGTCGACAGCGCGGCGACCGGACCGGACGGTCTCGCGAAAGCGCTGACGGGCAAGTTTGGCCTGATCCTGCTGGACATCATGCTGCCCGGCCTGGACGGCTACCAAATCTGCAACCGGATACGCGCGGCAGATCGCCACCAGCCGATCATCATGCTGACGGCGAAGACCTCGGACGAGGAGATTATCCAGGGCCTGAAGCTCGGCGCCGACGACTATGTCCCGAAGCCATTCTCGATCCAGCAGCTGGTGCTGCGGATTGAAGCCGTGTTGCGGCGCTCGCAGCTTGGCCAGGAAGTGGCGCGGACGCTGAGCATAGGCGATATCGATATCGACACGGAGAATCTCAGCGGCGTGAAAGACGGCGATGAAGTCGCCTTCACGAAGCGCGAGATCGAAGTCCTGACTTACCTCGCTCAGAACAGCGACCGGGCCGTCTCGCGTGAGGAGTTGCTGTCGAAGGTGTGGGGCTACGCGAGAAATCTCGACATTGAGACACGAACGGTCGACATCCACATCGCAAAACTCAGGCGCAAGATCGAGCCCGACAACAAGGCGCCGAAGTTTCTGATCACCGTCCGCGGTGCCGGCTATCGCCTCGTGACGGCGGGATAGGCCATGTTGCCGAAGCGCCTGCTTGAAGGCCTGGACAGGGTTCGCTTGCGAAACTTCCTGGCGTTGTTCTTCCTGTGTCTCGCGGTGCCGACGGCGGTGCTTGTCTGGCAGGCCTACAGTCAGCTGAAATGGGAATCGTTTCATCAGTACCGGGGCGACGCCGAAGAGCTCACGCAACGTATCGACGCGCGTCTCAACGAGCTGATCAGGAGCGCGGATGCACGAGCGTTTGCGGACTACACCTTCCTGGTAGTGACCGGCGACCCGAGCGCCAACTTCGTGCAGCGCTCAGCGCTGGCCGCTTACCCGGTGGACGCGGACGTGCCCGGCGTATTGGGCTACTTCCAGGTCGACAGCGACGGTGAATTCAGCACGCCGCTTTTGCCGCCCGACGGTGCGGACGCGGCCAGCCTCGGCATCGACGCGGACGAATATCGCGAACGGCTGAGCCTGGCGCGGGAGCTGCAGGCGATTCTCGCCGACAACCGCCTGGCGCAATCGGGCGCCGACGACGGCCTGCGTCGCTCGAGGCCATCCCGCATCGACGCCCCGGCTGCGGTCATGGAGGAGGAGAAGGAGGCGGATGCGGTGGCCGGGATTTCGGCGGCGGTCTCCGTCGACGAAGACGCGCTCGACCGGGCCGAACCGGGGGCGGCGGAAAGGCAGCTGCTGTCCGACAAAAGCTACAGCCAGCAGGTATTCGACAGGCTGAATGAACCGAGGAAGGACTCCGGTTTCAAGTCGGTGGGCGATGCGAAACGGGATGCCGCGTTGCCGAAGAAGAGCGAGGTAGCCGCGAGCGAGACTCCGCCGGAGGCAGGAAGGGAAGGCGCTGCAGCTCCGAGTCGCGCCAAACGAAGGGAACAGAGTACCCTGCCTGAAGCCATCGCTGCCCCCGGTGATCGGCAGGTCGCGAACGTGTCGGCGCTGACGGACCTGCGTATCAGTACCTTCGAAAGCGAAATCGACCCTTTCGAATTCAGCCTGCTCGACAGCGGCCACTTCGTGCTGTTTCGAAAGGTATGGCGTGACGGGGAGCGCTACATCCAGGGCATGCTGCTGGACCAGGCGTCGTTCCTGCAGGACGTCGTTGGCGCGAGCTTCATGGTCACCGCGCTCGCCGACATGACGAGCCTGGGCATCGCCTACCAGGACTCCGTAATTCAGACCTTTGACGGGCGCGACAGCAGTCGGCGAAGCTATCCGAACGTCGCCGAGGGCCTCGACGGAACGCTGCTGTACCGCAATCGCATGACCGCGCCACTGGACAGGCTGGAGCTGATTTTCAGTATCAAGCGATTACCGCCCGGTCCGGGCGCCAGCGTGCTCGCGTGGCTTACGCTGGTGCTGGCGATAGTACTGGTCGGTGGCTTCATGACCCTGTACCGGACCGGACTGAGACAGATCGCCCTGGCGCGACAACAGCAGGACTTCGTGTCGGCGGTCAGTCACGAACTCAAATCCCCCCTGACGTCTATTCGCATGTACGGCGAAATGCTCAAGGAAGGATGGGCAGACGAAGGGAAACGACAGAGCTACTACGAATACATCCACGACGAAGCGGAACGCCTGTCGCGATTGATTGCCAATGTGCTGCAACTCGCCCAGATCACCAGGAATGAGCCGCAGTTCGATATGAGGCCGACGAAGGTCGCTCAACTGATGAGTGACACCGAAAGCAAGATCTCGAGCCAGGTAGAACGCGCCGGCTTCGAACTCAGGCTCACGACCGACGCCAACGCAGCCCAGGCGACGATCAACGTCGACCCGGATTGCTTTGCCCAGATGATCATCAACCTGGTGGACAACGCCATCAAGTTTTCCAAGAATGCAGAGAAAAAGATTATCGAGATCAGCAGCACGCGCCATGCTGACAAGGACATCCTGTTTTCCGTCCGGGACTACGGCCCGGGTATTCCGAAAGAACAGATGAAAAAAATCTTTCAGCTCTTCTACCGCTCCGAGTCAGAACTGACCCGGGAAACGGTAGGCACCGGAATCGGCCTGGCAATCGTGCATCAACTCGCGATGGCGATGGATGGCCACGTCGACATCGTCAATGCCGTGCCCGGGGCGGAATTCAGGTTGTGGTTCGCGATCGTCGAAAATAGTTGAAAATGCGCATCCACCCCAATTCGGATGCGCTACATTCTCCGGATTTTTGGCGCGGTTTCGAAATCGGCGGGGTTCATTAAGGCGCATAATCCTTGCGCGTGCCGAAGGCGTGACACGCACCACGGAAAATAGAGCGGCCCAGTGCCAGAATTGTGCCGCACCTTCCACTACCGTTATTGAAGGATGTCGATGATATTTGACGGCTTTTTGAACCTGTCGCCATGGGGCTACGTTGGCGCCGCATTCTTGTTGACCCACATTACCATCGTGTCGGTAACAATCTTCCTGCACCGACACCAGGCGCATCGCGCGCTTACCTTGCACCCGGCGGTCAGCCATTTCTTCCGCTTCTGGCTGTGGCTGACAACCGCGACAGTCACAAAAGAATGGGTGGCCGTGCACCGAAAGCACCACGCCCGGTGCGAAACGCCCGAAGATCCACACAGTCCCCAGACGCGGGGGCTTCCCGCGGTGCTGTTCGGTGGGTTGGGCCTGTACAGGACGGCGTGCCGCAATGCCGAAACCGTGGAGCGTTATGGCAAGGGTACGCCGGAAGATGCCATCGAAAACCGCCTGTACTCCCGGTCGCCGAATTCCGGCATCCTCGTCATGCTCCTGATCGATCTACTCCTGTTCGGTTGGGCAGGCGCCATTATCTGGTCGGTACAGATGCTGTGGATTCCGTTCTGGGCCGCCGGCGTCATCAACGGTATCGGGCATTACTGGGGCTACCGCAATTTCGAGACCGGTGACGCGTCTCGTAACATCGTGCCGTTCGGCTTTCTGGTCGGCGGCGAAGAGCTGCATAACAATCACCATGCTTACCGGCAGTCGGCCAAGTTGTCGAATAAATGGTGGGAATTCGATCTGGGGTGGTTCTACATTCGCCTGCTGGAGATCGCCGGATTGGCGAGCGTGAAGCGCTCTGCACCGACGACGGAGTTCCTGCGCAGCAAAAATATCGTCGACGCCGAAACCGTAGCAGCGGTGCTTCGCAATCGTTTCCATGTGCTAAAACTTTACGGCGCCCAGGTGATAAAGCCGGTGCTCAACCTCGAGCTCGGTGGCGATCACGCGCGTAAACAGATTCGCCGATTGAGGAAGTGGCTCACGCGCGAGGACCTGGAGCTCGACGTCGGGCAACGCCGGTTGCTCGAGACGACACTCAACGAAAGCAGCAAGCTGGAGATCGTGCTCGAGTTCAAACGGCGACTCAAGGAGTTGATGCAGCCTTCCGTTGAAAACGCGGATCGGCTGGCTCGCCTGCAGGAATGGTGCGCAAAGGCCGAAGCGACCGGTATCGATGCGCTGCAGGAGTTTGCGGCGCGTCTGCGCGGTTACAATATGCGAACCGCCTAGCTCCCGGCGAACTGGCGTTCCAGGATACGGCTTGCCGGTCCCCGCCCGCTGAGCTTTTCGATCGCGGCGAGCGAATACTCCGTCCCTGACGCGATGGACTGCGCCGCGAGCAGCCCGCTTCTTATGGCGGGTCCGATTCCTTCGCACATGTCGCGGGTTGCCAGCCCGGCCGCATCACCGATCAGGTAGGCGCTGTCGATACGTACCACTTCCGGGCCGCCGCGCAGGTAGTAGCTGTAACCCTTAGGATCGTAGTGCTGGTAGTCGACGAGCCCCCGTTTCCGCAGCTTGCTGACGAACGTCTGCCAGTGGTCGCGCAGGTGTCCGTTTTTCCTGGTCAGCCGTGTCGCCATGCCGCCCAGGCCCACGTTCAGGTAACCGTCGGCCTTGGGGACATACCAGGAATACCCCGGCAGCCCGTCATCGAAAAACCACAGGTGGCAGGCAGGATCTGTCCAGTCGTAGGCGAACTCCTGCTCCAGTGTCGCCGTCTGCAACTGAGCGCTCCTCGGTGAACTGCGATGAAACAGCGCCCGGTATACCGGGCACGAGGTGCCGCCGGCACCGACCAGGTATTTGCAGCGGTATTCATCGTCGATGACATAGTCGCCCCGCGCCTGCCGAATGTCGCGAACCCTGTGTCGCTCCAGCCGGGCGCCGGAACGGCGCAGCAGGTAGTCGTCGAACTCGACGCGCCGAATGGAATACTGGCGGACCTCGGGTTTGGCCGTCAGTACTTTCCAGTGCAGGTGGAGGCGTTCGAATACCATCAGGCTGAGCGGGTAGTCGTCCGGGTCGAGCTCGAGATCGCTCAGTGCCTGGGGCGTAACCCAGCCCGCACAGAGCTTGCTGCGCGGGAACGCGGCCCTGTCCAGTACAAGCACGTCGAGACCGGCCTCTCTGAGTTTCCAGGCGCAGGTCGATCCCGCGGGCCCGCCGCCAACGACGATGGCGTCGGCGACCTGCATGTCAGTGCTGTCCCGGTCGGCCCGAATACTGGTACTCGCGGGTCCACGGCACATCGTTGTTGCCGCGCGGCGCGAACAGAACCTGGAAGAGTTGCAGCGTACCGGACTGAAAACCGGCCGAGGAACCGGCGAGGTACAGGCGCCACATGCGCACGAACTCCCTGTCGTACATGTTTTCGACTTCGTCGGCAACGCTGTCGAAGTTCTTTAACCAGCTTGCACAGGTTCGAGCGTAATGAGGCCTAAGGTTTTCGATATCGAGTAGCGAGAATTTGTACGGCTCGAATATCCTCATCATTTCGCTGAGGCTCGGTATGTGGCCTCCGGGAAAGATGTGTTTCACGATCCAGGGGTCGGTTCTGTTGGGAAAGCTGCGGCCGATTGTGTGAATCAGGCCCAGCCCATCGGGCTTCAGGCTGCGCCTGATCAGTGCGCCGAGACTCCTGAAGTTGGCGAGTCCGACATGTTCCAGCATGCCGACCGACACGAACGCGTCACAGCGCTCGTCGATTGTTCGATAATCGTCGCGCACGAACCTGATCCGCTCGTCCAGGCCCCTGGACGCGGCCCTTGCCCGTGCAAATGCGATCTGCTCTTTGGAGTTGTTGTACGCGACCACCCGGACACCATAATGCTCGGCCATATGGATCGCCAGGGCGCCCCAGCCGCAGCCCGCCTCTATCACCTTCTGACCGGGCCGCAGCTGTAACTTGCGGCACACATGATCGAGCTTCGCGACCTGGGCGTCGGCGAGGGTGGCCTCCGGCGACTCGTAGTAGGCGCAGGTGTAAACCATGCGCTCGTCCAGCCATAGCTTGTAGAAGTCGTTGCCGACGTCGTAGTGGTGACGAACGTTGGAGCGCGAGCGCGTAAGTGAATTACGACGCAGGGCATACAGCAGGGATCGAATCTTCGGTCCATAGTAGCCGCTGTCGTTCTTTTGCGTGATCGCCGCGGTGATCTCGTTAACAAACGCGAGGACATCGCCATGAATCTCGATCGAGCCATCCGTGTAGCACTCGCCGAAACCGACAGACGGCGACCTGAGCAGCTCGAACAGGGCGCTGCGTCCGCGGATTTCCATGCATGCGACGGGTCGTCCCGCTGTCACCGGGAATTCGTCGCCATTCCACAGCCGAATCGAGATGCGGGGATTGCCGAGCTGCTTCATGATCCACAGGATCAGGCTACGATCGAAGCTCCACTCACTGACATTCGGGCGAGTTTGAACGCTCATTCTGTTCCCCTCTTCGTGGATGCTTCTTTCAGTCTGGCAACCGCTCTCGATGGCTGCCATCGGGGATTGCCGCAGTCAGCAGCGTTCCCAAGTCGGATGCGATGAATACGAATTCATTGCATTGACTCGCGATCGCGGCAGCCCCTAAGGTGAAACTCACAATAAAAGTGATATATCAGAGGGGAATTGCCGTGATCACTGTGCCTGCCCGCTCCTTCGAACGCTGTCTTCTGCCCGCAATACCCCTTTTCGCATGGCTTATCTTATCGCAATCCGCGTGGGCAGATCACACGGCCAACCCCGGCAGCGTTGCGCTCGTCGGCAGCCTGCAGGATGAACTCGGTTGCCCGGGGGACTGGCAGCCGGATTGTCCGGCGACGGAATTGACGAGCACCGACGGCGTGCACTGGCAGGCGACGTTCTTCTTGCCGGCCGGGTTTTACGAGTGGAAGGTGGCGCTGAACGATACCTGGGACGAGAACTATGGCGACGGCGGGGCAGGCGGCGGCAATTTCAAGCTCGATCTGCAGGCTGGACGCGACGTCACGTTCTACTACAGCCACGACACTCATCACATTCAACCCGCCCTGGTAACTATCGCGGGCAGCCTGCAGGACGAACTCGGCTGCCCCGGCGATTGGCAACCGAACTGCAGCAATACCTTCCTCGTTTTCGACGAGGAGGACGGCGTCTGGCAGGGCGTATTCAACGTGCCCGCCGGGGACTGGGAGTACAAGGCACCGCTCAACGGCACCTGGGACGAAAACTACGGCGCCAACGCACAGCGCGACGGCGGAAATATCCCGCTGAACCTTGTCGCCCCGACGGACGTCAAGTTTTATTTCGAACGCGGGACGAACTGGATCACCAGCAACCAGAACTCGGTCATCGCCGTCGCACCGGGCAGCTTTCAATCCGAGCTTGGCTGTTCGGGCGACTGGCAGCCCTCTTGCCTGCGCTCCTGGCTACAGGACCCTGACGGCGACGGCCTCTACGGCTTCTCGACCCGCGACATTCCGGCCGGCGATTACGAAGTCAAGGTCGCGCATAACGAGAGCTGGGATGAGAACTACGGCGCCGGCGGTGCCCAGAATGGCTCGAATATTTCGTTTACGGTGCCGAGCGATGGTGCCCTCGTCGTGTTCACCTACGATCCGGTGACACACCTGCTCGAGATCGGCGGGGAGCTGCCGAAAGGCAATATCGCAGAGGCGCGCGCTTATTGGCTCGCGCGCGATACCCTGGCGTGGGACGTGCCCGATGACAGCAACGTCTCGTTGCACTACAGCGATGATGCGAGTCTCACGATTACGGCGGATGGCCTCGCCGGCGGCGAGTCGCTGCCACTGGCGCGTGACGGCGTTGTTGACGGTGCGATCGCCGACAAGTTTCGTCACCTGGCCGGCCTGCCGGTATACAAGATTGATCCCGGACATCTCGCCGATGTGCCGCAGATCCTGAAAACCCAGTTTGCTTTGGCAGCGACCGATGCGGCAGGCGAGCCAAGGGATGCGACAGGTATACAGGCACCCGGCGTGCTCGATGACCTGTTCACCTATGAGGGCAGGCTCGGAACCGTCTTCGACGGCAACGTGCCCACGATTCGTGTCTGGGCACCGACCGCCAGGTCAGTCAGGCTGCACCTGTTCGATGATTCGGACAACGCCAACCCGCCGAGCACAGTCATGCCGATGATCGAAGACGCGGCAACGGGCACCTGGAGTATCACGGGCGATACGAGCTGGCAGCGCAAGTACTACCTGTATGAGGTCGAGGTCTATGCGCGCTTCACCGGGCAGATCGAAACCTTCCTGGTAACCGACCCATATTCACTGAACCTGTCGATGGACAGCAAGCGCACGCAAATTGTCAATCTCGACGACAACGACCTGAAGCCGCATCGCTGGGACAAGCTGAAGAAGCCGCGCCTCAAGGCGGCAGAGGACGTATCGATATACGAGTTGCACGTACGCGACTTCAGCATGCATGACGATACGGTGCCCGACTTGATGCGAGGGACCTTCAAGGCATTTTCGCTACCGTTCTCGCGTGGCCGCCGGCACTTGCGCGGCCTTGCGGCTGCCGGCCTCTCGCACGTGCACCTGCTGCCGGCATTCGACTGTGCGACGATAGCAGAAGATCGTAATAGCCACGCGACGCCTGGAGATCTCACCGGATACGCGGCAAACAGTACCGAGCAACAGGCCGCCATCGAAGCGATCAAGGATCAGGACGGCTTCAACTGGTGCTACGACCCGTTCCACTACACGACACCGGAGGGCAGCTACTCGACCAGTGCCGACGGCACCGAGCGCATCATGGAATTCCGGGAAATGGTTGCCGCCCTCAATCGCACCGGGCTTCGAGTCGTTATGGATGTCGTCTACAACCACACCAGCGGTAGCCTGCAGGGCGAAAAGTCGGTGCTCGACAAGATCGTGCCCGACTACTACCACCGCCTGAACAGCGCGGGGTTCATCGAGACGAGCAGCTGTTGCGCGAACACGGCCACCGAGCACAACATGATGGAGAAGTTGATGCTCGATTCCCTCAGGACCTGGGCGACCGACTACAAAGTCGACGGATTCCGTTTCGACCTGATGGGCCATCACACGAAGCGAAATATCGAGAATGCACGCGACATGCTGCAGTCACTGACACGGCGCGATGACGGCGTCGATGGCACGTCGATCTACATCTACGGCGAAGGCTGGAATTTCGGTGAGGTCGCGAACGACGCACGTTTCGAACAGGCCACGCAGGCTAACATGGGTATGGGTACGGGCGTGGGCTCGTTCAACGATCGAATGCGCGACGCCGTACGTGGTGGCGGACCGTTCGATAGCGGCGAGGACCATGTGCGCCGCCAGGGATTCGTCAATGGCCTGTATTTCGACCCTAACGCAATGAACAGCGGCAGCGCCGATGAGCTCGCCGAGCTCAAGCGCCTTTCGGACTGGATCCGCCTCGGACTCGCCGGCACGCTCGCCGACTATGTGTTCATGGACAGCAACGGCGACTTCGTTCGCGGTGCTGACATCGACTACTTCGGAAATCCGGGTGCGGGCTATGCAAGTGACCCGCAAGAGGTCATCAACTACGCGGCCGCGCATGACAATGAAACACTGTTCGATATCAGCCAGTACAAGCTGCCGCTCGATACGTACATGGACGATCGCATTCGCGTTGCCAACCTGGCGAACAGCATAATTGCGCTTAGCCAGGGAATACCGTTCTTCCACGCCGGTCAGGATATGCTTCGGTCGAAGTCGATGGACCGCAACAGCTACAACTCGGGAGACTGGTTCAACATCCTCGACTTCAGCTATGAGCAGAACGGATGGGGTCGCGGGCTGCCGCCCTTCGGCGACAACCAGAACAACTGGCCGGTGGTTGGCGAGCTGCTGGCGAATGCGAGCCTTGGCGATATCGAACGGCGCGACATTCGTTCAGCCAACAAGCATCTGCGCGAAATGCTCAGAATTCGCAAGAGTTCGAGATTGTTCCGCCTGCCTGACGGTGCAGAGGTCATGGACCGCGTCGAATTCCACAACACCGGTCCCGACCAGGTCCCGGGCCTCGTCGTCATGAGCCTTCGCGGTGATGAGGATGTCGAGATCGTCGTGTTGTTTAACGCATCGACCGAGTCTCGGGCTTTCTATTTTGACAGTGGCGACGATTGCGACTTCGAACTGCATCCGATCCAGAGGAAATCGCACGACGCGGTCGTACGGACGTCGCACTATGATGACGATGACAGCACGTTCCACGTACCGCCGCGAACGACAGCCGTGTTTGTCGCTGACGACTAGGAAACAGGGGAGAGTTTGGACCCCGATTTATGCGGTGGCGGGGACCGGTTCAGCAGACGTCGGCGTTGTCTTGACGAGGTAGCAGGCCAGCGCCGGCAGCAATGTCAGCGCGCCGAGCATGTTCCACAGGAACATGAATGTCAGCATCAACCCCATGTCTGCCTGGAACTTGATCGGTGAGAATATCCACGTACCGACTCCGATGGCCAGTGTGAATCCCGTGAACCCGACCGCCACGCCCGTGGTGCGCAGCGTCTTCATATAGGCCGAGTAGAGATCGATGCCGCGCTTGAGGTACGTGTTCATCTTGCTGTAGATGTAAATACCGTAGTCGACGCCGATCCCGACACCGAGGGCGATGACCGGCAGCGTCGCGACCTTGACCCCGATCCCCAGGAACGCCATGAGTGCCTGCGCGAGCACCGACGTCAGGGCGAGCGGCAGGACGATACAGACGACAGGACGCCATGACCGGAACGTGACGAAGACGAGGAAGCTTACAACCCCGTACACCAGTGCCAGCATCTGGTACTGCGCCTTGCCGATGACGATATTGGTGGCCGACTCAATCCCGGAATTACCGGCGGCAAGGACAAACCGGAGCTCGTCGCTGTTGTATTCGGCGGCGAACGCCTCCACGTCGCGGACGACGGTCTCGAGCGTTTCCGCCTTGTGGTCGTTCAGGAAGATAAGCACAGGCACCATGCTGCAATCGGTATTGATGAGATTGCTGGGCACGTGCGCAAGCGAGTTGTTCAGGATGTACTGATTACGACTCAGGGTATGCCACTTCGGATTTCCCTCGTTCATCGCCATGGTCACGCGCTTGGATACGTTTACCAGCGAGACCACCGACTGAACGCCGGGCGTATTGCTCATGACCTCCTGGAATCGATCGATAGCGGCGACGGTCTGATAGTTGCCGCACTGCTGCGGCAGCGTCTCCACCATGGTGACGAACACGTCCGTACTCGTGGAGTAATTCTCCGTCAGGAAGGCATTATCCAGGTTGTAGCGAGAGTCGGGGCGAAGCTCGGGCGCACCCGGGTCAAGGTCACCAATACGCAGGTCCTTGCCGCCATAAATACCAACGGCAAACAGCGCGAGACCGACAACGATCGTTACCGGTGCGAAGGGCGGCTTGGCGAACCTGGCGACGAACGGCCACAGGCGCGACGGTTTCTCCTGGTTGCGCTTGATGTAGTTCATGCAGGCATTGGTGAGTCCCGTGTAGGACAACAGCACCGGCATCAGCAACAGGTTGGTGAAGATCAGCACCGCGACGCCAATACTCGCCGTCAATGCCAGCTCCTGGATGACGGGAATGTCGATGACCATCAGCGTAAGGAAGCCAATGCCGTCCGAGACCAGCGCAATCAGGCCGGCGATATACAGGGCGCGAAACGCTCGCCTGGCAGACCAGTACGCGCCGATTCCGAAAAAGAATCGGGACGCGACGTTGTTGACGATCTGCACGCCATGACTTATGCCTATTGCAAACACGAGAAATGGCACGAGCATCGAATACGGGTCGAGGCCGAAGCCCATGGTGTGCAGCAGCCCGAGCTGCCAGACGACGGCAACCGTCGAGCAGAGCAGCGGTACCAGCGTCGCGATAAAGCAACGCGAGTACAACAGCAGCAGTACCTTCGTGATCACGAAGGCGGCTGCGAAGAACAGCGCCACCTGCACGGCGCCTTCGATGAGGTCGCCGACGATCTTTGCGAATCCGGTGACACGGATCTTGATCTTGTCCGTCTCGTACTTGTCACGTACCAGCTCCTCGACGCTCGCCGAGAAATCGCGGTAGTCGAGTCGTTCGCCGGTGTCGGGGTTGGTATCGGTCAGCGGCGCAATAATAGTCGCCGACTTGAAGTTATTGGCCACCAGGCGACCGACCTGGCCGGAGCGCAGCACGTTGGTTCTCAGCTGGTCGAGTGAGGCCTCTGACCCGTCGTAGGCATTGGGTATAACGGCGCCGCCTCGAAAGCCTTCTTCGGTGACTTCGCTCCAGCGTACGTTGGGCGTCCAGATCGACTGCAGCCCGGCCCGGTCCACGCCGGCGATGTAGAACACCTCGTCATTGATCTGTTGCAGCGTTTCCTGGAACTCCTTGTCGAAGATATCGCCGTCCTTTGTTTCGACGATGATGCGAATGGAGTTGCCCAGGCTCGCGAGATCCGCCCTGTTCCTGAGGTAGTTCTGAATATACGGGTGCGACGTCGGGATCATCTTCTCGAAGCTCGCATCCGGTTCCAGTTTCGCCGCCTGGTAGCCCAAAAATACGGTCAGCAACGCGAACAACACGATGACGACGACGCGGTTTTCGAACAGCAAACGTTCGGCAACAGGTGCCTTGGCCCCGTTCAGGCCGGTGAGATCTTTCGGTGTCTCACTCATCGCTGTTCCTCGCTACGGCGGAAATGCCACCGAATCCGACCAGCAGGATAGTGCCGTCGTCCGCAAGGGCAACCCCGCTGTATACCTTGTTGCCCTCGGTGGGCACGGTACGGAAGCTCGAGCCGGCGTCGCGGCTGTCAAGCACCACACCCGCGGCGCCCGCAAGGACGACCGAGCCGTCATTGCTCGCGGTACCACAAATCAGTGTGCGTTGGTCCCGGGTGTCGATCTTGGCCCAGTTCACGCCCTCGTCGGTCGAACGGAATACGTTGCCTCTCAGCCCGAAGATCAGCAGACCGCCGTCGCTGGTGGCGATGGACCCGAAGAACGAGCCTGCGTACGGTGTCTCGATGCGCTCCCACTCGCCGCCGTTGTCGAGCGAGCGCAACAAGGTGCCTGCCTCCCCGGCGATGAGAAGGGTACCGGCGGACGAACGTGCGACCGAGTACAGATGATACTTGTCGGGATTATTCAGCCGGTTGCTGTGTGCAACCCAGGTCTCGCCGCCGTCGCCGCTGCGAAGGAAGACGCCGTAGGCGCCGAGGACGTAGCCGTTGTTTTCGTCGGCGAACCAGACGTCGAGCAGCGGCGACGTCATGCCGTCATCGACGGCCGCCGCTGCTTCGTCGAGGGCGAAGAGGGCGTCATCGAGCGCCCACTCGGCATCCTCTCTGGCTTCAGGCGTGGCATTCTCCACCGCCGACCTGAGGCGCTCGATATGCGCTTCCAGAGCAGCGACGGATAATCTCGCGACGTCCGATCCTGACAGCTTGACCTGCCATGTCGCCCCGTTGTCGCCGGAGCGCAGCAGGAAGCCGTCGTGCGCCGTGGCCCAGGCCTCGCCCTGGCGCGCAAACGTCACGGAGGTAATCGCGAGGGATACCGGTACGTCCGCCTGGGTCCAGCTTTGCCCGTCATCGTCGGAATAGAGGATATTGCCCTGCTCGCCACCAACGAGCAGGCGATCGCCGTCTCGTACGATATCGAGTAGAAGGCTCTTTGCCGCGAGTTCCGATTTCAGTGCCGGCAGCAAGCGGAAATCGACCGTCGACGCATGGCTCGCGGCAAGCATGCCGAGCGTGCCGACAAGAAGCACCGTGCGCCAGGCGGCACGCCGGGCGTACGGTGGCCTGCGCCGGTATCCGGCCGCGGCGAAGCGTGTCATTCCCCGTCCCCCCTCAATAGCGCTACAAGGCTACCTTACACCCGAACGACGCAGTGCCGCAGGTGTGTACTCCCTCTCGGATACCTTGTAGTCCCACTGGTACTGGTAGCCATCGATCTCGTTGTCGAGACCGATCGGAAGATGCCGCCCGGAAATCAGGTCATGCGACGTCTCGGCAGCATACCAGGGTACCTTAACCTGGTAGTGCGAAACATTGTGCGCCTCTTTCACGCGCCACATTTCTCCGCGGCCGTCATAGAGGTCCGCGACACTGATCTGCCAGGTGTCCTCATCCACGTAAAATGTCCTGCGCGCGTAGATGTGCCGCTGACCTTCCTTGAGCGTCGCCTCGACGACCCAGACGCGATGCAGCTCGTAGCGCAGGAAGTCAGGATTGAGGTGGCCTTTCAGCACGATGTCCTTGTACTTCTTGGTCTTGTCCAGCAGCCTGAACGAGTTGTACGGGATATAGAGTTCCTTCTTGCCCAGTAGCTTCCACTCGTAGCGATCCGGGGCGCCGTTGTAGAGGTCGAGATCGTCGGCCGTGCGCAGCCCGTCGGATGCCGTACCCGGCCCGTCATAGGCAACGTCCGGTGCGCGGCGAACGCGGCGCTGACCGGCGTTATAGACCCATGCAGCACGCGGTTCGAGTACCTGGTTGATGTTCTCGTGAACGAGCAGCACGTCTCCTTCGAGCCTTGCAGGGGCCTTGATCGCCTGCTTGTAATAGAACAGGCGGTTCGGCGGCGGGGACGGCAGGTAGTTCGCGAAGGTGAGCTGGTCATCGAATACGACCGGGCTGAACGCACCGTTCGCCTGCACCGGGATCTGTACGTAGGTGCGTCTAACGCTGCCGCCGCGGTACCTGAGCACGTGGTTCCAGACGACCTCGATGCCGGAGGCAGGGATCGGGAACGGACAATAGGAATCGACGTTCGCCAGGCCATTGCCGCCATCCGTCGTCTTGGCCGTCACCGCGTTCTGCTTGATCTTCGCATAGACGTCATCCGGATAGGCGGCCGTTCGGTGACTCGCGTAGACCGGCATGCGATAGGTGTCCGGATAGCGTTTCAGCAGCTCGATCTGCCCGGGCGACAGATTGTCTTTGTATTGCTCGAAGTTCTGCGCGGTAATCGTGAACAGCGGCCGCTCGTCCGGGAACGGGTCGACCAGCGGTTGCCCCTCGACGTAGCCTGCCGGCAGCTTGCTCAGGCCGCCGGTCCACGCGGGAATCGTGCCGGCGCCATTTGCGGCTCGCTCCGCACCCATGGGCGTCAACTCATCCCCGCCGAGGCGATCTGCCTGCTGCTGCGAGATTTCCGCGAACGCGCCCTGCGCGATCAGGCCGAGCGCTGCCGCCACAGTGATACGTGTAAATGTGTTCATGGTTTTGATGCTCCTGCAATTCATTTTCGGCCGGCGAGTCAGAAACTCACGGAGACGCTGAAGGAAAGAAAGTCACGGTCTTCGATGGTGTTGTAGTCGCCACCCGAGAAGCTTGTGTAGGAAAGTGAGCCAGTATAACGGTTCAGGTACTCGGCATTGACACCGAGCGTCAGGGCCTTCTCGCCTTCCCCGAAGTTCGGGTTCGGCGAAAAGCCGTCCACATCGTGTGACCAGGCAAAGTTCGGCGTCAGGTTGATGCCGACAAACACGTCGTTATAGGTGAGCGATGCGCGCATGCGGTAGCCCCACGACGAATCGGTCACGTAACCGTCGTTGGTGCAGTTGACCGTGTTCGAGTTCGGCACGATGGGGTTGATGACCTGGTCGAGAGGCGGCGGCGGGAAGAAAGGCTGGTCGCAGGCCAGGTTGCCGGGCACCGGGATGCCGAGCGACGCCAGCGGTATGGGTGTGAATGAGCCCATGCCATAGATAGGGTTGCGGCCGTAGCGTTGCACCGATTGCTCGGGAAGGCTGCCAACCCAGTTGCCACCGATCTCGGCGGCAAACGACAGTCGGCTCGCGCCAAGGACCTGGTCGAAGAAGCGAATAAACGTGACCTGCGCCTGCGTAAACGGCAGCTCATCGTATCCCGATACGGGGGCCCCGAAGCCCGCCGCGAGCACGATGGGTGTCACAGTTGAAAAGGGTGCGTAACCCAAAGCCGCCGTCAGGATCTCGGTCGTATTGATCTGCACCGGGTAATCCGGCCGGTAGCTGACCTCGCCGGAAATCGCGAAGCCGGCCAGGTTCGTTGCGAAGCTCACGCCGTAAAGCTCGATATCCTCCGGGAACTCGGCGAAGTACTGCGGGTTGCCGCCCAGCGGGTCGCCCGGAATAAACGGCGCGTTCGGCGGGCCGCCCAGCACCGGGTTGGAAGACGTGTAGCCACCCAGGAACGGGGTGCGGCTGTGGTAGTTCATGTAGTAGACACCGAACTCGGAACCGGCGAGTTTCTCGGCGAAATAGCGCAGCGCGACACCAAACTGGCCGCTGTCATCCGGCTCGATGTCGGGCAGTCGCGTAACAAACAGGCCGTTCGCCATGTTGAGCTGGTCGCTCAGGAAATTGGTGGCGGTCACGACGTTGCAGCCGGTCGCCGCGACGTCGGCGTTCGAGAAGTAGGTGCCGCAGCCGTCGATGACGGTCTTGTCCCACTCGATCTGGTAGAAAGCGTCGATGCTCAGTGCGGCCGTCGGGCTGGTCGAGATGGTCACCATCGAGACCGGCAACAGGCCTTCCTTGATCTCGGCACCGGGGCGCCGGAAAGCGGACACGTCGATCGGGTTGATCGAGTTGATGCCATTCTGGATGAAGGTACTCTCGCCCCAGCTGGCGACCTGGCGGCCCAGCCGGACGTCCAGCGGTACCCCTGTCTCACCGAGATAGAAGGTTCCGTAGACAAACGCGTCGAACAGCTCGACGCCGGAGGCCTGCGCCAGATCGTCAAAGCCCGAGTCGGCCAGCGCCTGGTTGGGCGTGTACAGGTTGGCTGAGTTGCCTATCGGCCGCTTGCCGTTGGCCAGTTCCTCGTCATACCAGTACTTGCCACGCAGGAACAGGCCGAAATCGCCCTTGCGCAGTTCGAGGTCGTGGACGCCTTTCAGAATCAGCGAGTAGACGTCGCCGTCGTTAAAGTTGGCATCGCCGTCGTCCGCGGTACTGGTGGAGGCGGTACCAATGCCCGGCAGGTTGCCGGGCGTGACCAGGCGTGGATCCTGGCCTTCCATGCGCCAGCTGGCGCCCAGAGAAATCTGGGAGTTGAAACTGCCCTCGATTTCTCCCCATTGAAACTCGACTGCCGCTGCTGGAAAACTCAGCGCGCAGCTTACCAGCAGCATCCCGAGGGACCTGCTTCTCAATTGCCCGTTCATCTTGGTGTATCCCCTGAATTGGACCTAGACATTTTTTTGGCCTTACGGCCGAGCCGATCGATCTCTGCGATCTGGCTTCGAATCGCCGCGGACAGGCAAATTTATTCACACTCCGGGGGTATTTGTAATGCGGAATAACCGAGGGTCGCAGAGCCATGAGCAGCGACACTGCGCCTTCCGCGAAAGCCCCTGTCGTGCCTCTCGCGACGCGCCGGATTCGGCCCGGCGTACTCAGGAAGCCGGCAGGCTCCAGGCCTTCTCGAGGATACCGATAATATCTGACCTGTCCGCTTCGACCGGATTGAACATGAGCGCGCCATCGTCCACGGCCAGGTCGGCGATCTTTGAGAACTGCGACTTGTCGACCTTGCCTGACTCGCTGAGGCTGCGCGGTAACTGAGTCGCGTCGAAAACCCGGTCACGCAAGTCGCGAATCGCCGCGATAGAGGCGCTTGCCCGCTCTTGCGGCGCGGTCATCCGGGCGGCCTCCTCGCCGGCGAGGAAGGGCAGCAGCAGGCCCAGGTCGTTGCGGATGGTTTCGACGTTATATTCGAGCACGCTGGGCAGCAGGATGCTCATGCAGGTGCCGTGGTGCAGGTGGCACACGGCGCCGACCGCGTGGCCGATTGCGTGCACCAGTCCGACCATCGAATTCGAGAATGCGATACCGGCCATCGTTGCGGCTTCGGCCAACTCGAGGCGCGCACTGCTGTGGTCGGGATTCGCGAGCACGACAGGAAGCGCCGTCACGATCTTTTGTATCGCCGCCGACGCATAGGCGTCGCTGATCGGGTTCTTTGCGAGGCAGGTAAAGGCCTCTACGGCATGAGTCAG